>DATANT010000542.1:0-5586 GCA_036266115.1 Gemmatimonadaceae bacterium | reverse complement strand
AGTTCGACGACGTGCGGGGCAACAAGAAGTTCCGGCTGGACCTCGAGGCATGCACCGTGGCGCCGGGGCCGGACGGCACGGCGGTGTTGGTGGCGTTCGGATCCGGGTCCGGCAAGCGGCGCGACCGGGTGGTGATGCTGGAGGGCGTGGAGTCCGCGGCGCCGACGGTGGTGGTGCGGCACGCCCGCGCACTCTACGCCATGCTCGAGGCGACCGCGGATTTCGCGGGGAGCGAGCTCAATATCGAGGGCGCGGCCTACCGGGACGGGCGGATCTGGCTGTTCGAGCGCGGCAACGGCGCGCCGCGCCGCGGGTTGGAGCCGGTGAACGCCACCTGCACGCTGGACTGGCCCCGGCTGGCCCACTACCTCCGGCGGTCCGACGACGTGGAGCCGCCGGAGCCGGAGGACGTGACGCAGTACGCGCTGGGCGAGATGGGTGGCACGCGGCTGGGATTCACCGACGCCACCGCCTGGGGAGACGGATTCCTTTTCACCGCCGCCGCGGAACGGTCGCCCGACGCCGAGCGCGACGGCCCGGTGGCCGGCTCGGTGCTCGGCGCGCTGCAACCCGGGGGAGCGGGGACGTACACGACGATCGTCAACGAGGACGGCGCGCCGTTCGAGGGCAAGGTGGAGGGCCTGGCCCCAGCCCCCGGGCACGAGCGGCACGTGCAGGTGATCGTGGATCAGGATGATCCCGCGGCCCCCTCGGCGCTGTGCCTCGTGGAGCTCACCGGTCCATGGCCCGCACGCGGCGGCTGACCGCCGCCGGGCCTGTCAGCGCGCCAGCAGGATCGCGCTGCCGGTGACCTGTGGCGGGAGAGACCGCAGCTCCGGCCCGGTGACCCAGACCGTGACCCGACGGCCGAGCCGCAGATCCGCCGGCGCGGCCGGCGCGCCATCCGCCCAGCGCAGCAGCAGCTTGTCGGGCAGGCTCACGATCGCGTCGGTCACCATCGCGGGGTCGCCTCCCTGGTGGCGCACGTGGATCGTCGTGCCCCCAGTGTCCGTGGAGCGCTTTTCCACGATCACGCCGCGCACGTAGGGCACGTCGCTCCGTATCTGGAACTCCAGGGGCAGCGCGGATACCGGCTCACGCCCGCACGCCGCGCCGGACACGAGCAGCACGGTGGAGAGCAGCGCGGGGATCGCGCGCAGCAGCGGACGACGGCGAGCGGTCATGGGAGGCCTCGGCGCGAAGGGGGTGGGGTCACCGACAGCCTGGAGACCCCATCCAGCTCGCCCCGCGTCACCTCACCATGTCGAGTGCCGCCGACGTCCGCCGGTCATCACCGCCGGTCGAGCCGCATCCGCCGCATCAGCGCGTGGAATCGCGGCTCGCCGCGCAGCGGATCCATGATGGCGTTCACGCGCAGGTACGCCATCCATCCACGGCGCTCGTTGCACGCCTCCTCGGTCCAGTGAAGCGCGTCCTCGATGCGCTCCAGGCCCAGGTGCAGCGTGGCGAACGACACTGGCGACACGTATTCCTCGCGCGCCCTCGCCTCCAGCTCGCGGAGCAGGGCTTCGGCCTGGGCGCGCTTGCCGGCGCGCGCCAGGGCATAGCCGAGCGTGGCCGTGGTGTACGTGCCAGCGGCGGGCATGCTCGCGGCCTCGCGGAGCGTGCGCTCGGCCTCGTCCAGCCGTCCCTGCACGGCGAGCACGAGGCCCAGCGCGCGATAGGTCTCCTCCGCCGTGGGGTTCAGGGCCACGGCGCGCGTCAGGTACTCGCGCGCGTCGTCGAAGTGCCGCGCGTAGAAGGCCAGCCAGCCCAGTCCGCGCCGCGCGGACTGCGAGGCCGGGTCCAGCTCGGTCGCGGTGCGTCCTTCTTCCATCGCCTCGGCGTGGCGCTCCTGCGACGCGAGCAGCAGCGCGTACCACTGGTGCCCCGTGGCATACCACGGGTCCAGCTCGATGGCGCGACGGAACTCACGGTCGGCGCCAGCCCAGTCCCAGTCGTAGATGAACAGGCTCCAGGCGAGCGACGCGTGCGCCTCGGCCAGCGACTCGTCCAGTTCCAGCGCGCGGCGCGCATAGGCCTTGGCGCGCTCGAAGCCCTCGGCCACCGGCACGCTGCGGTAGTCCACGTGCAGCGCGTACGAATCGGCGAGCCCCGTATAGGCCAGCGCGTACTGGTCGTCCTCGGCGATCGCCTGCTCGAAGTACTGGATAGCCTGCGCCACGCCTTCCTGCGTGCGCTGGTTCCACACGTAGCGGCCCTTGAGATACAACCCGTACGCCACCGTGTTCTCCGTGTAGCGCTTGCGCGGCGGCACCGCGAGATCCGCGAACGACGTGGCGCGCAGCGTGTTCACGATCGTGTTCGCGATCTCGTCCTGGATGGCGAACACGTCTTCCAGCGTGCGGTCGTAGCGGTGGGACCAGAGCAGCTGCCCGTCGTCCACGGAGGTGAGCTGCGCCGTGATGCGGAGCTGCTGGCGCTCCTTGCGCACCGTGCCCTCCAGCACCTCCGAGGCGCCCAGGGCGGCGCCGAGGGAGCGGATGTCCCGCCGCTGACCCTTGAGCGCGAACACCGACGTGCGCGACGCCACGCGCAGGCCGTCCACCTTGGCGAGCCGGTCGATCAGCTCGTCGGTGATGCCGTCGCTCAGGTATTCGTTCTCGGGGTCCGGGCTCGCGTTGACGAAGGGGAGTACGGCCACGCTGCGGGTCGCTCTCGGAGCCACGCGGCGGCTGCCCGGCTCCTCCGCCTGCATGGCGGCGGTGAAGTCGGCCACGCTCGCGAATCGCTGCGCCGGGTCCTTGGCCAGTGCCCTGGCCACGGCCCGATCGATGGCGGGCGGCAGCTCCGGCCTCACCATGCGCACGGAGCGCGGAATCTCGGTCACCTGCTTGGCCATGGTGGATCGCGCGTTGGCGCCGCGCAGCGGGGGCTCGCCAACGAGCATCTCGTACACCACGCAGGCCAGGCTGTAGATGTCGCTCGTGCTGCCCAGCTCGTGCTCGCCGCTCGCCTGCTCGGGGCTCATGTACTCCGGCGTGCCGAGCACGATGCCGGTGTCGGTGATGTAGAGCGACTCGTTGCTCTGGCCGCCGAAGGCGCGCGCGATGCCGAAATCGGCGAGCATGGCGTGGCCGTCGGCGAACAGGATGTTCTCGGGCTTCACATCGCGATGCACGTACCCGGCGCGGTGCACGTAGTCCAGCCCAGCGCCGATCTCCTGCGTGATGCGCAGCGCATCCTGCACCGGCAGCCGCCCCTCCCGCTGCAGCCGGTCCCGCAGCGATCCGCCCGCGATGTACGACGAGACGTAGTAGAGCAGCCCGCCGGCCTCGCCCGAGTCGATGAGCGGCACGATGTGCGGGTGGGAGAGCCGCGCCGCGATGCCCACCTCGCGCAGGAAGCGCTCCGCGCCGAGCGAGGCGGAGAGCTCCGGGCGCAGCACCTTGATGGCCACCGTGCGGTCGTGCTTGTGCTCGCTGGCCAGATAGACCGTGGCCATCCCACCGTGGCCGAGCACTCGCTCGACGGTGTAGCTGCCGGACAGCAGGGCGTCCAGGGGGTGAGAGACCTCGGGCATGCGGCAGGGTTGGGGTGCAAGGCGACGGGCGGGGCGAGCCGGCGACTCCCGGGAGCGACCCGGGCGGCCGATCGTGCGGCAACCAGCCTGCATGTGGCGGGCCGGCCGCGAGGCCGCGCACCATCCCGATGCCATCGCACCGCGATGCGACCGTAATACCCCATCGTACCACGGGCGTGCCCGGGCCAGCTGTCGTGACGTGCGCCAGTCGACCGCACACCGTGCCACGCATAGAAGAGCGCGTGTCGGCGTGGGAAGGACTTCGGGAGGGCGGACCAGGAGTCTGCGGGCGGCGGCTGGGGGACCGGTCGGCCGCCGGCGTCTGGCAACGCCTCCGGACCGCCGCAAGACTGGCTCGAAGCGCCATCTGGTGGTCGACGCCAACGGTATCCCCCTCGCGACGCTCCTCACGGCAGCGAACGTGAATGACTCGGTCGTTCTCGAGCAGGTCCCGGCGGCGATCCCGCCGATCCACCACCCTCATGGGGATCCGCGGCACCGCCGGGTGGTCGAACGCACGGGCGCCTGGTTCAACCGCTTTTGCCGGATCCGCATCCGCGACGAGCGCTGCGCTGACATCCATGCAGCGCTCGCCTCCCTCGCGACGGCATTGATCCTCCTCAGCTACCTGCTGGCGCAGTGTGGAATCGCGCCTTGCAAAGCGAGCTTCACCGCTGCCTCTCGCCGCTCACTTGATGCGCCATCGAGGCGATCGCCAACTTCATCCATCGCGTTGCCACCTGCTGAAGGGGAGGCGGCGCGCCCCGAGGAAGGAGTAACCCCATGTCGATCGAGCCATCCGACGACGAACGCTCCGGAACCGCTCAGCCGAACATGCAAGCGCCGACCGCGCAGGCAGCGAAGCCGCATCCGCCGCTCGAGCGCAGCCGATTCGGCGGCACGCAACGCCGGCCTGAGCGTCCGGTCGACGACGACACGCCGGTGTCGCGCAGCGACCTCAGCAAGGGACGCGAGGAACTGCTCGAGCACCGCACGGCCCACATCGCCTGGCGTGTTCTGGTGATCTCGTCGGTGGTGATCCTCGCCTTCTCGGTCGCGGCCATCCGCATGCCCGATGTCGCGCGCACGACGATGAAGACGGCCGTCGATTGGATCGCGACGAACCTCGGTTGGCATTACGTGCTCACGATGACGCTCGTGACCGGTTTCGTGCTCTGGGTCGCGCTTTCCAAGGAAGGCGACGTGCGGATCGGTCCCGACCACTCGCGGCCGCAGTACAAGCTCGTGACCTGGGTCGCGATGCTGTTCGCCGCGGGTGTCGGGATCGACATGCTCTTCTTCTCGGTCACCGGCCCCGTCGTGCAGTACCTGTATCCGCCCTCCGGCGAAGGCCGCACATCCGCTGCAATGCAGGACGCGGTCGTCTGGACGATGTTCCACTACGGCATCGCCGGCTGGGCGATGTATGCGCTGCTCGGCATGGCCATGGGGTACTTCGCCTACCGGTGGGGCATGCCCCTGTCGATCCGTGCGGCTCTCTACCCGCTGCTCGGCAAGCGCGTGCGCGGCCCATTGGGCGACGGCATCAGCATCATCGCGCTGGTCGGGACCGTGTTCGGCGTCGCTACGTCGATGGGCATCGGCGTCGTACTGTTGAACGTCGGATTCTCGCTGATCTTCGGCCTGGAGGAGGGCCTCGCGCTGCAGATCGCGCTGGTCATCGGCGCGGTGGTCCTGACCATCGCGGCCACCACGTCTGGCGTCGACCGCGGCATTCGCTGGATCTCCGAGCTGAACCTCTGGAGCGCCGTGGCGATGATGGTCTACATACTCGTCACCGGCCAGACGGCGTTCCTCTTGAACGCCCTCGTGGAGAACATCGGCCGGTTCCTTGTCACGCTTCCCGCACGAACGCTGCAGACCTTCGCCTACGAGCCCGGCGGCGCCGAGTGGATGGGCGGATGGACGCTGTTCTTCTGGGCGTTCTGGCTCGCATGGGGGCCGTTCGTCGGGGTCTTCCTCGCCCGCATCTCGCGCGGGCGCACGCTGCGCGAGTTCGTGATTGCGGCGATCACCGCACC
>DATANT010000541.1:0-2457 GCA_036266115.1 Gemmatimonadaceae bacterium | reverse complement strand
AGGCCACCATCCCGTTCTGCCGCGCGAGCAGGTGCAGGCGGAGCATGTGGAACGGGTCGCTCACAAGCACCGCCGTGTCCAGGCCGAAGCCGGACATCATGAGCCCCACCGCGTGCATGGACTCGATCGTCGTGCGCCCGCGGTCCTCCACCAGGATGGCGGCGTCCGGTACGCCCTTGCGCAGCGCGTAGCGGCGGCCCACCGCGGCCTCGCTGGTGGTGTCGCCCTTGCCCACACCGCCGGTGAGGATGAGCCGGGGCGCCAGGCCAGCCTGCCACAGGTCGATGGCGTGGTCCAGCCGCGCGCGGAGCACCGGCGACGGGCGCCCGCCGTACTGCGCCGCGCCCAGCACGATGATCGCCTGCGAGGGGCGCGCGCGGTCCATGCGGCTCACCGCGATGACGAGCGCCGCCGACGCTACCCAGGCGAGCGCCACGCACCCGACCGCCGCAAAGGCGACGCGGCCCCACGGAGAGATGCGGCGAGACGTCATGCCCCAAGTTAAGGGCTGAGATCGCCGCGGGGGGAGGGGCCCGTGGATCGCCGGGTGGAACGCGCCGCGTCGCACGTGCTCGAAGGGCGGGGCCGCGCTACTCGGCCAGTGAGAGCGTGCCGAGCCAGAAGACGTCGAACGCGACGCGCGGATTCTCCTCCGGCAGGAGATCCGTGTTGAACGCGAGGCCGTCCATGAACGCCACCATCACCTCGGCCACCAGCTCGGCCGGCACGCGCGGCTGCAGGCCGAGCACCGTGAACAGGCGCGTGGCCGTCTGCGCGGCTTCCGTGCGCCGGGCCATGGCCGTGGAGCGAATCGCCTCGCGCACCAGCGCGCTCGGCTCCTGGGCGAGCTCGAGGAGCGCGCGCACGTGGCCGCGCCGGAGCTCGCTGTTGATCCACCGCCAGAGGTCGTCCACCACGCCGCGCGGCGTGCTCTCGGCCAGCGCCGCGCGCTCGCGCCGCGCGAGGTCCGCGGTGATCCCCTCCACCGCGCGCGTGAGCAGCGTGTCCTTGTCGTGGTAGTGGTAGTGGATGAGCCCCTTGCTCACGCCTGCCGCTTCCGCCACGTCCTGCAGGCTCAACCGTCCCGCACCGCGCTCCACCAGCAGGCGGATGGTGGCCTGCAGGATGCGCGTCGCCGCGCTCGGCGCCGCGCTGCTCTCGGTCGCCCGTGCAGCCTCGGGCAGCGGCATGGCTAGAAGGGGGTGGTGGTTCCCGGCGTCGGACAGCTCACGGACAGGTTCATCGCGGCGATCGTCGGCGCGAGCTCATCCTGCGCCTGGGGCTCGCCATGCACCAGGTACACCTGCTGCAGCCGGGGCGACGTCGCGCGGACGCGCTCCAGCCAGTGCTGGAGCTCCGTGCGGTCGGCGTGCGCGCTGTAGCCATTGAGCACCTCCACCTTCGCGCGGAGCGGGATCTCGTCGCCGAACACCTTGATGACGTCGCGCCGCTCCACGATGCGGCGGCCGAGCGTGTGCTCCGCCATGAAGCCCACGACGAGGATCGTGTTTCGCTGGTCCGCCGCGCCGTGCCGCAGATGATGCAGGATCCGGCCCGATTCCGCCATGCCCGATGCCGCGATGATCACCATGGGGCCCTGGCGCTGGTTGAGCGCCTTGGACTCCTCCACGTCGGCCGTATAGTGCACCAGCTCGAAACGGAAGAGCTTGTTCACCTTCTGCACCAGGTCTTCCGTGTGGTCGAACACCTCCGGGTGCATCTCGAACACCGTGGTGGCGTTGGTGGCCAGCGGGCTGTCGATGTAGATCGGGATCGCCGGGATCTGGCCCGCGTGGGCCAGCTCGTGGAGGTCGTAGACCAGCTCCTGGGTGCGTCCCACCGCGAAGGCCGGGATGAGCACCTTGCCGCCGCGCTGGGCCGTCTCGCGCACCACGCGGGCCAGGTGCTCGCGGGCGCCGTCCACGCTCTCGTGGTCGCGGTTGCCGTAGGTGGACTCCATGATCACCACGTCCGCGTCCTCCGGCGGCACCGGGTCGCGGATGATCGCCAGCCCCGAGCGTCCGATGTCGCCGCTGAACACCAGCCGCTTGGTGACGCCATCCTCCGTGCACTCCACCACCACGCTCGCCGAGCCCAGGATGTGGCCCGCGTCGAGGAAGGTGGCGCGCACGACGCCGGGCACGATGTCCATCGGGCGGTTGTACGGCACGCCGATCATGAGCTCCACGGCGGTGGTGGCGTCCACCATGGTGTAGAGCGGCTCCACGTACTCGCGCCCGCGGCGGGCGAGGTGCTCGGCGTCGCTCTCCTGGATGTGGGCCGAGTCGGCGAGCATGATGGCGCACAGGTCGCGGGTGGCGGCGGTGCACCAGATGGTCCGGTCGTAGCCGTGCTTCACCAGGAACGGCAGGCGGCCGGCGTGGTCGATGTGGGCGTGGGAGAGGATGATGGCGTCGATCTCGTCGACCGGGAGGGGCAGGCGCATGTTCTTGGCCT
>DATANT010000540.1:0-2861 GCA_036266115.1 Gemmatimonadaceae bacterium | reverse complement strand
GGCCGCGCCCGCGGCGCGATGATCAGGTCATCCCGTACCCGCCCGCGGCACTTCGTGCCGCGGGCGGGTACGGGACCTCCCCTCACCCCTCGATCCCCGCGACCACGGCCTCGATCTCCGGCCACCCGTCACGGCTGTAGCGGGCCAGGGTGCGCAGGTAGCGCACGCCGTCCTCGCCGTGCTGCTCGCGCACCGCGGCCGCCGCGCGGCCCACCGCCGCGGCGTCCGCGTACGGCGCCTCGAGCTGCTCGGGCATGACCCCGTTCTCGTGCGCCACGCCCGCGGCGTCCAGGAAGGTGATCTGGATGGCCGGCTCGAGCTCCACGTAGAGCAGCTGCAGCAGGTCCAGCTCGTCCTGCGACGTCTCGGCCTTGAGCCGCACGACCTCGCGCGCGAGCCGATCGGCGGGCCACGACATCAGCGTGGCCGCGCGAAAGCCGCCGCCACGCGCCACCAGGCGTTGGGTGTAGAGGGCGCGAGCCTCGCGGCTCGCCTTGAGCATGTGCGTGATGAGCGCGACGCGGCGCTCCGGCGCCAGCGAGCGATACGGGGAGAGAGTAGCCATGTCTGGAAAAATAGCGGCACCGCACCGCCAGCGGCGCGACCAGGGCCAGCCCGCATGGTGGCCGTCACGCCAACGCGCCAGTGAGTGCGTGGAGCGGTGCACTCACTGGCGCGCGGCAGATCACCTGCAAACGGTCGTGACGACGGTCGTACTCAGCGCTGCGCGGCCAGCTCCTTCACGGCACCGGCCAGCATGCGCACCCTGGCCGCGTCACCGGCCCCGTTCGCGTCCCCATCCAGCTGCGACGCGAGCTGCGTGAGCGCGCCCTGCCGCTCGGAGCCCGACGCCCGCTCGGCGCTGGTGAGCGCCTGGCGCACCGACGCGATGCGACCCGCGGCGAGGCCGTTGGAGCGCTCCAGCTGGTCCACGTAGGCACGCGCCAGCGCGAAGCTCGGCGGCCACACCATCTGCGGCTGCCCCTGCGGGTTCAGGTAGTCCAGGTGCACCGTCTTGGCCGCGTCGATCTCGTTCTGCGAGATGAACGCGCTCGGCGTGAGCTCGAAGACGTCCAGGCCGCGGGCGATCTCGGAGCTCACGATGACGCCGTTGTACCAGTACACGGACCACGACCCGCCCATCACCATGCGCTCCGGATCCACCGGGCCACGGTCGTGGTACGCGATCTCCCTGGGGTTCTTCGCGTCGGTCCAGTCGAACACCGAGATGCCACCCTGGTACCACGCCTGCACCATCACGTCGCGGCCCGGGATGGGGATGAGCGAGCCGTTGTGGGCCACGCAGTTCTCCTGCGCCGTCTGCGCCGCGGGGAGCTTGTAGTAGCTCTGGAACTGCATCTTCCGGTCGACGAGCGTGAAGATCGCGTCGGCGCCCCACTCGGGCTTGTCCGTCGCGCGGCACTTGGGCTGCCCGCCACCGCCCCACTCGTCGCTGAACAGCACCTTGCTGCCATCGTTGTTGAACGTGGCCGAGTGCCAGTAGGAGAAGTTGGAGTCGGCCACGGCGCCGATGCGCACCGGGTTGGTCGGGTTGCTGATGTCGAGCAGCAGCCCGTAGCCCTCACAGGCGCCGCCGGCCAGCCCGATGGCGGGATAGACGGTGATGTCGTGGCACTGCGTGGGCCCCGGACGCGGGCCGGTGCCCTCGCCCTGCGAGCCGATCATCCGCGCGATCATGGCCGGGATCGCCGCGCGCAGCGCGGCGCTGTCCGCGGCGGTCGGCTCGCCGGTGCCCTTGCGGGCTGCCACGACGCTGTCGAGCATGGGCTTGGTGAACTGGGGCGGCAGCACCATCTCCATGCCGTTGACGGAGGCCGTGAACGCCCCCTGGGCACGGGCCGCGGCCGCTTCCGTGCGGGCGCGGGCGACGTCTTCCGGCGCCTCGCCATGGCGCGGCGGCGCCACGAGGTCGTTGAAGATGCGCGGCGAGCTCACGATGGCCGCCCGCTCGGGGTGCGCCACCGGAACCTTGATGACCTCGATGCGGAACAGCGCCGAGCTGGGATCCTTGTCGGGGCTCGCGTTCACGCAGCCCGGCAGCTCCTCGGCCGACCGCACCCCGGCCGAGCCGGAGATGTAGACGTAGACGTTCTCGGTGTCCTTGGGGTCCACCAGCACCGTGTGCGTGTGCGAGCCGCGGCACGTCTGCACGTTGCCCACGTTCTTCGGGTTGCGGATGTCGGTGATGTCGAAGATGCGGAGACCGCGCAGCCGCTCCGAGCTCACCACCTCCCTCACGCCCTGGCCGCCGCAGTCGAGGCGCCCGGTGAGACCCTCACCCGAGACGAACAGCAGGTTCTTGTACACCGAGACGTCGCTCTGCGAGGCCGGGCAGAAGAACGCCGTGGTGATGGCCGGCTTGCTGGGGTTGGAGATGTCCCAGACCTGGTAGCCGTTGTAGTTGCCCTGGATGGCGTACTTGCCGGTGAAGGCGAGGTCGGAGTTGGTGACGCCGGCGAAGCGGTCCGGCGACGGCGTGGAGGAAAGCACGCGCAGGTTCCACACGGCCTGGCCGGCATCCATCAACCCGGCCTTGAGGCCCACGCGTGGATCGGGGCTGGGCGCGGCGGCGGACATGCTGGCCGAGGCGCCGGCCGGCGACGCGGCGCCGGCGCTCGACGTGGAGGTCGCGCGGGCGCACGCCGTCATGGACAGCAGCCCGATGGCGAGCGGCAGCAGCCGCACGGCCGTCGGTCGCGTCGTCGGACGGCGAGCGTGGAACACTGAGGGCATGGAGGTTTCCTCTGGAGGGACGGAATGGGACCTACGGACGTTCGACAACGGGGTGATCATGGAGTGCCTCTCTCGAAGATGAGGGCAACGAGCATCTGCTCCATCCG
>DATANT010000539.1:0-9740 GCA_036266115.1 Gemmatimonadaceae bacterium | reverse complement strand
GGTGCGGGGTTCAAACCGCCGCGAGGGAGTGCGATCCCGACACTCGCCCTGCCTTCGGCCGTGCTCCTGCGGGATGACAGCATGGGCTGGCCTCGACTCTCGGCCGCGCTCCTGCGGGATGACCAGCTTGACCGTCCCGGCCGTCCGTCAACGCTCCGGCGGGATGATCCGGGAGTGTTTCGCTTCCGGGGGACCACGTCGATCATTCGCTGCCCCGCGGACCATGCGCTCCCCGGGCTGGCCGCGCCGCCGCGACGACCCTCCCGGCCGAACGACGACAGGGGCTGCCACCGGATCTCGGTGACAGCCCCTGTGCAACCGCCGTCGCTCAGGCCGCGACCTGGCGCCGCCGGCGCGACATGGCCACCAGCACCAGCCCCGCGCCCACGAGCGTGAGCGTGGCGGGCTCCGGGGTCGTGGTCATCTCCCCGGCGCCGAAGGTGAGATCGTCGATGCGCACGGTGAGCGCGTCGTTCGTTCCGCCGGTCAGCGTCACGCGGGAGATGCCGCCGTCGTTCTGCCAGCCGAAGAACTGGCCCTGCGTCGGCTTGAGCGTGCTCGCCGAGACCAGCTGGCCGTCGAGGCCGTAGACCGAGATCGTCGTGGCGATGGACGAGTGCCAGAAGACCCAGAGGTCCAGGCCGAAGGCCGTGGTGGGTGAGCCGAACCAGATGTTCAGCTCACGGCCGCCTCCTGCATAGAGACCCGTGGCGTTCCCGTACCACGCATAGCTCGGCGGGAAGAACCAGTGGCCGTTGTTCGGGGCGGTGAACGAGATGCCTTCCTCGATCGCCCCCGCGCCGACGCCCGGGATCACGGTGGTGGCGTCGAGCCTCGGATTACTGAGCGCCACGATGCTGCCCTTCGTGGTCATCTCGTCGAAGGTCTCGGTGCGGGCGGTGGAGCCGAGGACCATCAGGAGCTGATCCCGCGAGGAGAGGTGCTGCGCCTGCGACACGCCAGGCGTGCTGGCCAGCGCGAGGATGCCGCAGATGGTCGAGATGGCTGCGCGAAGGTGCGAATGCATGGTCGGGTGCTGGGGTCGGGTAGGGAGAGAGCTGCTATCGGTCAGTGAGGCATGGCCGCGGGCACGCGTGCGGCGAAGGCACGTTATGCGCGGCCGTGCGCGGCCACATGCGAAGAACTTCCTAGACGGTGACGGCTCGCGGCGGTCCGACGCCGGCTCACGCCGGCGGCACGAAGAAGCGCCAGCGGAGCGTGTACTCCAGGCGGCAGCTACCCTGCTCCAGGTCGATGTCGTTCATCCAGGCGGGGGTGAACTGGAGCACGGACACGAGCTGCAGCGGATCGTGGCCCCGCACCACCGCGCACTGGTTGATGACGATGGTCTCCTCGCCCTCGATCACGCCCAGTCGCGGATCGTAGACGCCCGTGATCATCGCCGAGCTGCCGGTGGCCGGGTTCTGCGCGGTGCGCAGCACGCTCACCGCGCCGAAGCCGAACGGCAGGTCGCGGGTGTGCGACGCGCCGGTGCCCGCCGGCCAGCAATCGCCCGGGTCCGACTGCTCGGTGAGGAAGCGGCGCGTGGTGTTGGAGTACGTCGTGCGCGAGGTGGAGGTCGGGGCCACGTCGGGATCGCGGCACGTGTAGGTCATGGTGACGGTCGCATCGTAGCGCGCCACGAGCTGCGTGAGCCCGAAGTCGAGCTCATACACGTGCTTGCCGTTCGACCGGTACAGGCGCAGCACGCCGGCCGTGTCGATCACCGAGGGATAGCGTTCCGGTGCGTGGCTGTCGTAGTTGGCCTGCCCCGCGCCGGCAGGGTTCAGCGTCGTGCCCGCACCCACGATCTCGAACCCGGCATTCCCGGCAAACCGGCCGTCGTCGTACCCGCGGCTCGTCACCGAGCCCGTGGCGGTGATGTCGTGGTCGGTGATCGCCACGACGCCGAACGCGGCCACGTCGTCATCGTCCACGAGCGCCGTGGGCACGAGCGTGAGCCGGCTCCTGAGCTGCTGGGTGCCGGCGAGCGTGCCGGCGATCACCTCGTCCGACGTCTCCTCGCGCGACTCGATGGTGTAGCGCGTGTTGGAGAGGTACTCGATCATGGAGCCCGACTCGAGCGGGTCGAAGCGCACCTCGCCGTGCCCGATGCCGCGCCGGGAGACGGCGCGGAAGCGCACCCGCCCCGAGCCCGTGGCCGACGCGGTGTAGGTGAAGCTCGCCGGCTGCGGAATCAGCTCGCCGGACGGCGAGATGGACCCACCCTCGGCGTGCGCCTCGACGCGCGCGGCCGGCCGGGAGCCGTCCTTCCGGTGCACGGTGAAGGGGCGCAGCGTCATCCGCGCGGCGGGGCTGGCCGGCTGCACCGGGCCGCCGGGCTCCTGCACCTCCACGCACCGCCCGCTGCGCCACACGTGACGCGCCTGGCTGAAGCCCACCAGGCTGCCGAAGGCGAAGTACATGTGCAGCGACTGCACGCCGCCGCCCAGGTGTGCGAGGTACGAGTACTCGCCGCTCGTGGAGGTGATGTCCCGATCGGGCAGCGGCGAGAGCAGCGCGCCGGGCGCGACGGCCGCCTTGCGCACGGACGCGCCGCCGCGCCGCGCCGGGAGGCCGACCACCTCACGCTGCGCGGAGTGCACCAGGTCGTACTGGTAGCTCTCGATCTCCGCGTCGGCGTTCACCGTCGCGCGGATGTTGGCCGAGGCGCTCTGCCCCATGCGGTACTTCCAGTTGTCCGTGCCGGCGTACGACGGGGAGGCGAACGTGGTGTACAGGTCGTGCGTGCCCATCCACTCGCCGGCGCTCACGCCGCTCGCGTCCGGGCAGCTGGCCACGCGCAGGGTGTGGTCGAGCACCGACCGGTAGCTGTTGCCGTTGCCCACCATCGGCTCGCCGTAGGCCAGCGCCATGTTGACCACGGCTTCCTCGTTGCGCTCGTGCAGCACCACGGCATCGTCGGTGACTTCCAGGTCGTAGATGCGCTCCAGGTGCAGGGTGTACGGCTTCGCCTCGTGCTGCACCGCCTGCGCCTCGCGCATCGTCGTCTGGAACGCCTGCGCCGCGGCGGCGCGCGCGGCCGGGGCTGGCGTCAGCCGGGACGGGAGCGCGGACGCCGCCGGCGATGGCACGAGCGTGGTGATGATGCTGTCCACCCAGGCGGCGGCACGCGCGTCGAGCGCGCTGTCCTGCGCGGCGAGCGCCGCAGCCAGCGGCTCGGCGGCGCCGCCGAAGAGCGAGTCGAGTGCGGCGCGACGCCAGTGCATGGCGCCACTGTCGTGCGCTGTCGGCGGTGGCGTGACAGGGGCCGTCGCCTGATCGCTGCAGGCGGCGAGCAGCGCGACGGAGAGGAGCGGCGTGAGGAGGAGTAGCGGGAACAGCTGGCGGGCGCGGTCGGATCTCTGGGGGCTCATGCAGTCTCTCGTCCCGGGCTCGTCGCGTGCGGTGCATCGCGCGCCGGGCGCCGGCTGGTCCGTTCGGGTTGGGCAGCGGGAACCGGGCGCGCGGCGCCGGGCTGGCCGGCGCGCCGCTCCACCCGGCGAGGCCGCAAGCTGGCCGTCGGGGCCGGGGCGGGCATCTGAAGAAATCCCCATGTCATCCGACCCGGTGGCCGCGCCGGCATGGCACGCTGGGGCGCGCGGCCGCGCTCCGCGACCCGGGAACTGGAGACGTGCCTCCCGCTGTTCGCCAGCCTGGCTGCCGCTTCCCCGCCCACCGCACCCCCGCTGCCCAAGCGGCGGCGGCAGCGCCCAGGAAGCTGTACCCGAAGCCGCGGACCGTGGCGATCATGGAGCTGGACGCGCAGCGAAACCCGTTCGGCGCGCGGCGCGAGGCGATCGTCGCTCGTGAGAACCCGCTGGCCAACCTCGTCACGCCGTACGAGGCGCTCGGCGGCGGGTGGACGGGGTTGGTGGCGTCGCGCTGATGGAGGAGCCCGCACCCCGATGGATCGCAGGAGCATGGCGTGGCGTGCCGCGCTGGCCTTCGTGCTGCTGACGCTGGCGATGCTGGTCATCGTGCCGATGCTCGTCCAGCAGCGAGTCTCCGAACTACGCGACGAGATCGCGAACGCGGAGCCGGCGCGCACGCTGGTGGCGCGCCTGCAGTTCTACCTGTTGCGCCAGGTAACGGCGCTCGACGAGACGCCCTCCACCGATGACGTGGAGCGCGCGGGCAGCGCCGCCGCCGCCCGTGCCGACGCGCGCGCCGCCGAGCGCGCGACCATCGCCGAGCTCACGCCGCTCGTCGCCCGGTTCGGGGCGGACGTGGTGGAGCGCTTCGTGGAGGTCCGCAGCCTGGTGGCGCGATGGCATGCGACGGTGGATGAGGACGAGCTCATGCGCGGCGAGCGGGAAGGAGCCAGCGCGACGCAACTCGCGAGACAGCGCCAGCTGCTGATCGACGTGCTCCGCTCGACCACCACCCTGGATTCCGCCATCGTGCGCGCGACGGCGGTATGGCGCGCACAGATCGTCTCGACCGAGCGATCGGCCCTCAGGTTCACCGTCGCGCTGGGTGTCCTCGCGCTTCTGGCGGGCGGCGTGGTCGCGGCACTCTACGGGCAGGCCCAGCGCGCCGCCGCGGAATCCGCCCGGCGGCGCCGGCAGGCGGAGGCCGCGCTCGCGGAATCGGCCCGCGCCACGGAGGCGCGCGCGCGGCTGCTGCGCGGAGTCACGCACGACGTCAAGAACCCACTCGGCGCGGCCAAGGGATACGCCGAGCTGCTCGCTCTCGGGGTGAAGGCGCCCATGTCACCGGAGCAGGCGCCGTTCGTGGAGGGCATCCAGCGTTCGATCGACGGCGCGCTCGCGATCATCGCCGACCTGCTGAACGTCGCTCGGGCGGACAGCGGCGGGCTCACGGTGCGCCGCGAGCTCACCGACCTGGCGACCGTGGCGAGAGCAGCCGTGGAGGACCACCGCTCGGCGGCCGAGGTGGCCGGGCATTCGCTGCGGCTGGAGGCGCTGGCCGAGCCGCTCGAGGTCCACACGGACCCGGCGCGGGTGCGGCAGGTGCTGGACAACCTGCTCTCGAACGCCATCAAGTACACTCCAGCCCCAGGCCGCATCGTGGTGCGCGCGGAGGAGGTGCTCCACGGCGGCGCGCCGCGCCCAGGGCGCTGGACGGCGGTGCGGGTGACCGACACCGGTCCGGGCATTCCGCGGGCACGGCGCGAGACGATTTTCGAGGAGTTCAGCCGCCTGGACGAGAGCGCGGGCGTGGAGGGACATGGACTCGGCCTGGCCTTCGCGCGCCGCGTCGCTCGGCTGCTCGGCGGCGACGTCACGTTGGCCGAGACCGCGGGGCCCGGCGCCACCTTCGTGCTCTGGCTCCCGCGCCGCGACGAGCGCTCGGAGGGCGGCGGGCGCTGATGCGCCGCGGGCGGTGTGCCGCTACCGGGTGCGTCCGGCCTCGCCACCCGTCCCGCGCAGCGCCTCCCCGATCGCCCGCTCCGCCAGCGGCGCCATCATGCGATACCCCGCCTCGTTGGGGTGCACGCCGTCGCCCGACAGCTCCGCGCGCAGCCCCTGGCGCTCGTCCCGCATGGCCGAGTGGTAGTCCAGGTAGACCGCGCCGCGCTCCGCGGCGTAGCGCTGCATCCACGCGTTGAGCGCGACGATCTTCGGGGCCGGCTCCAGCCCCGGCTTCCACGGATAGTCGTACGCCGGCAGGACGGACGCGAGCACCACGCGGATCCCGTGCGCCATCGCGAGGTCCACCATGGAGGCGAGGTTGTCCTGGATCATCTCCAGCGTGGAGGGCCCGGTGTTCCCCGCGATGTCGTTGGTGCCCGCGAGAATCACCACGACGGCCGGGCGGAGCGCGATCACGTCCTGCCGGAAGCGGACCAGCATCTGCGGCGTGGTCTGCCCGCTGATCCCGCGGCCCACGTAAGGCTTGCCCGGGAACAGCGTGGGGAAGTATCTCGCCCAGCCGTCGGTGATGGAGTTGCCCATGAAGACCACGCGGCGCTCGCCGGGCCCGGGCGGCCCGAGTGTGGCGTTGTCGTCGCGGTAGCGCGCGAGCTGGGCCCAGTCGTCGCGCACGCGCTCCTCGTGCGCCCGTCGCTGCTCGGCTGCCTGCTCCGGCGTCGGCGGGGCCGGCTTCCGGGAGGTCGGCGGCACCTGGGCAGTGATCACAGTGCACGGCGTGGACAGGAGCATCGTCGCGAGCAAAAGCGCGGACACCGACTGCATCGAGTGGCGAGTAGACGAAGGCATCGGGGTGATCGCTGGTGGTTCGTGCGCCAGAGCTCTCGCTATGGAAGCTCGAGCCACAGGCCAGGCCCGGGAAGCCGGAGGGCCGGGACCGCCCCCTCGCGCCTGGCTGCATACATCGGGCAGACGGGGCCCCGTGACTCACGGAGCCCCGTCTGGTCGAGTCTTCGACGCCGTCAGGTCTTGTTGATGATCTGCGGGTCGCTCACCGCCGTGCCATCGCTCGTCTGGATGGTGATGCAGTAGTTGTAGGTGCCCGGCGACGTGTCCGCATCGGTGATCACGATCTGGTCGTCGTTGAGCGAGGTGACCGTGAAGTTGTTGCTCGCCGGGGTGATGTTGATGCCCTGGAACGTCCACGAGCCGCCCGCGCGGTCGAAGGTGATCGTTCCCGTCTCGGTCACGTCCACGTTGCCGTTGCCTGGGCTGTAGGTGAACGGGGGAGCGTTGTTGCGCTGGTAGCTCACGTGCACGGTGTGCGCGGCCATGGTCGTGCCCTCGGTGGTGAGTGGGACGCGCGGGGCGGCCAAACGCCGCCTTCGCGCCGGCTACCGTGGTCGCGGGTCGACCTCGGCGAGCCGTGCGGCGAACTGCGGGAATCCCCTGGGAGCGTAGCCGAGCGCCTGGAGCCGGCCGACGATCGCGCGCGCCTGGGCGGCGCTATCCGAGGCGGCGAGGGCCCGTGCACGGACGTCGAGCGCACGCAGCTCCTCCGTGCCGTCGGGTGGGCCCAGTGCGAGCAGCGCGGCCGCATACGCCGCGCGCGCCGCTGCCGGCGCACCCGCGCCAAGATGCAGCTCTCCTTCGAGCAGCCTGGCCTGGGCCAGGTACAGCCCCACGCGGCGCTCCGCCCCCGGTCGCGCCGCGAGTGGCGCGAGCAGGCGTGTGGCGGCCGCCGCGCCCGCGAGCGCGGCGGCCGTGTTGCCGCTCTGCGCGTTCCAGCGCCCGAGCTCCGTCTCCGCGCGCGCGAGCTGCATCCGGAAGTCGGCCTTGCTGCTGTCGCGCAGCACCAGCGCGCGCAGCGCATCCCGCGCGTCGTGCAGCAGCCGCACACCGGCGTCGGGGCGGCCCACCGCGATCGCCGCGCTCCCGGCGTAGAGTCGTGCCACCGCCAGCTCGCGCGCCCAGTCGGCGTTGCTCGTGTCGCGCGCCACGAGCGTGCTCGCCACGCGCGCGGCGGAGTCGTAGCGCGCGAGCGCCTGGGCCGGCCGGCCACTCAGCTCGTCGATCGCCGCGGCGTAGCTCAGGGCCGGGATGAGTCCCTGCCGCCAGATCGCGTTGTCCGGATCGCGCGCGACGAGCCGTTCCTTGATCGAGAGGTCCGCGAGGTAGTGCCCCCGCGCGCTGTCCAGCCGCCCCAGGCGCTCGAGGGCGCGGCCGACGGTGTTCTCGGTATGCGCGAGGTCGAGCAGGCGGTCCATGTCGCTCGTGTCGAGGGCGACGAGCCGACTCTTGACGTCGCGCGTGAAGCGGTACGCCTCGAGCGCGCCGGTGAGGTCGCCCTGGGCCTCACGCACCGACCCCAGGTTGCTGTGGGCGTACCCGAGCTCGAGCTGCCACTCCGGGTTGGTGGAGTCGCGCGCGACGAGGCGGCGCGAGATGTCGAGGTAGGGAAGGAACTGCGCGAGCGCCGAGTCGAGCGCGCCGCGCTCGAAGTGCGTGTAGCCCATCCAGAAATGCGCCGCGCCGAGTCCCACCTGCCATTCGGTGTTGTCGGGATCGCGCGCCGCCAGGTCTGCCGCGAGGGCGAGCGACTCGCGGAAGGGGGCCATGGCGTGCGCGAGATCACCGCGCGCCATCCGCAACTGCCCGAGCTGGCCGAGCGCCTGCGATCGCCGGAAGAGCTCACCCGGCGTCAGCTCGCTCGCGGGCACCGCGGCGAAGTAGGCGAGCGCCCGGTCACCCACGCCGTCGAGGATCTCCAGGCGGCCCACCGGCTCCAGCCTGGCGCGAAGGTCCCCCACCATGAAGCTGATGAGATCCTCGGCCTGCGCGCGCCGCTGGTCGGCGACGGTGCGCGCCAGCGTGACGCGACGCGTCTGCACCGTCATCACGGTGGCCAGCCCCACCAGGAAGATGACCGCCGAGGCGGCGAGCGCGACGCCCGCGGGGTGCCGGCGCGTCAGCTTGCCGAAGCGGTAGCGGACACTCGGCGCGCGCGCGGCGACTGGCTCGTGACGCAGGTGACGCTCGATGTCCTGCGCCAGCTCCTGCGCGGTCTGGTACCGTCGCTCGCGCTCCGGGGCCATGGCCTTGAGCACGATGGCGTCCACGTCGCCGCGCAGCTCGCGCGCGAGCACCGGCGCCTCGGTGCCGCGTCGGGCGGCCACCTGCGGTGCCGCGAGCCGCTCGGTGGTGACGCGACTGCTCGGCGCGGCCACCGGGGAGAGCCCGGCGGCGAGGCGGGCGACGAACGGTAGGAGTCCCACCGCCGCCGGGTCCGCGGGCAGACTGCCGACGAGGAGCTCGTAGAGCATCACGCCGAGCGCGTAGACGTCGGTGCGCGTGTCCACGTCCTGGCTGGCACCGGCCGCCTGCTCGGGGCTCATGTACGCCGGCGTGCCGATGAGGAGACCGGTCGCCGTGAGGAGCGAGGCGGCGCGCTGCGCGCCCTCCACCGCCTTGGCGATGCCGAAGTCGATGATCTTGGGCATCGGCTTCCCGTCCACCTCCGTGACGAGCACGTTGGACGGCTTGAGATCGCGGTGGATGACGCCCTTCTGATGCGCGTGCTGCACCGCGTAGCACACCGGGAGATAGAGCGCCAGGCGCTCGCGGATGGAGAGCCGGTGCGCGTCGCACCAGGCCACCAGCGGCTCGCCGTCCACGTACTCCATCACCACGTACGGGCTGCCCGACGCCGTGGCACCGGCGTCGAACACCTTCGCGATGGCGGGGTGCTCCATCACCGCGAGGGCCTGGCGCTCGAGATCGAACCGCGCGACGACGTCGCCGCGGTCGTCGCCCACCCGAATGAGCTTGATGGCGACGCGGCGCTGGATGGGGCGTGACTGCTCGGCGGCGTACACCACGCCCATGCCGCCTTCACCGAGGGTGCCGGTGACGCGATATGGCCCGATGGTCTCGGGGGCTCCGGCTAGCGTCTGTTCGGGCGGCAGGGGGGACACCATGCGCTGTCTCTGGCTCCGGAACCCGGTGCGGCCGGGCAAGTATAGGTCGGTCCGGTTGCCGGAGCCACAACAAACAGACGGCGCTGCCGGAGGGTGTTCGCGGAGGCGCGGCAGTGGATCGCGGGACGCGTGCGGCGTGAGGCTTGCTTCGCGTGGCGGGTGCCGGCGGGCGATGTGGACCGCGGTGAGCATGGTCGTGGCCGGCGGGCTTCCCCGTGTGCCGCCGCGGACGACCGTCCGACCTCAACAGGAGATCTGCATCATGCGGTCTCTCGGTCGAGAGTGGTGGGTGTTCGTGCTGCGCGGCGTGCTGGCGGTGCTGTTCGGCGTCGTCGCCTTCGCCTGGCCCGGTCCCACGATCCGGCTGTTCGTGCTCGTGTTCGGCATCTACGCCATCCTCGATGGCGTGTTCTCGCTGGCCGCGGCC
>DATANT010000538.1:0-22700 GCA_036266115.1 Gemmatimonadaceae bacterium | reverse complement strand
CGGCAGATCGAAGACGGTCATGTCCGAGCCCGGGCTCCCGGCGCCATCACCGAAGAACAGGTGGTACATGCTGGGCTCGTCCTGGTTCACCGTCCTGATCACCGGCCGCATGCCGAGCACGCGCGTGTAGAAGTCGCGGCTGCGCGCGATGTGGGCGCTGAGCGCGCTCACGTGGTGGACCCCGGTGAGCTGCAGCGCGGGAGCGGTCATGGCGCCTCGCCTGGTGGGTGCCACTCCCCGGCGGCGTGGGGACCGGGCCCGGTGCCCGGTGGCCGCGGCGTCGCGTGGGAGCGAACGAGAGAGCAGGCTCCCTGGCCGCCGGCTCCGATGTCAAAGTGCAGACGATGGCCCGGGCACGCCATCCTCCGGCGCCCGCGTGACGCCGAGTTGACGCCATCGGTCACCCGTGCGTACCTACACCGCCGCCCGCGACCAACAGCCTCGATCTTGCAGGTTCGGGTCGCCCCGCGCTCCGCGCGCATGTCGTCGAGTCTCTCATCCCGCTCCATGGCCGTCGTCGCCCTACCGCCGAACGCCACCCCGCTGCCCCACCGCCAGCTGCTGATCGTGTTCAGTGGCCTGGTGCTCGCCATGCTGCTGGCGGCACTGGACTCCACCATCGTGGCCACCGCCCTGCCCACGATCGTGGGCGAGGTGGGTGGACTGGAGCATCTGGCGTGGGTCGTCACCGCCTATCTGCTGGCGCAGACCGTCGTCACCCCGCTCTATGGCAAGCTGGGCGACCTGTATGGGCGCAAGGTCGTGCTGCAGAGCGGCATCGTGATCTTCCTGGTGGGCTCGGTGCTGTGCGGCGTGAGCGCCAGCATGACGCAGCTCATCGTCTTCCGCGCCATCCAGGGCATCGGTGGCGGCGGGCTGATGGTGACCACGCAGGCGGTGGTGGGCGACATCGTCTCCCCGCGAGAGCGGGGACGCTACCAGGGCATCTTCGGTGCGGTGTTCGGCGTCTCCAGCGTGGCCGGTCCGCTGCTGGGTGGCTACTTCACCACGCACCTGACGTGGCGCTGGATCTTCTTCATCAACCTGCCGCTGGGGCTGCTCGCCATGGTGGTGATCGGCGCCACCCTGCCCCGCAACGCCGCGCGTGTTCGCCACGCCGTGGACTACGTGGGGGCCTCCCTGCTCGCGGTGGCGCTCAGCGCGGTGATCCTGTTCGCGGACCTGGGCGGCATCACCTTCCCCTGGGGCTCGCCGGAGATCCTGGGCCTCGCGGCGGTGGCGGTGCTGGCCACCATCGGGTTCGTGATCGCCGAGCATCGCGCGGCCGAGCCCGTGCTCCCGTTGCGGCTGTT
This sequence comes from Gemmatimonadaceae bacterium, assembly GCA_036266115.1. GTDB lineage: Bacteria > Gemmatimonadota > Gemmatimonadetes > Gemmatimonadales > Gemmatimonadaceae > DATANT01. The sequence goes on along the minus strand of DATANT010000538.1, from coordinate 21,387 downwards.
CCAGAACCGCACGTTCACGCTCACCGCTGCCATCGGCCTCATCGTGGGCTTCGCGATGTTCGGCTCCGTCACCTACCTGCCGCTGTTCCTGCAGCTGGTCAACGGCGCGACCCCCACCGGATCGGGGCTCCAGATGGTCCCCATGATGGGCGGCATGCTCTTCAGCTCCATCCTCTCCGGGCAGCTCATCAGCCGGTGGGGGCGCTACAAGGTGTTCCCCATCGTGGGGACGTTCGTGATGATGATCGGCCTCATCCTGCTCTCGCGCATGACGGTGCACACCTCCGTGCTCGAGGCGTCGCTCAGCATGATGGTGCTGGGACTCGGGATGGGGCTGGTGATGCAGGTGCTGGTGATCGCCGTGCAGAACGCGGCGGACTACCGCGATCTGGGTGTGGCCACATCGGGCGCCACGCTCTTCCGCCTGATCGGCGGCGCGCTGGGCACGGCGGTGTTCGGGGCGATCTTCTCGGCGGTGCTCGCGGGCCACCTGGCGCGCGCGTTTCCCGCGAGCGCCGGAGCGGGAGCCCACCCGGGCACCGGTCTGAGCCCGCAGATGCTGGCGGCCCTGCCTCCGGCGGTGCATGCGGTGTACGTGGAGGCGTTCACGGCGTCGCTCAGCACCGTCTTTCTCACCGCGGCGGCAATCGCGCTCGTCGGCTTCGTGCTCACGTGGCTGGTGCCCGAGCAACCCCTGCGCGAGACGGTGGCCGCGGCGGCCGGCGACGTGGGCCTGGAGACCGAGAAGGTGTTTCCCATGCCCTCGAGCGTCGATTCGGTGACCACGCTGGAGCGCGCGCTCTCGCTGCTCGCCTCGCGGGACCTGCGGCGGGAGTACGTGGAGCGCGCGGTGGCGCTCGCCGGTCTACCGCTCGGCGCGCGCGCGGCGTGGCTGCTGGTGCGTCTGGAACGGAACCCGGGGCTGGACCTCGTCGCGCTTGCGCGCAGCCGGCGGATGGACCCGGAGCGGCTGACGGAGGCAGTGGCCGAGCTGCGACAGCGCGGGCTGGTGGTGGAGCACCCGACGTCGGACGGTGGGGCGCCGGGCTGGGCGCTCACCAGCGCGGGCTGCGACGCGCTCGCTCGCCTGGTGGACGCCCGGCGGGCCATCCTGGGCGAGGTGCTGGCGGACTGGGCGCCCGAGAAGCGGGAAGAGCTGGAGGAGGTGGTGCGGCGCTTCTCGCGGGAGCTGGTGCCGGACGCCGTGCGGTACTCGGCGTGACGTCGCCGGCCTCGCGCCTCAGCTCGCGCGCGGCAGCGTGAGGGTGAAGCTGCTGCCCACGCCCACCGTGCTCGTCACGGTGAGATCGCCGCCCATGCCGCGCGCCAGGTCGCGGCTGATCGCCAGTCCCAGCCCCACCCCATCGGCCTGATTGAGCGGGCGCGACGCGAGCTGCACGAACGGATCGAAGATGCGCTGCCGCCGGCCCGGCGGGATGCCGATGCCGGTGTCGCGCACGTGCACGCACGCCATGGCCGGCGCCTCGGGGCACGCCGTCGCCTCCACCGTGATCCGCCCGTGCGCCGGCGTGAACTTGATCGCGTTGGTGATCAGGTTGAGCAGGATCTGGTGCACCTTCTCGGCGTCCGCCCTCACCATGTGCGGCGCCAGGGCGTCGGCGTCCGAAGCCGGCGTCTCGCACGTGAGCTCCTTGGCGGCGAGCAGCGGGGTCACGGTCGCGGTCACATTGGCCACGAGCGGCGCCAGCGCGACGTCCTCCAGCGCGTACTCCACGCGTCCCGCCTCGGTGCGCGCCAGGTTGAGGATGTCGTTGATGAGCGCGAGCAGGTGCCGCTGGCTCCGCTGCACGCGCGCCAGCGCGTCGCGCTGCGCGTCGGTCACCGGGCCGTGGATGCCGAGATCGATGAGCTGCGTGTAGCCGCCAATGGCGTTGAGCGGGGTGCGCAGCTCGTGGCTCATCACCGCCAGGAACTCGCTCTTCGCCCGATTGGCCGCCTCCGCCTCGGCCCGCGCCGCCTGCTCGCGCGCCAGCAGGCGGTCGCGCTCCTCCAGCGACTCGCGCAACTGCGCCTCCAGCGCGGCGCGCTGCGCCACCTCCGCCTCGAGCGCCTGGGCGCGCTGCTGCAGGCGGCTGATCTCCACCAGCCGGGCGTCGTCACTGGCCGAGGTGTAGCGCTCGGTGGGTACCACGTGCGCGTGCTGCTCGCACACTGCCAGGAACTGCGCGGCGTCCGAGGCGCTGGAGAAGTTGGCCATGTCGTAGGCGCACAGCAGCGAGAAGTCGTGCGTGCTCGCGAGCTCGTTCCACAGCTCCTCGAGCTTTATGGCGCCCCTCGCGTTGTCCGCCTTCCAGAGCAGATCGACGATCTCGCCATACACGCGCACGGCCACGTCCGGATGGAAGCCGGCGCGGCTGCGCTCCAACGCCCCGCCGATGATGGCGTGGAAGCGCTCGGCGTCGGGCTCGGATCCGAGCATGACCCTCGCCCCGGTCTCCTCCGCGTCCAGCAGCGTCAGCCGTCCCAACCTGAGCGCCGCGTCCACCGGGAAGCCGGCGGCCGCCAGGTGACGGACAAAGGCTTCGCGATGCGCCGGGGTGGCGATGACGAGCAACGGCTGCCCGGCCGCGAAGCCGGCCGCGAGAAAATCGCCGACGACCTCGGCCAAAAAGGTCTCGCACTCGTAGAACTGGACGGAATGCCCCCGGCCGCTCGACGCTCGAACAAGCGACGGACCGCCGGCCGGCCGCGGATCGCGCCAGCCACCGGTGCCTGATTGCGTACGAGCTTCGGCAAACCCCTTCATCACGACCTCGATCTCGATTGTGCCATAACTCACAAAATGTAATGGAGATTCCCGGTCACGCAGACGATCTCCACCACGGGGGAAGACGATCGCGACCGCCGGTGGCCACGCTCGCATCCCCATCGGCCGCCAGGTATCCGGGGAGAACCGCTCCGCCGCGGCTCCGCAGAGGAGCGCGAAGACTGAATCGCACGCCGGAGCCGGGCGTTCCCTCGATTGCGGGACAGAGCATGAGGCGTGCTCGAACGGCGAGCAGGCGACGGTCTCCCCGCCGGCAGCACCCGACTCGAGAAATGTGGGGGAAAAACGCGAGTCGGGCCCGCCAGCAGGCGGGCCCGACCGGATGCCGCTGGAGAGAGGACCCTACTGCACGGCTCGCAGGGCGTTCACGCGACCGCGGCCGTAGTAGTCGTCGTTGCCGGGCTTGCCCAGGTCATCGGCCGACTGGCGCAGGATCGTCTCCACGTGCGAGGGATTCATGGGGCCGTTCTTCCCGATGACCAGCGCCGCCACGCCGGCCACGGCCGGCGAGGCCATGCTCGTGCCGGCCGCCCAGCTGTAGCTGCTGACGCTCGCCCCCGATCCGCGGATGGGTGCCATTACCATGTCCATCGCCCAGCAGAGCTGGGCCACGGTGCCCGTGGGGAATCGCTGCTTGACGCACACGTCGCTGCCGGGAAGAGCGAAGTCGCCGCCCGGGCCGGAGAGCGTGATGGCCGACTGTCCGAAGTTCGTGTACGACGCCGGCCGGTCCAGGTCGGTGCTGCCGAGCGCCCAGCCCATGGGGCCCAGCGCGGAGACCGAGATGACGTGCGTCGACATCGCCGGCACGAAGATCAGGTTGTTCGTGTGGTCGAGGTCGATACCGTCGTTGCCCGCAGCGGCGATCACGGTCACGCCCCGCTGGTAGGCATACGTGGTCGCCTTGCTCAGGGCGTTCTTGAGCTCGGCTGCCCCATCCTCGTTCTTCCCGAAGGCCGCGCCCAGGCTCATGTTGATGATGTGCGCACCGGCGCCGCCCTCGGCGATCGGCGTGGCGGCGTAGTAGATGCCCGCGATGATCCAGGAGAAGGCGCCGCTGCCGTTGTGCAGCACCTTCACGCCGATGAGCGTGGCCTCGGGGGCGATGCCCACGGTGCCGATGCCGTTGGCCGGCGCGGCCACGATGCCCGCCACGTGGGTGCCGTGCCAGAAGGTGCCGACGTCGGCATTGAACGGCTGGCCGGGTACGAACGACGCGGACCGCGCGACGTCGAGGTTGGGAGCGATGTCGATGTGCGTGCTGTGCACGCCGCCGTCCAGGATGGCCACCCGGGCGCCGGCGCCGCGGGCACCTGTGGCCCAGGCCGCTGGCGCGGAGATCGCGTCGGGTGCCCACTGGACAGCGCGGAACGTCTCGTGTCCGCCGATCTCATGCGACTGGGCGGTGACGTCGGACTGCTCGGCGATCATCTCCTCGCCTGGCGCCGTGGGCTCCACCCACTGGGCCACGAGATCCGGCGACACCGAGCGCACCCCCTTGATCTTCCGCGCCTTCGCGCGGAAACCCGGGTCGCTGGAGGTGGCGACGGCCACACCGATCTGGTCCATGCTGGCCGTGATCGTGCCGCCCGCGGCCTTGATGTCCGCGGCCAGCGACGCTGGAACCGCGTTGCCGGTGAGGTCGATGACGTACGACGTCGCGCCGCCAGCCACGCTGAGGCTCGGCCTCGCGTGATCGCTCGTCGGCGCGACCGGCGCGTCGTCGACGCAGGCCGTCATGGTGAGGGCAGTCGCGGCGATCAGGGACGCCAGAGCACGGTGGTTCATTCGGAGTTCCTCGCTTTCGGAAGGGGGCCGATCGGGGCGCATCATCATTGGACCGAACTCCGCCGTTGGCAAGACACAAGTTCGAGATCGGCACGGTCATCGTTCGCGACTGGCAATGGCGATGTCAGCGATCGGTGGCGATGGCAAAGACGGACACGACGGTAGTCGCCGCGTCGATGCGGCCCCACCATTGCGGCAGTAGCTTCCGTGCGATCAGCGGCGACGACGCGGGCGCACGCCGGTGGCGCGGCCGGCCTCGCTGTCGCCCACGGTGACGGCACTTCAGCGGAGAGGAGAGCGAGGGTGGCGGCACTGGGTGGACCGAGCGACGCGGCGACGAGGACCTTCGTGGGCGACGGCGAGATGCAGACGCGGTGTCGCGCCCTGGACTGGTCGGCCACGCCGCTCGGGCCGGTCGACGGCTGGCCGTCGGCGCTCGGCACCGCCGTCCGCACCTGCCTGGAGTCGCCGTTCCCCACCTGCCTGTGGTGCGGGGCGGCAGCGGCGCTGGTCTACAACGACGCCTACCGGCGGGTGCTGGGCGCCAAGCACCCCCGCGCGCTCGGCCGCCCCGGGGCCGAGGTGTGGGCGGAGATCTGGGACGACATCGCGCCGATGTTCGCCTCCATGCGGGCGGGAGGGCCCTCCGTGTACCTGGAGGACGCGCCGTTCGTGGTGCAGCGGGCCGGTGGGCGAGAGGACGTGTGGTTCACCTACTCGCTGAGCGCCGTCCGGGACGATGCGGGCACGATCGTCGCCTTCCTCAATGTCGTCTCGGAGACCACGAGCCGCATTCTGGGCGAGCGGGAGCTCGTGGCGGCGCGGGCGGCCGCCGAGCGCGCCGGGGCGCGCCTGCGCGAGGTGTTCGCGCTGGCACCGGCATTCCTGGCGGTGCTGCGCGGGGAGCAGCACGTGTTCGAGTACGTGAACGACGCCTATCTCCGGCTCGTGGGCCAGCGCGACATTGCCGGCAAGCCGCTGGCGGAGGCGCTGCCCGAGGTGCGCGCTCAGGGCTTCGTGGAGCTGCTCGACGACGTGCGCGCCACCGGCACGCCGTTCGTGGGCCACGAGAGGCTGGTGAAGCTCGCCCGGTCTCCCGGCGCGCCGCTCGAGGAGCGATTCGTGGACTTCGTCTACCAGCCGCTCCAGGAGTCCAACGGCGTCACCCGCATCGTGGCGCACGGCTCGGACGTCACCGAACAGGTGCGGGCGCGGCGCGACGTGCAGCGGCTGCTCGCCGCGAGCGAGCGGGCGCGGCAGGACCTTCAGGCGGCCAACGCGCAGCTCGAGGCGCAGGCCGCGGAGCTGGCGGCGGTGAACCGGCAGCTCCAGGAGAGCGCCGCCGAGCTCGAGGAGCGCACCGAGGCGGCGGAGCACGAGCGCCGCCGCGTGGAACGGGTGTTCGACAGCATCTCCGACGCGTTCTTCACGGTCGATCGCGACTGGCGCTTCACGTACGTGAACGATCGCGCCCAGCAGGTGCTGGCCCGACGCCGCGAGGAGCTGCTGGGCCGCAACCTCTGGCAGGAGTTCGGCGCGGCCCGGGGCTCCGCGTTCGAGCGCGAGTATCACCACGCCATGGCGACGCGCACGCCGGTGGTGTTCGAGGAGCACTACGCGCCGCTCGACCTGCGGGTGGAGGTGCGGGCGTACCCGAGCGACGAGGGGCTGGCGGTCTACTTCCAGGACATCACCGGGCGCCACCGGGCGGTGCGGGCGCTGGCCGAGAGCGAGGCGCGGTTCCGCGCCGTGCAGGACGTCTCGCCCGATGCGTCGCTGCTCGCGCGCGCGGTGCGCGATGCCGAGGGGCGCATCGTCGACTTCCTCTTCACGTACGCCAACGAGGCCGCGCAGCGCATCCTGATGGGCGGGCCGGAGCCGGTGGTGGGGCGGACGATGCGTGAGGCGTTTCCCGAGTCGGTGGTGGCCGGTCGGCTGGACGTGTACGCGCGGGTGGTGGAGACGGGCGAGACGTGGCAGCAGGACGTGTACTACCGGCGCGGCCCGGTGGAGCACGGGCTGCGCGCCACCGCCGTGAAGGTGGGCGACGGCATGCACCTGGGCGCCATCGACCTCTCGGAGCGCATCCGCGCCGAGGCCGAGCGCGAGCAGCTGCTGGCCGAGGCGGAGCGCGCGCGGGCCGAGGCCGAGGAGGCGAACCGCGCCAAGAGCCAGTTCCTCACCACCATGAGCCACGAGCTGCGCACGCCGCTCAACGCCATCGGCGGCTACGCCGACCTGCTGCTGATGGGCGTGCGCGGCGAGCTCGCCGCCGCGCAGCGCCAGGACGTGGAGCGCATGCGCAGGAGCGGCCAGCATCTGCTCGTGCTCATCAACGACATCCTCAACTTCGCCCGGCTCGAGGCGGGACAGGTGGAGCTCCACGTGCGGGATCTGCCGGTGGCCACGCTGCTGGACGGGCTGGAGGACCTGATCCGGCCGCAGGTGGCGGCAAGGAGCATCCGCTATCGCCACGGCGGCTGCGACGCAGCGCTGCGCATGCGGGCGGACGCGGAGCGGACGCGCCAGATCCTGCTCAACCTGCTGGCGAACGCGGTGAAGTTCACCGCGCCGGGCGGCGAGGTGTCGCTCGCGTGCGAGGCGGCCGCCGAGCGCGTGTTCGTGCACGTGCACGACAGTGGGCGCGGCATTCCGGCGGATCAGCTGGAGCGCGTGTTCGATCCCTTCGTGCAGGTGGACCGCCAGCTCACCCCCACGAGCCAGCAGGGCGTGGGCCTGGGCCTCGCGATCAGCCGCGACCTGGCGGCGAGCATGGGAGGAACGCTCAGCGTCGTGAGCACGGTGGGCGTGGGCAGCACGTTCACGCTCGCCCTGCCGCGCGCCATCTGACGCGCGGCCCGGATCGGCGCGCTGCCTCGCGCGCCTTCCCCGCCGCGTCACGTCCCCGTAGTCTTGGAGCATCCCACCTCCGGAGAACCCCCGTGCGTCTCCGCCTCTCGCCGCTCCTGCTCCTCGCCGTGGCTGCTCCGCTCTCCGCCCAGCTGCAGTACCCCGCCTCGAACGAGGGGGACGTCGCCGACGTCTATCACGGCACGCGCGTTCCCGATCCGTATCGCTGGCTCGAGGACCAGAACGCGCCCGAGACGGCGGCGTGGGTGGCCGCGCAGAACGCGCTCACCTACTCCTACCTGGAAACGCTGCCGCTGCGCGACTCGCTGCGCGAGCGCCTCACCACGCTGTGGGACTATCGCAAGACCGGGCTGCCCGAGCTGGAGGGGGGCATGCTCTTCTACCGCGAGAACAGCGGGCTGCAGCGCCAGGCGCCGCTCCTCGTGCGCGGCGGGCCGGGTGCCGAGCCGCGCGTGCTGCTCGATCCCAACGTGCTGTCCCCGAACGGCTCCACGTCGCTCGCCAACACGTCCGCGTCGCCGGACGCGCGCTACGTGGCCTACGCGCTCTCCGAGGGCGGCGCCGACTGGCAGGACGTGCACGTGCGTGAGGTGGCCACCGGGCGCGATCTCGCCGACACCGTGCGGTGGGTGCGCTTCTCCGGCATCTCGTGGACGCGGGATGGCCGCGGCTTCTTCTACGCGCGCTATCCCGAGCGGCCCGCGAACCAGAAGCTCTCCGCCGAGCTGCGCGACCAGACGCTGTACTACCACGTGGTGGGCACGCCGCAGTCCGAGGACCGCCTGATCCACCGCCGCCCGGACCTGCCCACCTGGTTCCTGGGCGGCGAGGCCACCCAGGATGGCCGCTATCTGGTGGTGTACCTCAGCCGCGGCACGGACCCGAAGAACAGGCTGTACGTGGCGGACCTCGGCGACCCGCTGCACCCCGACGTCGCCGCGCCGCTGCGCCCCATCGTGGAGACCGACGACGCGGAGTACACCGTGATCGGCAACGTGGGCGGCACGCTCTACGTGCGCACGAACCTGGACGCGCCGCGCCGCCGCGTGATCGCCATCGACGTCGCACGCCCCGAGCGCTCGGCGTGGCGCGAGATCGTCCCGCAGGGCGAGCACGCCATGGAGGACGTGCGGCTGTACGGCGGGCAGCTGGTGGTGCACCGGCTGCTGGACGTGCAGAGCCGGCTGGAGCTGTGGGATCTCACGGGTGGGCACGTGGGCGACATCGCCCTGCCGGACGTGGGCACGGTGAGCGGGATGAGCGGGCGCGAGGGCGAGCGCGCGTTCTACTTCGCCTTCACCAGCATGCTCTCGCCCAGCACCGTGTACCGCCACGACCTGGACGCGGCGCGCCACGAGGCGTTCGAGCCGCCGCGGCACACGTTCGATCCCTCGCTGTACGAGACCACGCAGCTGTTCGCCACGTCCGCGGACGGCACGCGCGTGCCGATGTTCGTCACGGCGCGCCGTGGACTCGTGCGCGACGGCAGCCACCCCACCATGCTGTACGCGTACGGCGGCTTCTCGGTGAGCGTGACGCCCAGCTTCTCGCCGGCCACCGTGGCCTGGCTGGAGCAGGGCGGCGTGTACGTGGTGGCCAATCTGCGTGGCGGTGGCGAGTACGGCGAGGCGTGGCACCAGGCGGGAATGCTGGAGCGCAAGCAGAACGTGTTCGACGACTTCATCGCGGCGGCCGAGCATCTCGTGCGCGAGGGGTACACGTCGCCGAGCCGGCTGGCCATTCGCGGCGGCTCCAACGGCGGGCTGCTGGTGGGCGCCGTGATGGCGCAGCGCCCGGAGCTGTTCGGCGTCGCGCTGCCCGCGGTGGGCGTGATGGACATGCTCCGCTACGACCGCTTCACCGGCGGCCGCGCGTGGGTGGACGAATACGGCTCGGCCACCGACGACGCCGCGGCGTTCGCCTATCTCATGAAGTACTCGCCGCTGCACAACCTGCGCGCGGGCACCTGCTACCCGGCCACGCTCGTGACCACCGCGGACCACGACGACCGCGTGGTGCCCGGGCACAGCTTCAAGTTCGCCGCCACCCTGCAGGCCGCGCAGGGGTGCGACCACCCGGCGCTCATCCGAGTGGAGACCCAGGGCAGCCACGGCTACCGCCCCACGGACCGGCAGATCGCCGAGATCGCGGACGTCTGGGCGTTCGCGCTGGCGAACTTAAATTGAAGTGTGAGGTAGAACACACTTCCGGTGTGACCTAGAGCACACTTCTGGCGGACCGGAGTAGGGCGTGGGGCGTGGAATGTCGACGGGCATGCCACGCCCCATGCGATCGCCCGTCCGTGCCCCGTCGCTCGGCGCGTTCGTCCCCTTCCCCTCCCCCTCTCTCCGCAGCGCCGTGCCCAATACCTCCCGATCCCGCCTCGCCGCCTGGCGCCGTTCCCGTGGCCGCCCGGTGGAGCTCGAGACGCGGCGCGTACGGGCGCGTGGGCTCGAGTTCCGGGTGCGCCTCTCGCCACCGGTGGCCGGCGCCGTGCCGCTGCTCTGCGTGAACGGGGGGCTGCTCTTCGACCACGGCTCGCTCTGGCCCACCATGGCGCCGCTGGCCCACGGGCGGCAGGTGATTCTGTACGACCAGCGCGGGCGCGGCGAGACGCAGGCGCCGCCCGGCGTGCGCGCGGCGCGGCTGGAGCACGACGCCGGCGACGTGCCCGCGTTGCGCGAGGCGCTGGGCATGGAGCAGTGGGACGTGCTGGGCCACTCGTGGGGCGGGGGCATCGCCATGCTCGCCACGGCGCAGGATGCGGCCGCGGTTCGTCGCCTGGTCCTGGTGGATTCCGTGGGCCCCACCAGCGACTGGCTGGCCGGGCTGCACCCCGCGGCGCTCCGGCGGCTGGCCGGGCGGCCCGAGCACGACGTGCTCGCCGCCCTGGACCCGACGCACCTGGCCGACCCGCACCCTCCCAGACACGCGGCCTACGCGCGGGCGTTCTCGCCGGCGTGGTTCGCGGACGCCACCATCGCCTCGCTCTTCACGCCCGCCCTCACCGAGAGCGCCACCGGCGCCACCGTGGCGGCGCGGCTTCGGCGCGAGGGGTACGACATTGCCGAGCACGTGCGTACCATTCCTACTCCCACGCTCGTCATCCATGGTGAGCGGGACCTGCTCCCGCTCTCGGTCGCCGAGTCGCTCGCGGCGCTGCTGCCGCACGCTCGCCTGGCGGTGGTCCCGCACGCCGGCCACATGCCGTTCTGGGAAACCCCCGAACACTTCTTTCCGCTCGTCGAGCAGTGGCTCGACGCGCCATCCGTCTGACTGCCGCACCGTCGGCCGCCCCCCGCTGCATGCCTCGTCGTACTTCGTTCCTCGCCGCGGCACTCATCGCTGCTGCCTCGCTCGCCCTCCTGTCGGATCGGGATCACCCACGCCTGGTCGCGGCCACGGCCGCTGCCACCATGGGTGAGGCGGCCGCGCGCGCGGATGGGACCACGAACGAGCTGGCGCTCGCCACCAGTGCGGCCGCCGACGTCGACGCCGACGCCCTGACCGGCCGCGCCGCCGTGCACGCACTGCTCGCCAGCGAAGGGGCCAGCACCTACCTTGGCGACATTCTGACACAGCGCGACTCGGTGCTGACGCGCTGGCCGGTGGACGACGAGCGGCCGGTCACCGTCTGGATCCAGCCCCTCGGCCGCGAGGGGCACGCGCTGCCCCATGCGGCCCAGGTGCAGCGGGCCTTCGTGGAGTGGGAGGCCACCGGGGTGCCCGTGCGCTTCGTCTTCGTGTCCGAAGCCAGGCAGGCCGACGTCCAGGTGCGGTGGATCGATCACTTCTCGGAGCCGATCAGCGGCAAGACCATGTGGGCCCACGACGACGACGGCTGGATTCGCGAGGGGCGCATCACGCTCGCCCTGCAGCATTCCGACGGCGAGCCGCTGGACAGCGCCGCGGTGCGCGCTCTCGCGCTCCACGAGGTGGGGCACGTGCTGGGACTGGACCACACGAGCGATTCCGGCAACGTGATGGCGCCCCGAGTGCGGGTGCGGAGCTTGTCGGCCACGGACATGGCCACCGCGCATCTGCTCTACCGGCTGCCGCCGGGCGACGTGCGCTGATCGGCGTGCCTCACTGACCCATGCGCGTCCGCGACCTCGTGCCCGTCGCCCTGCTGGGCGCGCTGGTCGCCTTCGTGGCGGCCATGGCGCGCTCCGCGCCATCGGCGGCCCGCACGGAGTCGCAGGTGGAGCTCGGGACCGGCGCGGACTCGGACACGACCCGCCGCGCCGCCGCGTGGCAGATCATCGCCGATGAAGCGGCGGGCACCTATCTGCTGGCCATGCTGGCCAGTGACTCCATGATCGTCCGCTGGCCGGACGGCCTCGTGGAGCCGATCCGCGTCTTCATCGAGCCCGCCGTGGAGATCACGGGGTGGCGCCAGCGCCGGCTGTCGGACGCCCAGCAGGCGTTCCGCACCTGGGAGCGGGTGGTGCCGCCGCGCTTCGCTTTCGTGGGGAGCGCCGGCGAGGCCGACGTGACGGTGCGGTGGGCGGATCGCTTTCCCGAGGAGCGCCAGGTGGGCGTCACGCGACTCGTGTTCGACGAGGACGGCCGCATTCACCGCGCGGAGATCACGCTGGCCGTGCACAGCGCCCTGGGCGTGGGGATCACGGACTCGGTGGCCGCCATCACCGCGTTGCACGAGACGGGGCACGCGCTCGGGCTGCACCACTCCCCGACCCCGGGCGACCTCATGGCCGCCCGCTACGACGGCGTGGCCCAGGGGCTGAGCGAGGCCGACCGGGCGACGGCGCGGCTCTGGTACCGGCTGCCAATCGGGTCGCTGCGAGCTCCCGCCACGAGATCGCAGCGAGCTCCCACCACCAGATCGCAGCGGTAGTGGCGGGATGCCGCGGTGGCGGGATGCCGCGCGACCTCGGGATGGGGATGGGGGGGAGCAGCGCGCGGATCGGGCGCCGGGTGGAATGACGCATGCGAGGGCGGGCGGAGCCCCGCACCGGCGCGACGGCGCCAGCGCGACCCCCGACCCCGACCCCGTCTCCCGTGTCTCCCTACGACGTCGCCATCATCGGCGCCGGGCCCGCCGGCCTCTCCGCCGCCATCTGGCTCGGCCGCTACCTGCACTCGGTGGTGGTGGTGGACTCCGGCGACCCCCGCAACTGGGAGACGCGCGGTGTGAACGGCTACCTGGGCCTGCCGCGCATCACCCCGCCCGAGATGCGCGGCCTGGGGCGGGACGAGGCGCGCCGCTACGACGTGACGCTGGTGGACGCGGTCGTGGAGCGCGTCGAGCGGTGCGACGACGAGCACTTCGTCGTGCATCTCGAGCACGGGGGCACGGTGAGCGCGCGGCGGCTGCTGCTCGCCATCGGCATCCGCGACGTGTGGCCCGAGATCCCGGGGCTCGAGCGCTGCTATGGCGACAAGGCGCACGTCTGCCCGGACTGCGACGGCTACGAGGCGCGGGACCGGAAGACCGTGGTGATCGGCACAGGCCGGCGGGCGGTGGGCATGGTGCTGGCGCTGGCCACCTGGACGACGGACCTCACGCTGTGCACCAACGGGCTGGACCCGGACCTGGACGACGCGCTGCAGGCGAAGCTCGACGAGCTGGGGGTGCCCACGATCACCGACCCGGTGACGCGCATCCACTTCCGGGAGGACACCATGCGCTCGCTGGAGTTCGCCGACCGCCCGCCGCTGGGCTGCGAGAAGCTCTTCTTCACCATCGGTCAGTACCCGGCGGACGACATCGGCGACCAGCTGGGGTGCGAGCGCGACGAGGACGGGCGGATCGAGGTGGACCGCACGCAGCACACCTCGGTGTGGAACGTGTTCGCCGCGGGCGACATCACGCCCGGCTCGCAGCTCGCGATCCGCGCCGCGTCGGAAGGGGCGGTGGCGGCGCTGGCCATTCACAAGTCGCTGCTGCCGGAGCAGTTGCGGATGCCGGAGCGGTGAGGGCCGGGGGTGAGGGGCGGGGGCGGCCGGCGATCGGGGCCGGGGGCGAACCGGGGCCGCGACGCTCGCGCGTGAACCCGGCCCCGCGCGGGGGTCCCCCCCCAACAACGAGGATGGCCCCTGGCGCCTTCGACCCCAGCATCGAATGCCCGCGCCCCGGGCCTCCATCCCTCACCTCACCTCACCTGAGCTTACCTCACCCCCGCCCGCTCACCGCCGCAGCTCCACCGCCCGCCGCTGCCGCTTCCGCACCACCTCCAGCCGCAGCCGGTCCCCCTCCCACGCGCGCACCGCGCGCACCAGCGACGCCGGCGTGCCGATCTCCGCGCCACCGGCGCTCACGATCACGTCGCCGGCCCGCAGGCCGGCCTGGTCGGCCGGCGAGCGGCGGCCCACGTTGAGCACCAGCACCCCGTGCTCCACGCCGAACGTCTCGCGCAGATCGCCATTCATCCGCGCCACCTCGGCGCCGGCCACCGCCACCGTGGCGCCGCTGCCGAACATCCCGGGCGGTGCCGGCGTGGGCGGAACGGGGGCCACCGGCACGTACTCCGGAGGCGGAGCGCCGGGCGCCACGGGCACCACCACCACCCCCGACGCCGGGCCCGTGGCCGCCACGGCGCGCGGAGCCGCGGGCGCCGGCCAGGGCCTGGACGGCTCCGGAGGCGCCGGCTCGCCCAGGGCGAAGCGCCCGTCTGGCGCCGTCCGCACGCGCATGGTGACGGTGGGCGGGAACGCGCGCGGGCGCGCCGTGATGCGCACGTTGAGATCGCGCACCATCCCGTCGCGCTCCACCCGCACGGGCAGCATGGTGCCGGGGCGCAGCAGCGTACCCAGCGGCACGCGCTGCGACTGGACGTCCAGGCCCTTGAGGGCCAGCAGGCGATCTCCGGCCAGCACGCCGGCCACCGCCGCCGGCGAGCCCGGCTCCACCGAGACGATCACCGGGTACTCGCCCGCCTGCAGCACCATCCCCTCCCGACCGCTGGTGGCATAGCCGTTCGTGCTGGCCACGATGCCCAGCCACCCGCTGGGCGCCTCGGCGCGGTGGGCCTGCACGGTGGCCTGCTCGGCGGCCAGCGTGCTCGCCGAGCTCCAGCGCAGCGTCTGGGCGAGCTGCACCTGCTGCGCGCGCAGCCCGGCCAGGTGCAGCACCAGCTGCTGCAGCGAGTCGAGCGCCGGCTGCGACAGCGGACCGGTGCGCCCCTGCTCGAAGCGATCCAGCGACTTCCGCATCGCCGCCATCTCGCCCTGCACGCGCACCAGCTCCGCACGCATCGCCGCTTCGGCGCGGCGCTGCCCGGTGGCGGCCGGCGCGTCCTGGGCGCTCGCCGGCGCGGCGGCCAGCGCACCGCCCATCAGCAGCCCGCTCAGCGCCAGCCCCCGCCGCCCCAGGTGCGGCGTCCGGATGCGCGCGCTCGTCGTCCGCTCCGTCATGGTGCGCATCAGAACCGGCTCAGCAGCGTGCCGGCAGGCAGCTGGGTGCCGAGCTGCCGCAGGGTGGCCTCGCGCGCACCGAGCGATGCGAGGTAGTACTGGTTGATGATCGGGTCGTGCGGTGCCTCGTAGAGCGCCGCGCGGGTCACCGCCGCCACCTCGTCCAGCGCGGCCAGGCGCGCCTGGTACACCTCGGGGCGCTCCGCGCCGAAGCCGGCGGTGTCCCGCACGGCCAGGAACGCCGCCGCCGCCCGGTAGTCACGCTCGGCGCGCTGCAGCACGAGCACGGCGTCCTCACTGGTGGCGATGGCCGGGGCCAGGGAGTCGGTGTCGGCGCGCGTCCCACCTAGGCCACCCACCGCCAGGCCGGGCACCGGTGTCTCGCCCGCGCTCACGCGACCGACCATGGCGCCGCCGCCCACGAGCAGCAGCACCGCCGCCGCCCGGCGCAACGCGGCGCGCAGCGGACGCCGGAAGCGGGTGGCGGGGAGCGGCGCATCGTGCCGCGCCGGCGTCCACGCGTCGCGCTCGTCCGGCCCGGCCACCAGGCCGTCGGCCCTGGCCGCGGCCAGCACGCCAGTCCAGCTGGTGAGCGGCTCGCGCACCGTGGCGCGCTCGGCGCCGGCCAGGAGCAGGAGCCGGTGCTGGGCGCGACGCTCCGCGGCACAGGCCGGGCACGCGGCCAGGTGCGCCGCTTCCACGGCGCTCGGTTCGTCATCGGCGAGCGCCGCCAGGCGCTCAGGAGACAGGTGCAGCATGGGTCGAGCTCCGGCCCGCCGGTGTGTCCACCAGATGCGCCAACAGACGGCGCAGCTTTGCGCGGGCCTTGAAGAGTTGGGACTTCGAGCCGCCGGCGGTAATGCCAAGCTCGACGGCGATCTCCTCGTGCGTGTAGCCTTCCACGTCGTGCAGCACGAACACGGTGCGGGCCCCGGGGGCCAGGTGCTGCATCGCGTCGTCGATGGTGCCGGCCAGCAGCCGATCCTCGCACTCCGGCTGCACCGACGCGCTGTCCTCCTCGATCTCCGTCTCCACCAACCGCACCCGGCGCAGCTTGCGCAGGGCGTTGAGCGTGCGGTTCACGGCGATGCGATGCGCCCAGGTGCCGAACTGCGCGTCCCCGCGGTAGCTGGGCAGCGCGCGGAAGATCTGGATCCAGACCTCCTGCGCCACGTCGGCCGCCTGATCCGGATCGCCCACCAGCCGGCGGACGATGGCGTCCACGCCGGGCGCGTACTGCGTCCAGAGGGCACGCAGCGCCTGCTCGTCGCCATCGATGGCGCGTCTGATGGTCAGATGATCCGTGGCCATACCGGTGTGCAGGATTGGTCACCTGGCGGTGATCGGGGGTTGCCTCGGATTCCGAACGATACCCCACCACCGGGCGGCCGTCGCGCCAGTCGGGGACCAGCGGGGCCGGCGCTCGTCACCCCGACCCGTTCGTCGCGTCAGGTGCGCCCGAGCGGCTTGAAATCGTACGCCTGGCTCGCTCGACGCCGATGTCGCTTCCGACGCGGGCAGGCGGGCGGCTCCGGACGACCGGGCGCCGATCCGCCACGAGCGGGAGAGCTCCGCGGCCCAGGCCGGTAGTCACCCTGGCGAAAGGTACCTGCCCCTAGCGTACGACGGCATGCGTCGCCGGCAATGGAGCCCGCGACGCGCCGTGTCGTGCCTCTGGAGCAGCGATGCCCGATATCCAGCGAGAATCCGCCGCCACTACCCGTACCCGCGCTCGAGCTCTCCGTGGTGGTCTCGGTGCACGACGAGGCGGACAACGTCGCGCCGCTGCTCGCCAAGCTCCATGCCGCGCTGGATCCCGTGCTGGCATACGAGATCGTGTTCGTGGACGACGACAGCGCCGACGCCACCTCGGTACGGCTTGCGGCGGCGGTGGCTGCGGACACGCGGCTGCGCGTGGCCCGCCACGAGCGCAATTGCGGCCAGAGTACCGCGCTGCGCACGGGGGTGGCGCGGTGGTGCGCTCCGCGGAGCTCGTCACCCTCTCGTAGGCACCACCTTCACGCTATCGATACGGCCCGCAGCTGCGCCTGGCGCCGGACCGGCCCCGGAGAACCGACGATGCATGCGAAGACCGACGCGCCGCCCGAGCTGCTGTACCTGCTCCACGCGGACCCCACCGAACTCACGGAGACGCTGGCCGCGTGGCGGGCCGCCGATGTGGCGGAGGCGCTCAACCACCTGTATGACGATGCCCCCGACGCCGCGGCCCGGGTGCTCGCCGCACTGCCGTTCGATCTCGCCGTGCCGGTGCTCGACGAGCCCGAGCTCGAGCACCGGGGGGAGATCTTCACCCGCCTCGCGCGGCTGGAGCCGCGCGCATGCACCGAGCTCATCGAGGCGATGTCCGCCGATCAGCAGGCGGACGTCTTCCGTGAGCTGCCGGACGCCGAGCGGGGCGCGATGCTCCGTGGCCTCTCCAGAGAGACGCAGCGCGCGCTGGAGTTGCTCCTGCGCTACCCGCCGGACACCGCCGGCGGCATCATGACCACCGAGTTCGTCGCGGTGCCTCCGGGCTGGACGGTGGAGCGTGTGCTACAGCACGTGAGCCGGGAGGGTGGGACGAAGGAGACGGTGTACTCCATCTACGTGCTCGAGGACGCGGCACCCCAGCCCCCTGGCGCCCCGCGCGGCGCGGGAACGGGCGGCCGGCTGGAGCACGTGGTCTCCATGCGCGAGCTGCTGACGGCCGAGCGCGGCCGCCGCGTCGCGGAGGTCGGGGACCAGCGTGCGCCGCTGACCGTCAGCCCCACGACCGACCGGGAGGAGGTGGCGCGCCTCATCTCGAAGTACAACCTGCTCGCGGTGCCGGTGGTGGACGACCGCGGGCACGTCCTCGGCATCGTCACGGTGGACGACGTGATCGACGCCATCGTGGCCGAGCAGACCGAGGACGTACACAAGTTCGGCGGCGTGGAGGCGCTCGACGCGCCGTACACCGAGATCGGGTTCTGGGCCATGATCCGCAAGCGCGCGGGGTGGCTCACGGCCCTCTTCGTGGGCGAGATGCTCACAGCCACGGCGATGGGGCACTTCGAGGCGGAGCTCGCCCGAGCCGTCGTGCTGGCCCTCTTCATCCCGCTCATCATCAGCTCGGGCGGCAACTCGGGCTCGCAGGCCACCTCGCTCATCATCCGGGCGCTCGCCCTCCGCGAGCTGTCGGTGGCGGACTGGTGGCGGGTCGCGGCGCGCGAGCTGCCGAGCGGGCTCGCGCTGGGCGTGATCCTCGGCGTGGTGGGCGTCACGCGCATCCTCGCCTGGCAGGCCGCCGGGTGGTACGACTACGGCGAGCACTACCGGCTCGTGGCGCTCACGGTGGGCGTGGCGCTGGTCGGCGTCGTCGCGTTCGGATCGCTCACCGGCTCCATGCTGCCCTTCGCGCTGCGCCGGCTCGGCTTCGACCCGGCGAGCGCCTCCGCCCCCTTCGTGGCGACGCTGGTGGACGTGACAGGACTCGTGATCTACTTCAGCGTGGCGGCGCTGCTCCTGCGCGGCACGCTGCTGTGACCGCGCCACGAAGGACGGCGCGGTGGTCGCTCCGGGCGGGAGGCGGCCGGTGACCCGTGCGTGACGCCGGTGGGCGGGGCGGCGCCCGGTCGCTGGCCGCTGCCCGTGGCATCCACGCATCAACCCGTGGCGCCGATGTTACGACTGGACCGCGCGGTCGTCTTGACTCGCACCGTGTCACGAAGGTATTACTTGCGTCCCCGCCACCAGTTACCACATGCGGGAACGTTCCTCCTCCCCCCCGGTATTTAAAGTGCGAGCACGGCGTGAGTACGCGTCCGCCCGTTCGCGCTCCTCCGCCATCGCCCCTGGACGCACGGTTTTCCCCGTGCTCCCAGCCCTTCCGCTGTCGTAGTCGCAGGAGTCGCCGTGCTCTTCCCCCTCGTCGTCACCGCGTCGATCCTCTCCGCTGTCGACGGACTGCCCACCAAGGCGCCCGACGCCGTGGGCATGTCGTCGGCCAGGCTCGAGGCGATCGACCGGGTGGTGCAACGCGGCATCAGCGAGGGTGGGTATCCCGGCGCGTCGGTGGTGGTGGGACGCCGCGGCGCCGCCGTGTGGCAGAAGGGCTTCGGCCGCACCGGCTGGACCACCGAGAGCCCGCGCGTCACCGCGGACCGCACCATCTACGACCTGGCGTCGCTCACCAAGGTGGTGGCCACCACGTCGGCCATCATGGTGCTCTTCGACCAGGGCAAGATCCGTCTGGACGATCCGGTGCAGCGCTACCTCCCGGAGTTCAGCGGGCCGCGCAAGGGCGGCGTCACCATCCGCCACCTGCTCACGCACCGCTCGGGGCTGCCCGCGGGGCGTGATCTCTGGCGGACGGCGAGCAATCCGGCGCGCGCGCGCGACCTCGTGTTCGAGACGCCGATCTACTGCGCGCCCGGGGCGTGCTACGAGTACTCCGACCTGGGCGCCGACGTGCTGGGCTTCCTGGTGGAGCGCGTGAGCGGCGAGCGGCTGGACCACTTCGTGGACCGCACGGTGTTCCAGCCCCTCGGCATGCACGAGACGTTCTTCAAGCCCGCCGACTCGCTGCGCCATCGCATCGCCCCCACCGAGGTCACCCCGCCGCGCGGCTTCCGCCTGCAGGGCGACGTGCACGACGAGAACGCCTACGCGCTGGGCGGGGTGGCCGGGCACGCGGGGCTGTTCAGCACCGCGGCCGACCTCTCGGTGTTCGCGCAGACGCTGCTCAACGGCGGTACGTACAACGGCGTGCGCGTCTTCGCCGACAGCACCGTGCGCCTGTTCACCCGCCGCGCCGCCGGCACCCGCGCCCTGGGCTGGGACACGGCGTACGACGGCGGCGTGGGCGCGGGCCAGTACCTGTCGTCGCACTCCTATGGGCACACCGGCTTCACCGGCACGTCCATGTGGGTGGACCCGGACCGGCAGATGTTCGTGGTGCTGCTCACGAACCGCGTGCACGCGGCCCGCGCCCGCCGGCCGGCCAAGGTGATCAGCGACGTGCGCAACGACCTGGCCGACGCCGCCGCCGTGGCGGTCACGGACATGCCGTCCATGGCCGTCGCCATGCCGGTGAGCTTCCGCGCCGACCGCGCCACCGGCTGGAACGACGCGCCGCGCGCCGCGCGCAGCAGCCGCAACTCCCGCTCGGCCCGCAGCCGGGCGGCCGCCGCGGCCCGGACGGCCAAGGCCAAGAAGAGCGCGAGCACGGCGAAGAAGAGCACCGCCAAGAAGAGCACGGCCGCCAAGGGCACCTCCAAGAAGGCGACGCCCGCCAAGAAGTCGGCGGCCCGGAAGGCCACGGCGAAGAAGTCCTCGCAGGCCTGACGCGCCGGCGCCCCGGCGCGAGCATGTGTGGAGGGCGCCCCAGCCGGGGCGCCCTCTCGCGTTCTGGGGCCCGGCCCGTGACCTGCGTGCCGTACGTCGCGCGTGGTCGCGCCGCGCGTCCACCCCTCAACGCCACCCACGGAGCCGTCATGCCGCTCGCCATCGCCTCGCCCGCCTTCGAACCCGGCGCCTCCATTCCCGAGCCCTACACCTGCGATGGCGCCGACGCCGCTCCCCCGTTGGGCTGGACCGGCGTGCCGGCCGGCACCCGCAGCTTCGCGCTGATCGTGGACGACCCCGACGCGCCGGACCCGGCCGCGCCCAAGCGCACGTACGTCCACTGGGTGCTCTACGACATCCCGGGCTCCATCACCGGGCTGGGGCCGGAGGTGGCCGCCGGGGACCTGCCGGACGGCACGCGCGAGGGGCTCAACGACTGGGATCGCACCGGGTACGGCGGCCCGTGCCCGCCCATCGGGCGTCACCGCTACTTCTTCAAGCTCTACGCGCTGGACGTGGAGCTGGGCGACCGCGGCGCGCTCACCAAGCCGGAGCTGCTGGACGCCATGGAGGGCCACGTGCTGGAGCAGGCGGAGCTCGTGGGCACCTACGAGCGATCGCGCTGACGGGGAGCGGCCGGGCCCCGCGCCCCTGCCATTCGCGGCGCGCGGGGGCCATCTTGAGGGGAGTCGCCACCTTACGCCGTGAGAGCCTGCCGATGTCCGACGCCACCGCCCCCACCCCGCCAACGCCGGCGCCCGGCGCGACGCCCACCGGCGCGCCGCCGGCCCACCCCGCGCTGCCCGTCGCCACAAACGACGGCGCTCCGATGGCCGGCACGTCGCCCCATGCGGCCGCCATGCCGGCCGCACCGGTGCCGGAGCACGCCGCCGCGCCGGCCGCACCCGCCGATCCCGCGGTGGCGGCCGAGGCCGGGGAGCCAGCGGTGAGCGTGGACCAGGTGAAGCTCGTGCTCCGTCGAGTGAAGGACCCGGAGCTCAACCTGAACGTGGTGGACCTCGGGCTCATCTACGACATCCGCGTGGCCGGAGCGCGCGTGGACGTGGACATGAGCCTCACGTCGCCCGGCTGCCCGTCGGGCCCGGAGATCATGGGCGACGTGGAGTCCCAGCTGCGCAGCCTTCCCGAGGTGAGCGACGTGAGCGTGAACCTCGTGTGGGATCCGTACTGGACGCCGGACCGCATCGAGCCGCGGGTGCGGGCGTACCTGGGGTTCT
>DATANT010000537.1:0-11268 GCA_036266115.1 Gemmatimonadaceae bacterium | reverse complement strand
CAGCGCAGATACGTCTCCTGCACCAGGTCCTCGGCGTCCTGCACGTCGCCGAGCATGCGGTACGCGATGCCGAACAGGCGTGAGCGGTATCGCTCCACGCCATCGGCGTGGTGAGCGGGGGTGGGCGAGATGGTGGACATGGGTCGCATATCTGATGAAAGACGGACACGTCGCGCCGGTGTGACAGCCTGTGTGACAGCCGGCGTGACGGCCGGGCATCGTCACGGAAATTCCGCGGCGCCTGTCACAGCCGGCACGCGCGCACGTCTTTCCGGGTGTAGTCGCGCAGCTCGCGACACGTGCCAACACGAGCGCGTATCAACTTACCGAGGACCCGAATGACCATGCGGATCGACTATCCCCGGCTCGCGCCGGGCGCGATGAAGGCCATGATGGCGCTGGAGGGCTACGTGCGGAACTCCGAGCTCGAGCACTCGCTCATCGAGCTCATCAAGCTCCGTGCCTCGTACATGAACGGCTGCGCGTACTGCGTGGACATGCACACCAAGGATGCACGAGTGGCCGGGGAGACCGAGCAGCGGCTCTACGCCGTGCCGGTGTGGCGGGAGGCGCCCTTCTTCTCTCCGCGCGAGCGTGCTGCGCTCGCCTGGACCGAAGCGGTCACGGATCTCGGAGGCTCGAGCGTACCGGACGACGTCTACGAGGAGGCACGGGAGCACTTCTCGGAGCTCGAGCTCGTCAACCTGACCATGGCGGTGATCGCCATCAACGGCTGGAACCGACTGGCGGTGAGCTTCCGTTCGGAGCCGGGCATCTACCAGCCGGCGGCGCTGGCGGCTGGTGCGTCGAACTGACCCGAACCCCACGGAGGCATTGCAGATGCGGATCTTCATCACGGGCGCCACCGGCGTGATCGGCCGGCGCGCGGTGCCGCTCCTCGTCGCGGGCGGCCACCGCGTCACCGCGGTGGGCCGCTCGCCGGCCAAGCGCGACGCACTCCGGCGGGCCGGCGCCGAGGCGGTCGAGATCGACCTCTTCGACGCCGACCGGGTGCGGCACGCGGTCATCGGGCACGACGTCGTGATCAACCTCGCCACGCACATCCCGCCGTCCGCCACGCGCATGATGATGCGCTGGGAATGGCGCGAGAACCACCGTCTGCGGCGCGAGGCCTCGGCGATCCTCGCCGACGCCGCGCTGGCGGCGGGGGTGGAGCGCTTCGTCCAGGAGTCGTTCGCGCCCGTGTACGCCGACGCCGGAGCAGCCTGGATCGACGAGACCATGGCGATCCACGCGGTGAGCCACACCCGAACCGTGGTCGACGCGGAGCGCTCGGCTGCGCGCGTCACCGAGGGCGGGCGCGTGGGCGTGGTGCTCCGCTTTGCCGCGTTCTATGGACCGGATGCCACGCAGGTGCACGACATGGTCCGGATGATCCGCCTGGGATGGGCGCCGCTGCCGGGCGCGCCGGAGGCGTTCTTCTCGTCCGTCTCGCACGACGACGCGGCGAGCGCGGTGGCGGCGGCCCTCACCGTACCGGCCGGGACGTACAACGTCACCGACGACGAGCCGCTGCCGCGCCGCGACTTCACCGCCGCGGTGGCCGAGGCGTTCGATCTGCCACGGCCCAAGCCGCTGCCGCCGTGGGCCGCGCGGCTCATGGGATCCATGGGCGAGCTGCTCGCGCGCTCGGAGCGCATGTCCAACCGCAAGCTGCGCGACGAGAGCGGGTGGACGCCCCGCTATCGGAGCGCGCGCGAAGGATATCGCGCGGTGGCCGACGCGCTGCGCGAATCGCGGGGGGCCGCGGCCTGAGCGCCCGGTCGTGTCGCGGGTTGTGGGACGCGGGCCGTGCCGTAGCTTTGCGGTGCCTGCCGCACAGCCCTCCACGGAGGACGGTCTCATCCGATCAGCAGAACGAGCGGCGGCCCGCCGCGACCCGCTCACGGTTCCGGCGCTCCGCCCCAACCCCGAGCTCCGCGGGCTCGCCGCGCAGACCTTCTCGCGCACCGCCGGCGCGCCACTCGTGGCCGGCAACGACGTGCGCCTGCTGCGGGACGCCGCGGAGAACTACCCCGCGTGGCTGCAGGCCATTGCCGAGGCGCGGGAGACCATCTGCTTCGAGTGCTACATCATCCACGATGACGAGGCGGGGCAGCTGTTCGCCGACGCGCTCATCGCCCGGGCGCTGGACGGCGTGCGCGTCCGCGTGCTGTACGACTGGTTGGGCGCCGTGGGCAAGACCGGGGACGAGTACTGGCGCCGGCTGCGCGCGGCCGGCGTGGAGGTGCGCTGCTACAATCCGCCGCGCGCGAGCAGCCCGTTCGGCTGGCTGAACCGCGATCACCGCAAGTCCATCGTGGTGGATGGCCGCGTGGCGTTCGTGAGCGGGCTGTGCGTGGGACAGATGTGGGTGGGCGACGCGGCGCGCGGCATCGATCCGTGGCGCGACACCGGCGTGGCGCTGCGCGGCCCCGCCGTGGCCGACGTGGAGCAGGCGTTCGCGCAGGTGTGGGCGCTGCTCGGCACGCCGATCCCGAGGGCTGAGCGCACGGCGCGCGAGGCGCTGGCGCCGGCCGGCGACGTGGCGCTCCGCGTGATCGCGCACGTGCCCGGCACCACCAACCTGTTTCGCCTGGACCAGCTCATCGCCGTGCTGGCGCAGGAGCGGCTCTGGCTCACCGACGCGTACTTCGCCGGCACCTGGCAGTACGTGGACGCGCTCTGCGCCGCGGCGCAGGACGGCGTGGACGTGCGGCTGCTCGTGCCGGATGCCAGCGACATCCCGCTGCTGCGCCCCATCTCGCGCGCCGGCTACCGGCCGCTGCTCGCCGCCGGCGTGCGGGTGTTCGAGTGGAAGGGCCCCATGCTCCACGCCAAGACCGCGGTGGCGGACGAGCTGTGGGCGCGGGTGGGCTCGTCCAACCTCAACCTCGCGAGCTGGGTGGGCAACTACGAGCTCGACGTCTCGGTGGAGGACGCCGGCTTCGCCCGTGAGATGGCGGCGATGTACGAGGCGGACCTGGAGAACGCCACCGAGGTGGTGCTCGACGCGCGCGACCGCGTGCGGCGTCCCGGCGCGCCACCGGGGGACGCGCTGCGCTGGCGCCGGCGTCCGCACGTGCGGCGCGGCGGCGGCAGCGTGGGGCGCGTGGCGGCGGGCGCGGTGCGCATCGGCAACGCGGTGAGCGCGGCGGTGAGCAACAAGCGCGTGCTCGACACCGGCGACGCCACGCTGGCCGCCGGCGCCGGCGCACTGCTCGTGGTGCTCGGCGTCGTGAGCGCGGTGTGGCCCGCCGTGCTGGCGTGGCCGCTGGCCGCGCTCGCGCTCTGGGTGGGCGTCACGCTGCTCGCGCGCGCCCTGCGGCTGCGCGCGCGCCGGCGCGCGCGGCGCGCGGACGTCCCGCCCATCGAGCAGGCCCCCAGCTACCCCTCCCGGAGAGAAGCGTAGGGAACGGACGCGGATTCGTCACTCCGTTCACCGTCCGGAGCAGTCGGGCTCGGGCTTCGTACCTGCCGTCCGGCAGCAGCGTGAGCGATGCGGACCGGGGCGAGCATGTGAATGGGACGGAACGGTCCGGGACACCAGCTGTCGGGTAGCGGCACGTACGCGACGACCCCGCCGTCTGGTTGCAGGCGCCACGCGGCCACACCCTCGGGATCGCGACGTCGGGCCGGCGGCGAGTGCCGGGTATCCGCCTCCCCTGGACGCCGCTGGCACTTGCGCCGCATCCTTCCGCGCATGCCCCGCCACCGCCACCATCCGCACCGTCGCGTCCTCACGGGCGCCTGCCTCGTCGCCGTCCTCGCCGCGTGCGACCGCACCCGCGCCGATGACGCGCCCGTCTTCGCCGCGCTCGATTCCGTGGCCGTGCCGGCCGCGCCGGGTAGCGGTGAGCCGAACCTCGCGGTCGGTGCCGATGGCCGGGTCCATCTCACCTGGATCGAGCCGGCGGCCGATTCCGCGTCGGCCGTGCGGGTGGCGACGTACGGCGACAGCGGATGGATGCCGCCGCGCACCATAACCCAGAGCCGCACGCTGCTCGTGAACTGGGCGGACTTCCCGGTGCTGGCCGCGATGCCGGGCAACCGGCTGGTGGCCTACTGGCCGGAGCGCATGGGTCCGGAGCGCGGGGCCTACGCCGTGCGGCTGTCGCAGTCGGTGGACGGCGGCGCCACCTGGAGCGCGCCGGTCTCGCCACACCGGGACGACACGGCCACCGAGCACGGCTTCGTCTCGTTCTTCGCCGATGGCGACTCGTTGGGCGCCGTCTGGTTGGACGGGCGTCGGTTCGCGGCGGGGCTGGACGGGCGTCCGTTCGCGGCGGCCGATGGCGAGGCGGGAGAGGGGACGGACGAGACCATGCTCCTCGCCACCACCATCTCGCCGGCCGGCGTGGCCAGCCCGGAGACGTTCCTGGACACGCGCGCCTGCGACTGCTGCCAGACCTCCGCCGCCACCACGGCTCGCGGGCCGGTGGTGGTGTACCGCGACCGGTCGCCCGCCGAGATCCGCGACATCGCCATGGTGCGGCGCGTGGATGGGCGCTGGACGGGCCCGGCCATCGTGCACGCCGACGGCTGGCGCATCGAAGGGTGCCCGGTGAACGGTCCGGCGGTG
Source organism: Gemmatimonadaceae bacterium (assembly GCA_036266115.1). Lineage (GTDB taxonomy): Bacteria > Gemmatimonadota > Gemmatimonadetes > Gemmatimonadales > Gemmatimonadaceae > DATANT01. Next base: position 6,686 of record DATANT010000537.1, on the reverse strand, counting down.
GCGGCGCTGGGGGATTCCGTGGTGGTGGCCTGGTTCACCGCGGCGGGCGACACGGCCCGCGTGAACGTGGCCTTCTCGTCCGACGCCGGCGCCACCTTCGGGGAGGCGGTACGGGTGGACGCTGGCGCCCCCGTGGGCCGGGTGGGCGTGGTGCTGGAGGACGACGGCTCGGCGCTCGTGAGCTGGCTGGAGCAGTCGGGCGCGCGGCGGGCGGAGCTGCTCGTCCGCCGAGTGGGCACCGGTGGGCGGTTGAGCGTGCCGCAGGTGATCGCGGAGGTGGGCGCCGCCCGCGCGAGCGGGTTTCCGCGGATGGTGCGCGCCGGTGGGGACGCGTGGCTGGCGTGGACGGAGCCGGGCACTCCGGCCCAGGTGCGGGTGGCGCGCGCGCGGCTGCCGAAACGGTGACGCGCAGCCGGCCGTAGGGCAATCATCATCGAGAGGGAGGATTCTCGCATGGCCGACTTTCGCGCACCACTTCGACGCTCACGCGCCAACCGGATGGTCGGCGGCGTGGTGGGCGGGCTGGCGGAGTACCTGGGAATCGACCCGACGCTGGCGCGCGTCGGCTACGTCGTCCTGTCGGTGATCTCGGCGGGCTTCCCGGGGCTTCTGGTCTATCTCGTCCTCTGGATGGTGATTCCGGAGGCGTGAGCCGAGGCGGAAGCGGGGCGGAAGCGGCCGGACCGCCACGCAGAGCGCGGGCGCCGGAGGGGAGTCGGCCGGAGGGGAGTCGGCCGGCGTGAGCCGCTTTGGTGGGCCGGGCGCGGGGGTCCCCCCCCAACCACGAGGGTAGCGCCGCGGGCGTTCGGCAGCATCACCGTACGCCCGCGGCCATCATCCTCTCGCCGCGCCATCCCGCCATCCCCCTGCCGCCCCCGCAGCTCGCCGTGCCGAGCCCCTCGCACGCCGATCTCGCCCTGCGCAACGAGGACACCACACACGTAACATCCTACCGCGCAACGTGTTGATCCGTTGAGCCGGGCGTGAGCCCGGGGACCGACCTTACCGTCACGTTCGCCGCGGCCATTCACCGCGGCGAGATGGGTCACCCCGAATGCCAGGCTCCCCCATGCGGCTCGCGTTCTCTTCCTCGTCGGCGATCAGCGATTCCGCGCGGCTCTCCGCCGCGCTGCGCATCCTGCTCTCGCCCCTGGACTTCGCCTCCACGGACGCCTGGCGCGCGGCGGTGTGCGAGGAGCTCTGTCAGTTGATCGGCGCCGACAGCGCCTCGTTCCTGCTCTCGGGCGCCGGCGACCACCCCTGGCTCGCCGTGCACATGGAGCCGGCGGCGCTCGAGGCCTACACCAGCCACTACGCCGCCCACGACGCCGCCACCCAGCGCATGACCGCTCGCCGGCTCCCCGTCGCGCACCAGTGGATGCTCTGGGAGCAGGACGAGATCCGGCGCAGCGAGACGTACAACGACTGGTTCGTGGGCAACCGCCTGCACGACGCCGTGGGGTTCCGGGTGGAGACGAGCCCAGGGGTGATGGCCGGCGTCTGCCTGCACCACGAGGCGCCGCGCGTGGCGGGCGAGCGCGACCTGGATGGCGGCGTGGGGGTGCTGCGCGTGCTGCTGCCCGCCTTCGCGGCCGGCGTGGCCGCCTGTGACCGGTTGGCGCGAACCCGCGACACGTTCACGAGCACGCTGGACACCCTCCCCTGCGCGATGCTCGTGTGCGACGACGGCGGGACGCCGGTGCACACCAACGTGGCGCTCGCCCGTCTGTTAGCCGTCGAGCCCGAGCAGGCGGTCGTCCGTCGCGAGATCCAGGCGCTCGCCTATCGGGTGGGGTCGCTGCTGCGCCGGGGCGTGGCCGCCGACGCCGCGAGCGCGCTCGCGGCGTCGCGGATGGTGCGCACCGGGAGCGGCTCGTACGCGCTTCGGGCCACGCTGGCGGGCAGGGACCTCCTGGGCCCACGCCCGGGCATCCTCGTCATCGTCGAGCCGCAGCGGGAGGCCCAGCCGCTCTCGGACCAGGCGCTGCACCAGCGGTTCGGGCTCACGGCGCGCGAGGTGGACGTGGCCAGGCTCCTCGCGAGGGGGCTCTCCAACCGGGAGGTCGCGGACCAGCTCGCGATCCGGCCCTATACGGCGCGAAATCACGTGGAGCGGGTGCTCCAGAAGCTCGCCGTACCCAACCGGGCGCGGGTGGCGGCGCTGCTGCTGGCCCCGGCGCCGGGGCCGTCGCCAGCCGCCGATGCCCGTTTCGGGCGCGACGCGGCGCGCGCCCCCGCTCCCCGCTCGGCTCCGCGGTCGGCGCGCGGGGGTCCCCCCCCCAACAACGAAGCTACGCCCCACGCCCCCACCCGCCGCACCACCGCCACGCCCACCCCATCCTTCTCCCGCACCACCCCGACGCCCGGCTCCACCGCCGTCCGTTACCACCCGGTGGCCCGGTCGTGAGTCATCTGTGACCGCACGCCCCTAGCGTCGGGTCAGCTAGCGTACCGTGCAGGATCTTTTTCCCCACCTCATCTGTACAGACGGATGAGTGCGGGTGGCACGATGGTCGCTCTCTCGTCGTCCGTCCGGTATCGTGCCGTAGCCTCGCTGCACCACCCTCACCAAGGGGGTCGCATGGAGCTGCAGGTCTACCAGGAGTACCTTCGCCGCGCCGAGTCCGCCGATACCGTGCGGGAGCTGCACCAGGTTGCCCTGGAGGTGCAGACGACGCACCCCGGCGACCCCGACGCCGATCTCGTGGACCGCGCCTGCTGGATGCACGCCCAGCGCCTCGTGGAGCGCGGGCGTCTCGCCCGCGCGGTCGGCCGCCAGACGCGCGGCGAGAACGTGGCCGACTGGAAGGAGCGCGCGGCCCCGATCTGACGGCGACCCGCGGGCAGGACGCACGGCCTCGCGAGCGGACGGGGCTCGCGGGCGCGCAGGGAGGACGGAACGCCGGCGCGGAGCGCTCGGCGCGCCTCGGCGCCGACCGTCCGCTCCCGCCCACCACGCAACGGTCCGCTTTCCCTTCGCGTACACCAGGGGATGCGTCCTCAGCCGTCGGGGCGGCGCATCGCGTCAGTTGGGAGCAGTGCCCACCGCGTTCTTCCCACCTCCCTCCCCCGCATGCGACCCACACGCCTGCTCCCCCTCCTCGCGGGGGTGGCGACGGCCCTGCCGTTCGCCGCCCACGCCCAGCGCCCCGCGCCGGACTCCGCCACCCTGTCCGCCCTGCGCTGGCGCTCCGTGGGCCCCGCCAACATGGGCGGCCGCGTCACTGACGTCGAAGGGATCCCCAGCCCGTCGCGCACCTTCTACGTGGCCACGGCGGCGGGCGGCATCTACAAGACCACCAACGCCGGCACCACGTTCCGCGCGCTCTTCCAGAACGAGCGCGTGGTGTCCATGGGCGATCTCGCCATCGCCCCGAGCGACACCAACGTGCTCTATGCCGGCACCGGTGAGGAGGACTCGCGCAACTCCATCTCGCCCGGCGCGGGCGTCTACAAGAGCACCGACGGGGGGCTCACCTGGAAGCTCGCGGGGCTCGAGAAGACGCAGGCCATCGGCCGCATCGTCGTCCATCCCACGGACCCCAACACCGCCTGGGTGGCCGCCCTCGGCCACATCTGGAACGCGAACCCCGACCGCGGCCTGTACAAGACCACCGATGGGGGACAGAGCTGGCGGCGGGTGAAGTTCGTGAGCGACAAGGCCGGCTTCGTGGACGTCGCCATCGATCCCGCCAACCCCAACGTGCTCTACGCCGCGAGCTGGGAGCGCGTGCGTGGCCCGTACTTCCTCAAGAGCGGCGGTCCCGGCAGCGCCCTCTGGAAGTCCACCGACGGTGGCGAGACGTGGACCGAGATCGCCGGCGGCGGCTTTCCCGAGACCACCAAGGGGCGCATCAGCATCGCCATCGCCCCGAGCAACTCCCGCATCATCTACACGATGGTGGAGGCCGACTCGGCGCGCGGCGAGAAGCCGCAGAAGCTGAAGAACGGCCTCTATCGCTCCGACGACGCCGGCGTCACCTGGCGCAAGATGAACGACGCCAACGTGCGCCCGTTCTACTACTCCCAGGTGCGCGTGCACCCGCGCAATCCGGAGCGCGTGTGGTTCTCGTCCACGCCGGTGAGCGTGTCCAACGACGGCGGCAAGACCATCGGCACGGCCACCAACGGCCTGCACGTGGACCATCACGCCATGTGGATCGACCCCAACGATCCCAACCACCACGTGGTGGGTAACGACGGCGGCGTGGCGCAGAGCTGGGACGACGGCGGCAGCTACGACTTCATGAACCAGATGGCGCTCGGCCAGTTCTACGAGGTGAGCTACGACATGTCCGTGCCGTACCGCGTGTGTGGCGGGCTGCAGGACAACGGCAGCTGGTGCGGCCCCAGCCGGCGCAAGGACGGTGAGCTGGGCAACGCGTTCTGGTTCACGTACAACGGCGGCGACGGCTTCTACGCGCAGCAGGATCCCACCGACGCCAACATCATCTACGGCGAGTCGCAGGGCGGCAACATCACGCGCCTGAACCTGGCCACCGGCGAGCGCACGCGCCTGGTGAAGCCCGAGTGGCGCCCGCTGTACATGCAGGTGGAGGACTCCATCCTCGTGCTCCGCGGCGACACCACGCAGCCGGCGCCGCGCGAGGTGCAGCGCCGCATCGACGCGCTGCGCGCGCGCCAGCGCGCCGACTCCAGCAACCTGGATCTGCGCTTCAACTGGAACACGCCGTTCCTGCTCTCGCCGCACAGCCCCACCACCATGTACGTGGGCGCCAGCCGCGTGCTCAAGAGCACCAAGCGCGGCGACGAGCTGTACCCCATCTCGCCCGATCTCTCCAAGCAGGAGCGTGCCAAGATCACGCTCAGCATGGAGAAGACGGGCGGCATCACGCTCGACGCCACCGGCGCCGAGACGTACGGCACCGTGACGGCGCTCGCCGAGTCGGCGGTGCGGCCCGGGCTGCTCTATGCCGGCACCGATGACGGCAACCTCTGGCTCACGCGCAACGACGGCGCCACCTGGGAGCCGCTGCACGGCCGCTTTCCCGGGCTGCCGGACTATTCCTACGTGGTGCGCATCGAGCCATCGCGCTTCGATTCGGCCACCGTCTACGTCGCCTTCGACAACCACCGCCAGGGCGATCTCAAGCCGTACCTGTACGTGAGCGCCGACTTCGGGCGCAGCTTCCGCTCCATCGTCAACGACCTGCCGCAGGACGGCGTGGACTTCCTGCACGTGGTGCGCGAGGATCCCGTCAACCGCGACCTGCTGTTCGTGGGCTCCGACGTGGCCGCGTACGTCTCCACGGACCGCGGCCAGTCGTGGCGCCGGTTCATGAGCGGCATGCCCACCGTGCCGGTGCACGATCTGCAGATTCACCCGCGCGACCACGAGATCATCGCCGCCACGCACGGGCGCAGCATCTGGATCGCCGACATCACGCCGCTGCAGCAGATGACGGACAGCGTGCTCGCCGCGGGCACGCACCTCTTCGCGCCGCGCACGGCGTACCAGTACGCGGAGGCGCCGGCGCTCGGGGAGTCCACGGGCGACAAGAAGTACGAGGCACAGAACGACACCTACGGTGCGCACCTCTGGTACCGGATGGTGGGGGAGTCCGCCGCGCCCGCGACGCAGGCCGCGCAGCCCGCGCAGGGCAACGGCCCGGTGCGCGCGCCGCGGCCGCAGGCCTCGATCGTCATCACCGACGCGCGCGGCGACACGGTGAAGACGCTCACCGGCCCCGCGAGCGCGGGCCTGCACCGCGTCACGTGGGACTTCCGTGGAAAGGCGCCGGCCACCAAGCCGCTCTCACCGGCGGCGCGGCGCGACAGCGTGCTGGCCGCTCGCAAGGTGGTGGCCGTGCTCGACTCGCTCGAGCGCGGCGGCGAGGTGCCCAAGGCGGCGCTGGATCGCGTCCGCACCGCGCTCGCCAGTGGTGAGGGCCTGACCGCCCTGTTCCGTCGTGGAGGCGGGGGCGGCGGAGGGGCCGGGGCCGGCGGGTTCGTGGAGCGGCCCGCCGAGCGCTTCACGCCGGCGCGTCCGGCGGGCGCTGCGGCGGCCGGTGCACCGGCTGGCGCGGCACCGGCCGGCGGCGAGGACGTGCCGCAGGACGTGTTGAGCTCCGTGTTCGGGGCGCTGCGCGCGGCCAACGCGCTCCCGCGCGGTGGGTTCGGTGGGGGCGGCGGCGCGCCGATGGTCGCCACCGGCGACTACCTGGTGACCCTCACCGCGAACGGCCAGACCTCGCGGCAGGTGCTGCGTGTGGAGCGCGTGGGCCCGCTGGCCGCGGTGGAGAACGTGACCGCCGAGGAGGAGGCGATGCCGCGGGAGCTGCGGAAGCTGCTCGAGCCGTGACCGATCGCTGAACAGGCGGCACAGGAACGATGCGAAGCCGGGAGGGCTCCTGCCTGGAGCCCTCCCGGCTTCGCGTCGTTCGGGGGTGTGTCCGCAGGCAGCCGCGGCGCGGCGCGGCTCGATGTGGGGCGGGCGCGCATGCTCACGTCACTGCTCCAACCTCACCATCGCGCGGGGATGCAGCGCTCGGTGTCAGCCAGCGGGGAAGCGAGAGCCGTCCTCTGTCAGCCGCCAGGGGCGCTGACGGACGGCGGGGCCAGCCAAGGTTGTCATCCCGCAGGAGCGCGGCCGAATGGGGTGCCGGCCCATGCTGTCATCCCGCAGGAGCGCAGCCGAGCGCAATGCCAGTCAAGGTTGTCATCCC
>DATANT010000536.1:0-5845 GCA_036266115.1 Gemmatimonadaceae bacterium | reverse complement strand
CTCTGCCAGCGCTGGCTCCGGTCCTTGGCCAGCGCGCCGTCGATCGCCGCGCGCAGGTAGGGCGGGATGTCCGGCCGGAACGCGGTGAGGCTGGGCAGCGGCTCGTGCTGCTGCTTGTGCAGCATGGCGTACAGCGTCTCGCCCTCCCAGGGCCGCCGGCCGCTCAGCATCTCCCACCCCACCAGGCCCAGGGAGTACACGTCGGTGCGCTCGTCCACCGCGTGCCCGTCCACCTGCTCCGGCGACATGTAGGTGGGCGTGCCCACCGAGGCACCGATGGTGGTGAGCGCGGTGTCGGCGTCCAGCGAGCGGGCGATCCCGAAATCCGTGAGCAGCGCGCGTCCGCTGCTCGCCTCGAGCAGGATGTTCTCGGGCTTCACGTCGCGATGCATGATCCGGTGCTGATGCGCGTGCATCAGCGCCGCGCACACGTCGCGCAGCACCAGCGCCGCGCGCTCGTACGAGAACACCCCGGACATGCGCAGCGCGTGGCGCAGCGTCTCGCCGGGCACGAAAGCACTGACGATGGCCAGCGTCGCGCCGTCCACCTCCTCGATGGCCAGCGTCTCCACGATGTTCGGGTGACGCAGCGTGGCCATCGTGCGCGCCTCACGGGCGAAGCGCTCCAGCGCGGCGGCGCTCTGGCTGTGCTGGTGGCTCACCACCTTGATGGCGACGTCCCGGCCGGTCGCGCGCTCGCGCGCCCGGTACACCACGGACATCCCACCACGCCCGATCTCCGTGAGGAGGTCGTAGCGCCCGGAGAGCCGGCGCAGCGGCGCGGGGATGGTGCCGTCTCCATGCGCGTCGGACATCGGGCATCACCTCGGATGGGTGAGGCCGATAACGCATCGGGTGTGCCGGCGCGGCGGGGACAGGGCGGGACGTGGGGCGGCGCGCGGGAGGAGCGGGCAGAGAGTGCAGCCCATGGTGTCATCCCGGCGGAGCCCTGACGGACGGCGGGGCCAGTCAAGCTTGTCATCCCGCAGGAGCGAGCGCAGCGAGCGAGTGTCGGGATCGCTCTCCCTCGCGGCCGTTCGACCCCCGATCCCCAACGGCGGCAGGGCGGCACGGCGGAAAGGCATCACGATCGTGAAGACGATCCCGACACTCGCGTTGCCTTCGGCAGCGCTCCTGCGGGATGACAAGGAAGGGAAGGCCGGAGCCCTCGCCTCCTCAGCGCGCCCGCACCACGGTGGTGAGCTGGGCGCGCACGATCTGGCGGCCGTCCACGGTGGCGGTGCCGCGCAGGCGACAGATGCCGCGCCGGAACTGCAGCAGCTCCACCTCCAGGCGGATCTCGTCGCCGGGCCGCACGCTTCCGCGAAACCGCACCCGATCCATCCCCATGAAGTAGCCCACCGCGCCTTCCCCACCCGGCACCAGGCTCACGAGAATGGCCGCCGAGAGCTGGGCGAGCGCTTCCACCACGAGAACGCCGGGCATGCCCTGGGCGGGTGGGGGCGAGCGGTCCGCGCGCAGTATCCACTCGTTGCCGGTGACGCGCTTGATTCCCACCACGCGCTGTCCCGGCTCCAGCGCCGTGATGCGGTCCACGAGCAGGAACGGGTATCGGTGCGGGAGCAGCTCGTGGATGTCGGGCAGCGGCGGCACGGGATCGGGAGGAGTGGCGGACCGCCCGGGATTGCGGGTCACCGGGCGCTCCCACCAGCGCGGGACCGTCCGCCGGTATCGGAGTGCCGTCGTACCGGCCGGGCGAAGCGCTCCGCCAGCACGCGCTCCACCGGAGCCGGCCAGGCCGATTGCCATGGATCCAGCCATCCGCGCGATGGACGCGCCCGACGCAGCGCCCACGCGGCCGATCCGGAGTCGCGCGATGCGGCCAGGTGCTGCCGGCCGAGTCCGGGTGTACGGAAGTGGAGCATCAGTGGCCGCCGCGCGGCACGTGGCTCCGGGCAGCGAGCCGCACCATCAGTCCTCCTCGGCGTGTGGCGCGAGATCGACGACCTTCACCGGCACCAGCTCGCCCAGCGCGCTCGCGACGAGGCTGCGGTGGCAGTGCGCGGGATCGGCCTCGAAGCACAGCAGGCACACGCGCCGGCCGGCTCGCACCAGATCGGCCAGCGCATGGAGCTCGGCCTGCGCGCCCGGCGTGGCCAGCTGCTCCCGGTAGATCGCCTGCATCTCCTCGTGCCGGCCGGCGCGGGCAGCCGCGCGGCCGTCCGCCGGCGTGCCCAGGCCGCGCAGGTGCAGGTACTCGATGCCGGCGCCCGCGAGGTTGGCGGCGAGCGCCGTCTTGGCGAAGCCGGGGCGCCGGGAGCTGGCGACCGCGCGCACGTCCACGAGCAGCTCCACGCCCTCGTCGCGCAGCGCATCCAGGAAGTGCGGCACCGTCGTGCCCTGGTATCCGATGGTGGCGATCGGCCTCATGCGTCCAACGCTCCGGTGAGGGACGGCGCGCGGCCACGACCCGCGCCCTGGGACGCTACTCGCGGCGCAGGCGAATGTCGAGGCGCGCGGCGCCCCGCCATCACCCCTCGGCGGCGATCATCTCCAGCGTCTCCCACCGCTCGGTGAGCTGGGCGATCTCCGCATCCAGCGCGGCGAGCCGCGCGTTGGCCTCGGCCACTGCTGCGCCATCGCGCAGCAGCGCCGGGTCGGCGAGCGAGGCGTAGAGCCGCTCGCGGTCGCGCTCGCGCTCGTCGATGCGGTCCGGCAGCTCCGCGAGCTCGCTCGCCTCCCGGGCGCTGAGCCGCTTCTTCTTCGCGGCGCGGGGGGCCGGTGCGGGGGCCGCGCGCTTGGGCGCGGGCGGCGGCGCCACCGCGCTCGGCGGCTGGGGGCGCTGCCGCACCCAGTCCGTGTAGCCGCCCACGTACTCGCCCACGCGGCCGCCGCCCTCCAGCACCAGGGTGCTGGTGACCACGTTGTCCAGAAACGCGCGGTCGTGGCTCACGAGCAGCAGCGTGCCCGCGAAGTCGTTCAGCAGCTCCTCCAGCAGATCCAGCGTCTCGATGTCCAGATCGTTGGTGGGCTCGTCGAGCACCAGCAGGTTGAAGGTGCGCGTGAAGAGCCGCGCCAGCAGCAGCCGATTGCGCTCGCCGCCGGACAGCGCGCGAACGGGCGTGCGCGCGCGCTCGGGCGGAAACAGGAAGTCCTGCAGGTAGCCCAGCACGTGCTTGCGCGCGCCGGCGACCTCGATGAAGTCGGCGCCGTCGGCGATGCTGTCGAACACCGAGCGGTCCGGGTCCAGCTGCTCGCGCAACTGATCGAAGTACGCCACCTCCAGCCCGGTGCCCAGGCGCACGGTGCCGCTATCCGGCGGCAGCTCGCCGAGCAGGAGGCGGAGCAGCGTGGTCTTGCCGGAGCCGTTGGGGCCGATGAGGCCCACGCGGTCGCCACGCGTGATGGTGGTGGTGAAGTCGCGGATGATGACGCGCTCGCCGCGCGCGAAGGTCACGTCCCTCGCCTCCGCCACCAGCCGTCCCGAGCGCTCGGCCTCCTGCGCCTGGAGCTTCACCGTGCCCGTGCGCTCGCGGCGCGCGCCGCGCTCCACGCGGAGCGCCTCCAGCGAGCGCACGCGGCCCTCGTTGCGCGTGCGGCGGGCCTGGATGCCGGTGCGGATCCACACCTCCTCCTTCGCCAGCTTGCGGTCGAACTCGGCCCACTCCCGCGCCTCGGCGGCCAGCGCCGCCTCCTTGCGCTCCAGATACGTGTCGTAATCGGTGCCCCAATCCACCAGGCGGCCGCGGTCGAGCTCCACGATCCGCGTGGCCACGCGCCGCAGGAACGCGCGGTCGTGCGTGACGAAGAGGAGCGTGGTGGCGCGGTCGATGAGGAAGTCCTCCATCCACTCGACGGCGTCCACGTCGAGGTGGTTGGTGGGCTCGTCCAGCAGCAGCACGTCCGGCTGCCGCACGAGCGCGCGCGCGAGCAGCGTCTGGCGCTTGCGCCCGCCCGACGCCGCGGCGAACGGCGCGTCGGCGTCCAGCCCGAGATGCTCGAGCACCGTCTCCACGCGCGTCTGGATCTGCCACGCGTCGGCCGCGTCGAGCGCGTGGTGCAGGCGATCCAGCTCGCGCAGCGCGCTCTCGCTGGCGTCCTGCCCCACGCGATGGCTGGCCTGGTGGTAGCGCGCGAGCAGCAACCCGGCCGGCCCCAGCCCCTGGGCCACGACGTCGAAGATCGTGCCGTCCACGTCGTCCGGCACCTCCTGCTCCAGCCGGGCCACGGTGACCCCGGTCTGGCGCACGACGTCGCCGGTGTCGGGCACGATGGTGCCGTCCAGCAGCTTCATCACCGTGCTCTTGCCGGCGCCGTTGCGGCCGAGCAGGCAGACGCGCTCCGCGCGCTCGATGTTGAAGCTCGCGCGATCGAGGATGGCGGGGCCGCCGAAGGCGATACTGACGTCCTGCATGCCCAACAGGGCCATGGCGTGTGCTCGGTGCTCGGGAAGTTCCGCGTGAGGGCGCGCCGCGCCGCGGAGTGCGGGCGGCGCAGCGCCTGACGGCCTACCGGTGGCCTACCAGTCCGTGGGCCGGTAGTCCTTGAGGAAGCTCCCCCACACGTGCTCCCCGGTGTTGAAGCCGGAGATGATGGGATCCACGATGCGCGCCGCGCCGTCCACGATGTCGAGCGGCGGATGGAAGCGGTGCTCGGCGGTCTTCCGCGCCGCGATCTCCGCCGGATCCTCGTCGGTCACCCAGCCGGTGTCCACGCTGTTCATGTGGATGCCGTCCCGGTGGTAGTCCGCGGCCGAGGTGCGCGTCATCATGTTGAGCGCCGCCTTGGCCATGTTCGTGTGCGGATGGCGCGTGGTCTTGAAGCGCCGGTAGAACTGGCCCTCCACGGCGGAGACGTTGACGATGTGCTTGTCGCGCTCCGGCGTGCGCAGCATGAGCGGCTTGAGGCGCGCGTTGATGATGAATGGGGCGACGGCGTTCACGAGCTGCACCTCCAGCAGCTCCACGCTGGGCACCTCGTCCATCAGCAGGCGCCACGAGTTGCGCTCGCGCAGGTCCACCTGCTGCAGGTCCTGATCCAGCCGCCCCTCGGGAAAGAGGTGCTCGCCCACGGCCAGGTCCTCGGGCAGCAGCGCCACCTGCGAGAGCTCCGCCGCGTGCGTGAGCCCGGCCACCTCCGAGATGTGGTGCTCGAGCGCCACGGGGGACGTGCCGGTGGCCGCGTCGCCCTCGGGCAGCATCTGGTAGCCGCGCAGCCCTTCGTACGCCCCCAGCAGCCGGCGCACCGGCTCGGGCATGGTGTGCAGCGCCGCCGTCTCGCCCGCCATCATGTGCTGGTAGAAGTCCGGCGGGCGGCGCACGGTCTGGCAGGCGTTGTTGATGATGAAGTCCAGCCGGCTGTGGGTGGCGAGCAGCTGCTGGCAGAACGCCTCCACGCTGGGCGTGTGGCGCAGGTCGAGCCCGAAGATCTCCAGCCGGTGCCCCCACTCGGCGAAATCCGGCTCCTGCGCGTAGCGCGCCGCCGAGTCGCGCGGGAAGCGCGTGGTGACGAGGAGGTGCGCGCCGGCGCGGAGCAGCTTGATGCCCGCCTGGTAGCCGATCTTCACGCGCCCGCCGGTGAGCAGCGCCACCCGGCCGCTCAGGTTGGCCAGCTCGCCGCGCTTGGCCATGTTCAGCTCCGCGCAGGGCGGGCAGAGCTGGTCGTAGAAGTGGTGGATGGCCGAGTAGTCGCGCTTGCAGATGTAGCAGTTCTGCGGCTCCAGCGCCTCGCGGAAATCCGGCTCGTCCACCTCCTGCTGCTCGAACCCCACCGGCGGGAAGGCGTTGGGCGTGGTGAACACCGTCTCGCGGCGCAGCGCGCGGATGCCGGTGGCCTCGAGCACGCGCTCCTCGCGCTCCACCCGGGCCTCCCGGCGCTGGCGCTT
>DATANT010000535.1:0-1607 GCA_036266115.1 Gemmatimonadaceae bacterium | reverse complement strand
CGCCGCCGCTCACGAGCACGCGGCCGGTGCCGCTCGCCGCCTCGGCCCGCAGCATGTCGGAGAGCCGCGCGGGCTCCACCTCGCGCACGGCGAAGCGCGCGTCCGCCCGCAGCGCGTCCATCGCCTGCCCGGCGCTCCCGCCGCCCGCGTTCACGAACGCGGGAATCACCGCCGCCGCGGGCCGCGCGGCTTCGTCCGCGGTCATCCGCCCGCGCCGTCGCCGCCGCGCGGGGCGCGATCCGCCAGTCCCGCGAGCAGCCACCACACCGTGAGCGCCGCGAGCGCCACGGTCTGGTCGTCCACGTCCACGCGCGGATTGAGCTCCACCACGTCGGCGGAGCGCACGCGCGGCGAGCAGCCGGCCCCATACGCGGCCTGCAGCCAGTGCGACACCGGGAGCCCGTTGGTGGCCGGCGCGCTCACCCCGGGCGCCCAGGCCCGGTCCACGGCGTCCAGGTCGAAGCTGGCGAGCAGCGGCGCCTCGTGCGCCGGATCGTGCGGCGCGTACAGCTGCGTGATCAGGGCCGAGTCCACCTCGTGCGCCCAGTACGCCGCGCCGTGCGCCCGCACGAACTGCAGGTGCGCCTGCGCCACGGAGTGCGGCTGCAGCCCCGCCACCGTGTACGACCGGCACCGCCCGGATGGATGCTCGAGCGCCTGGCGAAAGGGCGAGCCCGAATGCGCCTGTCCATCGCGCAGCTCGCGCACGTCGGCGTGCGCGTCCCAGTTGAGGATCGCGACGTCCTGCTCGGCGCGCGCGTAGGCGAGGAAGTGCCCGTACGCCGTCTCGTGCCCGCCGCCGAGCAGGATGACGAACGTGCCCGCCTGGAGGTGCGGGGCGAGCGCGTCACCCAGGCTGGCCTGATCGGCGTCCAGATCGCCGGTGAGCGCGAGGTCGCCCACGTCGTGCGTGCGTGCGAGTAGCCGCGTGAACGCCTCGGCGCGCTCGGCGTGGGGTGTGAGCTTGTAGAGCGCCCGGCGAATGGCCAGCGGCGCCAGCGCCGCGCCCGCGCGTCCCCCGTTGCGGCGCACGCCCTCGTCGCACGGGAAGCCGGCGATCACCACGCGCGGCGTGCCCCCCTCGGCGAGCGCACTACCCAGCAGGTGTCCCACACGCGGGTCGTCGGGCGCGGTGGCCGGCGCCGCGGCGAGCGTGGGGATCCAGGAGCGGCTCGGGATGGACACGAACGGGAATATACGTGCGGGCGGAGGTGCGTCGAGCGTGCGCGGCGTGGGTGACCGGCCGGTGGTCCGGCGGGGAGTGCCGCCGCGAGCCCGGCCGGGTGCGTGCCGTCATCCGCAGAACGTCGCCGTCGATGGGGCCAGTCAGGGCTGTCGGCCCGCCGGAGCGTGGCCGCGAGGGATGCCAGCCAAGGTTGTCATCCCGCAGGAGCGCGGCCGAGCGTGGGGCCGGTCCATGCTGTCAGCCGTCAGGGAGGCTGACGGACGGCGGGGCCAGTCAAGGTTGTCATCCCGCAGGAGCGAGCGGCACGGAGTGCAGCGAGCGAGTGTCGGGATCGCTCTCCCTCGCGGCCGTTTGATCCCGCACAGCTGGCAGCGACGGCGCATCACGGGACGGGAAGCCGATCCCGACACTCGCGTCTTCG
>DATANT010000534.1:0-6715 GCA_036266115.1 Gemmatimonadaceae bacterium | reverse complement strand
CCGGCCACCGGCACCACCCACACCTCGCTGTGCCGCTTGTTCTCCTTCTCCACTACGGTGGTGACGGTGAACGCCACGCGCCGCCCATCGGGGGACATCGCCGGCGAGCTGAGGGTGGTGAGGCGATGCCAGTCACCAGGGACGAAGGCGCGGCCCGCCGCGCCGGCCGGCTCGGCCGTCTGCGCCGAGAGCGGGGCGGCGACGAGACTCGCGGCCAGGAGGCCCAGCGCGAGCAGTGCGGAGCGGGAAGACGGCATGGCGGGATCGGGGTCTGGGCCGGGCGGAGGGACCGGCGTGGATGGGTCGGGCCAGTTGGACAACGCGCGCCGGAGACCACGCGTTGAGCGCGTCCGGCGGCACGGGCGAGAGAGCTCCGGTGAGCGGTACGGGTACGCGCCGTGCACGCCGGACGGGTGGGTGGACTCTGGGACGCGGGCCGGGAATCGCGGGCGCCGCGCGCAGTTGCGGGGCACGGGGGTCCCCCCCGAACATCATCATGCACCCGCCGCCACCCCCGCGCATCACCCATCCTCCGCAGCCGTCATCCCTCTCCCGCACCGCGTTCCATGCCCATCTCCTCCATCAATCCGGCCACCGGCCAGACCGTCCGCGAGTTCGAGCCCATCACCGACGCCGAGCTCGAGCAGCGGGTGGCCGCGGCTGCCATGGAATTCCAGGCCTGGCGGCGTACGCCCCTGGACGAGCGCCGCCGCGTGGTGCGCCGCGCGGGAGAGCTGCTGGAGGCGGGCAAGGAGCGCTATGGGCGGCTCATGACGCTCGAGATGGGCAAGCCCCTCGCGGCCGCCGTGCAGGAGGCCGAGAAGTGCGCCCTGGCGTGCCGGTGGTACGCCGAGCACGCGCCGGCGCTGCTCGCGCCAGAGATCGTGACCGACGACGCCACGGAGTGCGGCGAGGTGCGCTTCCAGCCGCTCGGCGCCGTACTGGCCGTGATGCCGTGGAACTTCCCCTTCTGGCAGGTGATCCGCTTCGCCGCGCCGGCACTCGTCGCGGGCAACGTGGGGCTGCTCAAGCACGCGTCCAACGTGCCGCAGTGCGCGCTGGCGCTGGAGGAGCTGTTCCGCACCGCCGGCGCGCCGGACGGCGTGTTCCAGACGCTGCTGCTGGAGTCGGCGCGCGTGGAGCCGCTGCTGGCCGACGCGCGGATCGCCGCGGCCACCCTCACCGGGAGCGAGGGAGCTGGCCGGAGCGTGGGACGGGCCGCCGGCGCGGCGCTCAAGCCCACGGTGTTGGAGCTGGGCGGGAGCGATGCGTTCGTGGTGACGGCGAACGCCGACGTCGCCCGCGCGGCCACCGTCGCGGTGCAGGCCCGCACCATCAACAACGGCCAGTCGTGCATCGCGGCCAAGCGCTTCGTGGTGGATGCCGCCGTCTACGAGGAGTTCGCGGAGCGCGTGGTGGCCGGCATGCGCGCGCTGGTGGTGGGCGACCCGATGGCGTCGGGCACGGACGTGGGCCCGCTGGCCACGCCGCAGATCCGCGACGACCTGCACCGACAGGTGCAGGCGTCGGTGACGCGCGGCGCGCGACTGCTCTGCGGCGGGCGGCAGCCCGACGGAGCCGGCTGGTACTACGAGCCCACGGTGCTGGGCGACGTGCCGCCGGACGCCCCGGCCGCGCGCGACGAGACCTTCGGGCCGGTGGCCGCGCTGTTCCGCGTCGCCAACCTGGACGACGCCATCCGCGTGGCCAACGACAGCGATTTCGGACTCGGCGCCTCGGCATGGACGGAAAGCGCGGACGAGGCGGAACGGCTGGCGACCGAGCTCGAGGCCGGCACCGTGGTCATCAACGGGATGGTCGCATCCGACCCCAGGTTTCCGTTCGGTGGCGTGAAGCACTCCGGCTACGGGCGGGAGCTCGGCGTGTACGGAATGCGGGAGTTCATGAACGTGAAGACCGTGCGGATGATGCGCGGCGCAGCCTCGAACGCGGGGACGCGCACCGAGTGAGGAGCGCAGCCGGAGCGCCCCGCTGTCGTCACCACGTTCTCGCGCGGACGGTGGGGGCCGGCGGGGCAGCGATCGGGCTGACGGACGCGGGTTACCGTTCCGACGCAGCGGCTACGCAGGCGGGTGCGCGAGTCGACTGATCATCAGTCGACTCGCGCACCGCGGGTCCTGGCACCGGAGCTCTCGGGCATGCGCTCGGCGTCGATCGATCGGCGGATGTGTTCGGGTGTCCGAGCCGAGCCGGTCGTCCGGCGATCGCGGCATGGTCACATCTTCGCGGCGCGCCGCAGGGCCACGGCATTGCGCAGATCTGGCGCGTTGAAGTACACCGCGTCGCGCCGCGCCAACAGGTGCTGGCGCTCCGCACGCGCGACGTCGGACTGCTTGAGCAGCGCGTGCGCCTCGGCGCTCAGCTCCTGGGTGATCGGCGCCGTGGTGTCCGCCTGCGCGAGCTGGCGCAGCGCATCCTCGGCGCGGCCGTCCTGCAGCAGCACCATCGCCTGCACGAGGTGGGCGCTGTCGCTCCCCGCCGCCATCGCGCGCAGCGAGTCGGCGCTCCCCGCCACCAGATAGGCGAGCGCGGCGACGTCGGCCTGCTGGCGCGCCTGCGGCGGGGTGGCGGTCGCGCCCACGCCCCGCGCCGCTGCGAGGTGCTGCGCCGTTCCGCGCGCATCCTTGTCCAGCGCGGCGAGCAGCGCCATGTCGCGGTGCGCCGCGGCAGCCTGTGGCTTCGCGCCCCGTGATTCGGCGAGACGCGCCACTGCGGCGAGCTGAGTGGCCGCTTCCTTGTTGCGCCCGTCGACCACCTCACTCTGCGCGATGTATTCCATGTAGCGAAGGCTGTCCTGCAGGTTCAGCGCGTGGCGGACGGCGTCGTTCAGCGCGGCACGTGCATCCGCGCCGCGCCGCTGGAGCTGCCGCACCTCGGCCACACCCACGTACCCCTCGGTGAACGACGGGTCGCGCCGGGTTGCGTCCGTGTAGTGCGCCACGGCCTCGTCGAGCCGCCCGGCGAACTGGAGGAGCTCGGCGTAGGTGTCATGCGGGTTCGGCTGCGTGGGAGCGAGCTCCACCTGCTTCGCCGCGGCGCCCAGCGCACCAGTGGTGTCGCCGGTGAGCAGCAGCGAGTACGCCAGCGTGTTGTACGGAGCGCCGAAGGACGGGAAGCGCTGCGTGACTTTGCGGAACGCCTCCACGTTGGCCGCCGGCGGGCGCGTTCCGGCCCAATCATTCGCGCTCCACATCGCATAGAGCGCGTTGTCGGGATACATCTCGCCGAGCGCGTGGAAGAGCGGCTGTGCCGCCTCCGGCCTGTTGGCGACGAGCTCGCGCATGGCCGCCGCGAGCACCAGCTCGCCGGTGGACCCGCGGGCGGCGTCCGCCACTCCCCGCGCCGCCATGGAATCGCGCTGCGCCTGCTCGAGCCCCGGCGCGAACGACGCGTAGAAGACGCGCGCCAGGCCATAGGTGGAATCGGCGGCGAGCGCGCTGCCGAAGCGCTGCGCGGCGCGACCGAAATGGATGTACGCCGCGTCCTCCACACCATCGGTGAACGCCTGCGTCGCCGCCGAGCTCGTGGTGATCTGGGGCGTCGTCGTGCCGGCGGCGCTGACGGCCGGGGGTGCGCCTTGCGTGAGCAGTGGAGACGCGAGGGCCGGTAGTGCGAACACGGCCAGGGAGACGAGCAGCGAGCGGCGAGGCATGGGGACCTCCGGGGGTCCGGCCGGCAGTCGCGCCGGCGGTGCCGTCCCACCCCGGGCCGGGCGGCCGGAGGGGGTGAGATGGGCGCCCAATATGTGCCCGCCGCTCCTGCTCCGACAGAGTGCGCCCCGGCGACCCCGCCGGGCTCTGCGACACCTCAGACGGTACCGAGCGCTCGAGCGCCCACCGATCGGCGGCCAGTCAGCGCCGGCCGCGCGCTGCGCTCCGCGGTCCCGGAACGCCCCCTACGCCTTCTTGCGCAGGAGCCGCCGCCACCAACCAGTGGTCCGCTCCGACCGACGCGTCGCGCGGACCGCCTCGCGCCACGCCACGCGCATCGCGCCGGCGTCCGGCCAACGGGCCCCGGGATCGGCCGCCAGCCCTCGCTGCAGCCACTCGGCCACGGGGTCCGGAATGCCCCGCAGCTCCGCGGCGTCCGCCAACTGCTGCGCGAGGATCGTTCGCGCATCGCTCCCCGTGAACGGCGGGCGCCCAGTGAGCACGTACGCGACGATGGCCGCCACCGCGAACAGGTCGGC
This sequence comes from Gemmatimonadaceae bacterium, assembly GCA_036266115.1. Classification (GTDB taxonomy): domain Bacteria; phylum Gemmatimonadota; class Gemmatimonadetes; order Gemmatimonadales; family Gemmatimonadaceae; genus DATANT01. The sequence continues at coordinate 2,505 of DATANT010000534.1, read as the reverse complement.
CTCCGGCCCCTGCGTCTCGCCGAGGATCTGCTCGGGCGCGGCGAAGCTCGGCGTGCCCGACGCGCCGGCGTGCTCCTCTCCCATGGCGTTGGCGATACCGAAGTCGGCCAGCCGCCACCGCCGGTAGCGATCGATGAGGATGTTCTCCGGCTTCAGGTCCCGATGCAGGATGCCGATCGCATGCGCGGCCTCCAGGCCGTCGAGCATCTGGTCCACCACCGGGCCGATCTCGGCCAGCGATCGCGGGCCGCTGCGCGCCACCAGCTCGGCCGCCGAGCCGCCTTCCGCCAGCTCCATCGTGTACCACGCCACCTCGCCGTGGCTGTCCCAGTCGTACACCGGCACGATGGCGGGATGCGCGAGCTGCGCCGCGAGCTGCGCCTCCCGGCGGAAGCGCGCCATGGCGTGCTGGTCACGCCCGATGTGCGCGTGCAGCATCTTGAGCGCCACCTCGCGCTCCAGCGTGAGATCGCGCACGCGCCACACCGAGCCGAAGTTGCCGCGCCCGATGAGGCTCAGCACCTCGTAGTCGTCGCCCACCGCCCAGCGCAGGCGCGCCTCCTCGCTCTTCTCGCCGCTCTCGTCCTCCATACCGGCGCCGACGAACACCGCCGTGCGCGGCGACGCCACGCGGTCCAGCGCACGCAGCATGGCCGTCACCGACGCGTGGCGCCGTGACGGCTGCGGCAGGAGTGCGCGGTCGAGCACGTCGGCGAAGCCCTGCGGGCAGTCCGGCCGTACCCAGCGGATGGGCGGGATGTCGGACGCCGGCGGGAGCTCGCCGGTGAGCAGCGCGAAGCCGATGGCGGCCAGCTGCCACTGGTCGCTCATGGCGTCCGGCGCCCAACGGGACTCGCCCCACTCCGGCGGCCACGGCGTCCACCGGCGGTCCGGCGCGAGGCCCGCGGGCACCAGATCCCGGCCCACCGCCCACTGCCATCCGATGAGCCAGAGCCGCCCGGACGGGATCGCCCACACCGTGTCGGGCGCGATGGCGCCGTGCACGGTGCCGCTGTCGTGCAGGTAGGCGAGCACCGAGGCCGCCGAACGCAGCAGGCCCGCGGTGAACGGCACGTCGTCCCGCCCTCGCCGCCGCACCCGCGCCCCCACGGTCTCGCCCGAGATCCAGCGGCGCAGGTAGCCGGGCCCGCGCTTCGCCTCGCGCTGCCACGTCCAGTAGTGATACGTGGTGGGAACGGAGGGATGGTTCAGGTGCGCGAGCTGGCGCGCCTCCGCGAGCATCCAGCCCTCGTGCGCCGGATCCGGCACGCTCACCAGCGAGAGGGAGCGGCCGAGCGCATCGATCACCTCCTGGTAGTGGCGGTGGTCGACCAACAGCCCCTCGCTGCCCCAGTGCCATTCCGGCGGGAGCATCCACGAGGCCAGGTGCGGGGGCAGGGCCTTCGTGAGGAGATGTGGGCTGTCGGATTCGGGCGGGCTCATGCGGCCTTCAAGCTGCACTCAGCGCGCGCCGCCCGCCAGCGTCACCACGGCCTCCGTGCCCTCGCCCGGGCGGCTCGTCACCGTCATGGTGCCGCCCCACCCTTCCACCAGCCGTCGGCTGATGGCCAACCCCAGCCCGCTGCCGCTCGTGCGGGTGGAGAAGTGCGGCTCGAAGATGCGCGGGAGCACGTCGGGCGAGATGCCGTCGCCGTCGTCCTGCACGACGATCCGCACGGTGTCGCCAGCGGCGCGACCGAGGGTCACCTGCACGCAGCGGGCATGCGCGAGCCGGGCGTTCTCCAGCAGATTGAGCAGCACCTCGCGTAGCTCGTCGGCGCGCGCCAGCGCGAGCAAGGCGCCGTCCGGCGAGGCGAGCGACCACTGCACCGCCCCCTCACCCAGCCGCTCCAGTTCCACGACATCGTGAGCCACCGCGGCCACGTCGGTGGCCTCGCGCGGCGAGCGCTCCTCGGGGGCCGTGCCATAGCGGCTGAAGGCGCGGGCGATCTCGTCCAGCCGGTCGATCTCGGACAGGATGCGCGTGACGTTCTGGTCGAGGATCTGCGCGAAGTCGCCGCGCCCGGTGGCGTACGCTCGCCGGAGGTGCTGCACGCCCAGGCGGATGGGGGTGAGCGGGTTCTTGATCTCGTGCGCCACCTGGCGCGCCATCTCGCCCCAGGCCAGCACGCGCTGCGCCCGGCCCACCTCGGTGACGTCGTCCAGCGTGAGCACCGCGCCGCCAGCGCCGTGCTGCAGCGGCGTGAGGCGCGCATGCAGCTGTCGCCCGCCGAGCTCCAGGTCGAACTCCTCCTCCACGCGCCCCCCACGGGCGTACGACGCCACGGCGTCGTGCAGGTGCGCCACCACCTCCGCGGGAAGTGGCGCACCGTCGGCGAGCGTGGCGCCGAGCAGGCGCTCCGCCGCGGGGTTCGCGAGCACCACCGCGCCGTCCGCGTCCACCGCCACCACACCGCTGGCCACGTGGCGCAGCACGGCGGCGGTACGGGCGCGCGCCTGCTCCAGCGCGGTGCGGCTCGCGTCCAGATCGGCGGCCATGCGGCG
>DATANT010000533.1:0-2341 GCA_036266115.1 Gemmatimonadaceae bacterium | reverse complement strand
GGTGGCCCGCGGCGTCGGGAATATCTTTCGCGCCGACGGGCGCGCGCGCCCGTCGGCGCGAAAGATATTCCCGACGCCGCGGGCCACCGTGTCAGCGATAGACCTGCGCCGGCAGCTCGCCCTGCTCCAGCAGCGTCCGCGCGGCACCTTCGAAGGCCGCCCACGCCGCGCGCGCCAGGAACCCTCCCGTGCTGGCGCGCCGGACACCCATCGCCTGCAGGTCCGCGATACGCATGGCGGGGCTCACGAGCAGGACGTTCACCGGCTTCGGCGCCACGGCCGCCACGATGGCCTCGATGTGCGCCGGCTCGCTGACGCCGGGCGCGTAGAGGCAGTCGGCGCCCGCATCCGAGTACGCCACCAGCCGCTCGATGGTCGCGTCGATGTCCGGGTGGCCGATCAGGAAGCCCTCGGTGCGGCCGACGAGGACCACGTTCGGGTCCACTTCGTCGATGGCCGCGCGCGAGGCCCGGATGCGCTCGGCGGCCAGCGCCAGATCGAACAGCCGCCCGCCGTCGCGATCCTCGATGGAGAGGCCCGCCACGCCGGTCTCCACGGCCAGGCGCACGTTGGCCGCCACGTCGTCGGGACGCTCGGCGAACCCGGCCTCGAAGTCCGCGTTCACCGGCAGCGAGGTGGACGCGCAGAGCGCGCGCAGGTGATCCAGCACCACGTCGCGCGAGAGCGTGAGGTCGTCGTGGCCCAGCGACCACGCCAGCCCCGCGCTGGTGGAGGCGAGTGCGCGGAAGCCCAGCTTCTCGAGCCGGCGCGCGCCGCCGACGTCCCACGGGTTGGGCAGGACGAAGAAACCCTCGCGGTGCAGGTCGCGGAACGCCCGGCGTCTGGACTGGAGATCGTTGGTCATGATGGTGGGGAAGGGTGATGGATGTGGCACGGGCACGCTCAGGCCGCGTCGTGAAAGATGACGCCCATGGTGTGGCGATGCCCGGAGCGCACGCGGCTGACGCCGTGCCGCAGGTTCACGCGGTACACGCCGCGCTTGCCTTCCACCGGGCGATGGTGCACGGCGAAGATCGCCGCGTCGCCCTGGTGGAGCGGCACCACCTCGGCCCGCGACTGCATGCGCGGCCGCTGCTCGGTGAGCACGAACTCGCCGCCCGTGAAGTCCCTGCCCGGCTCGGAGAGCAGGAACACCACCTGGAAGGGAAAGACGTGCTCGCCGTAGAGATCCTGGTGCAGGGCGTTGAAGTCACCCTCGCCGTACTGGAGGAGGAGCGGCGTGGGGCGCGTCTGCCCGGCGGCGTGGCACCGCGCGAGGAAGTCCGCGTGGTCCGCGGGATAGCGCACGTCGATGCGCATGGCCTCGTTCCAGCGGTCGGCGACGGGTGCCAGGCGCGGGTAGATCGCGGTGCGCAGGTCGGCGATGAGCTCGGGCAGCGGATAGGCGAAGTACTTGTACTCGCCCCGGCCGAAGCCGTGCCGCGCCATCACCACGTGGCTGCGAAAGCGGCCGCCGCCCTCGTACAGGCCGGCGAGCGCGCGACACTCCTCGGCGCACAGGATTCCCGGGAGCATCGCCCAGCCGTTCGCGTCCAGATGCGAGCCGACGTCGGCCCAGTGGTAGGTGTGCAGGCGCGACTCGATGCTCGTGCCGATCGCGGCGACGTCGACAGTGCCGCGTGAGATGAGCACCGTCGGTGTCGCGCCGGGATGCTGGATTGCCGTGGTTCCTGTCATGATCGACTCCTCTCGCGTGGCCGGTGAATCGCGCTGCCACGCTCCGCAAGCTAGCGCGTCCCATCGCCGTGTCTCGCCATTTTCGGACCTCTACATTCGGCCGCACAGGCGCCGGTAAGTCGTTGGTGGGTATATGTATAGTTTTCAGGCACACATGTCCGAAAATGGCTGGTGGTGGAGCCGGTCGTCCATTACCTTCGGATCATGACCCACGATGCCGCCGCCCTCTACACCGCCCTCACGTCGCGCGACCCGCGCTTCGACGGGATCTTCTACGTCGGCGTGACGTCCACGGGCATCTACTGCCGGCCGGTGTGCACGGCCAGGACGCCGAAAGCCGCGAACTGCCGATTCTTCGACAGCGCCGAAGCGGCGGAGAAGGCGAACTTCCGCCCCTGTCTGCGCTGCCGGCCGGAGCTCGCGCCGGGCAACGCGCCGGTGGACGACGCGCAACGCATCGCGAGCCTGATCGCGCAGCGCATCGAGGAGGGGATGCTCGACGGCGGCGCCGGGGTGGAGCGGATCGCCGAACGGTTCGGCTGGAGCTCGCGGCAGATTCGCCGCATCGTTCAGCGAGAGCTCGGCGTCTCCCCGATCGAGCTCGTGCTCACCCGTCGCCTCCTGCTCGCCAAGCAGCTGCTGA
>DATANT010000532.1:0-2627 GCA_036266115.1 Gemmatimonadaceae bacterium | reverse complement strand
GGCCGTGGCTCCGCCGCTCCGGAGCTGGGGGAGAGGTGGTCGTGTATCAGGACGAGCGACCGCTGGGCGACGGCAAGGTTGGCCAGCTGCGCGACATTCCCGCGACGACGGTCACAGAGCTGCAGTACGTGGACAACGCCGACGCCGTGCGCCGCTGGGGCGGCGGGATCACCGGCGCGGTGATCGTCGTCATTCCGCGGCGCTGACGATGTCGAGGACCTCGGACGGGTCGGTCGACGCGCGGGCGACCGCGCACGCGGCGCACCTGGGGCGCGCGGAGCGGGTGGAGCGGAACGAGCAGGACGGCCACTCGCGTGACGCCCTCCTCGCCTCCGCCGCACGCCTGCGCGCCGAGGTAGCGAAGCGCATCGTCGGCCAGGAGCGTGTGGTGGAGGAGGTCCTGATGGCGATGCTCGCCGGCGGGCACGCGCTGCTCGTCGGCGTGCCGGGGCTCGCCAAGACGCTCATGATCCGCTCCATCGCCGAGGCGATGCGGCTGGAATTCCGCCGCATCCAGTTCACGCCCGACCTCGTGCCGAGCGACATCACCGGCACCGAGATCCTCGAGGAGGATCAGGCGTCGGGGCAGCGCGCCTTCCGCTTCGTGCGCGGCCCGATCTTCTCGAACATCGTGCTGGCCGACGAGATCAACCGCGCGCCGCCGCGCACCCAGGCCGCGCTGCTGGAAGCCATGCAGGAGCACCGCGTGACGGCCGCCGGGCAGACGATGCGCCTGCCGGAGCCGTTCTTCGTGCTGGCCACGCAGAACCCGATCGAGCAGGAGGGCACCTACCCGCTGCCCGAGGCCCAGCTCGACCGCTTCCTCTTCGATGTGCGCGTCGGCTATCCCACCGAGGAGGAGGAAGTCGGAATCCTGCGCGCCACCACGGTGACCGACCGCACGAGCCTGCAGCCGGTGCTCGGCGCGGCCGAGACGCTCGCGCTCCAGGCGCTGGTGCGTGAGCTGCCGGCGTCGGATCCGGTGCTCCGCTACGCCGCCGCGATCGTCCGCGCCACGCGTCCCGATGGAACCACGGCGCCGTCCATGGTGCGCCAGAACGTGCGCTGGGGCGCGGGGCCGCGCGCCGGCCAGGCGCTCGTGCTGGGCGCCAAGGCGCACGCGCTGCTCCAGGGCCGGCACGCGGTGACGCCGGAGGACATCCGCCGCGTCGCGACGCCCGTGCTGCGCCACCGCGTGCTCGTGAACTTCGCCGCCGAGGCCGAGGGGGTGTCGTCCGAGCACGTCGTGGACGCGCTTCTCGAACACGTGCCGACGCCGGCGAGCGGGCTCGCGCTCTAGGCCGCTCGATGTCCCTGGCCAGATATGCGGCGGTGCTGGACGCGGTGCGTGGTCTCGGCTGGCCGGCGCTCCGTCGCGTGCGGAGCGCCGTGCCGGGTCCGCACGTCTCCACGGTGCGCGGCACGACGGCGGAGTTCGTGGAGTACCGCCCATACCGGCAGGGCGACGAGCCCCGCCGCATCGACTGGAAGCTGCTCGCCCGCACGGACCGGGTGCACGTGCGGCTCTCGCAGGAGCGCGCCATCCTGCCGTCGATGATCGTGCTCGACGCGAGCGAGTCGATGGCGTTCCCGAAGCCCGCACACGCGAAGTACGATCTGGCCCGTCAGCTCGCCATCGGCCTCGCGGCGGTGGCCAGGCATCGCGGCGACCCGGTGGGACTGGCGGTCGCCGCAGCCGCCGGCACGGTCACCGTCGCGCCGCGCACGCGGCGCACGGTGCTCGACGAGATGATGCACGCGGTGGACGGAGAGCCGGGCGGCTCGGCGGCGCTCGCGCCCGCGCTCGCCGAGGCCGCGCGGCGCGCCACGCGCGTCGTGCTCGTCTCCGACTTCCTGGACGAGGACCCAGCGTGGCTCGCCCGCGCCCGCGCGTTCGCCGCCGCCGGCGGCGAGCTGTACGCGGTGCACGTGATCGACCCACAGGAGCTGGACCCGGGCCACGCGCGGCGCCTCGTGGCCGATCCGGAGGCTCCCGAGGTGCGGCGGCCGCTGTCGCCCGCCGCCCGCGCCGAGTACGTGCGACGCTTTACCGCGTGGCGGGAGGAGCTCGCCCGTGACCTGCGCGCCATGGGTGCGGTGTACGCCGTGGCCGTGCCGGGCGAGGAGCCGCTGCGGCAGACCATCCGGCGCATCACCACGCCCCAGCAGGGCGCGCGGAGCGCCGCTCGATGACCTTTCTCTCGCCCATCTTCTTCTACCTCGGCGTCGCTGCCGCGGCCGGCGCCGTCGCGCTCCACTTCATCGTCACGCGGCAGCCGTCGTCCACCCCGCTGCCCACCACGCGCTTCGTCCCCATCAGCTCGGAGCGCGTCACCACCATCGCGCGCCCCGAGCACTGGTGGCTGCTCCTGGTTCGTGTGCTCGTCGCGCTGCTCGTGGGCGCCGCGTTCGCCCGGCCGGTGCTCACGCCCACGCCACGGCCCATGGGCAGGATCGTGCTCGCCGACGTGTCGCGCGACGCGCGCGAGATCGGCGAGCTGCGGGACAGCGTGCGGGCATTGTTGAGGCAGGGAGATGCGCTCGTGATCTACGACACCGCCGCGCGCGCGATCCGGGGCGGGGCGACGGACTCCGTGGCGACGCTGGAGCAGTCCGGGGCCACGGCG
>DATANT010000531.1:0-6993 GCA_036266115.1 Gemmatimonadaceae bacterium | reverse complement strand
GAAGGGATGGCTGGTCACGACGGGCTCGAGGTGGAGGGTTTCCAGATGTCCGAGAGAACGCGCACGAAATTTCCGCCGAGCACGCCCTCGATGTCAGGGGAATTGTACCCACGCCGGATCAGGCCTTCGGTGAGGTCGAACATGCGCTTCGGGTGGTCGAGTCCCTCCACGTCGATCTTCTCGCGGAAGCCGTAGCTGCCCTTGTAGCCGGCGCGGAGCCGCTTGTTGAGCTCCGGCGGCATGTCGTCGTAGCCGTCCAGGTCCATGTCGCTGCCCACGCCCAGGTGCTCCACGCCCACGAGCTTCGCCACGTGGTCGAAGTGGTCCAGCACGTGCTCGATGGTGGTGGGCTCGCGATCGCGCACGAACATGCGCACGGCGGTGATCCCCATCACGCCACCGGACTTCGCCATCGCGCGGATGGCCTCGTCGGTCTTCACGCGCGGGTGGCCGGGGACGAGCGCCCGGCAGTTGGAGTGCGTGATGAGCACCGGCCGCCGGGAGACCTCGAAGGCATCGAGCGTCGTGCGATCGCCACAGTGGGAGACGTCCACGGCCATCCCCACCTCGTTCATGCGCTGCACGACGGCCACGCCGTAGTCACTGAGCCCCTCGTCGCGGCGCTCGGTGGAGCCGTTGCCGATGAGGTTGCGCGAGTTGTAGGTGAGCTGCGCGACCCGCTGCCCGAGATCCCGGAACGCGTTCACGTCGTCCAGGCGGCGGAAGTGCTGGGCGTTCTGCAGCCCGAGGATCACGCCCACCTTGCCCGACCCCTTCACGCGGGCGAAGTCGCCGGGGCTGTCGATCCGCATGAGCCGCTCGTCGTTCCCCGCGATAAAGGCGTTCCAGCCGGCGAAGAAGCGCATCGCGCCGTCGTACGCGTCGGGGCCACCCAGCCCCACGGCGGGATGGAAGACGTCGATCCCCGAGTCCCGGAACTTCTGGAACTGCTCGGCGGTGAAGCTCTCCGGATCGGCCACCCAGCGGTCCTGCTGCGGAAAGTCGAGCGTGAACACGCCCAGCATGTCCACGACGATGGAGCGCTGCACCAACGCGATCGCGCGCGCCGAGTACTCCTGCGCCGAGTGCGCGAAGAGGCGGAAGCGGCCGAGGTTCAGCATGGGCGCCGCCAGCGCGGCCGCGCAGCCGCCGGCCGCGGCTCTGAGCAGGGTGCGGCGGGAGACCAGGGGTGTGGAGTCTGCCATGATGGAGGGTTCCTCTATGGGGCCGACGCCGCGGGAGCCGATGGCGCGCGGCGGAACGTGATGCCGAACGTGCGCAGCCCGGCGATCTGGCCCGTGCCGTCTGGCTCGAAGACGACGAAGGACGGGTCCATGCGCTCGTCGGCCCAGCGCGCGCGGAACTGGTCGTACTGCCAGTGCGAGAGGTCGCCGACGACGGCGCTCCCGAACTCCAGGTGGAGCGTGTCGCCCCGGGCCGTCACGATCACGTCGCCAAACGTAGAATCGGTGTAGGTGCCCGCGTAGCGTTCCAACGGAAGACTGGGACGGGTGCCGGTGGCGCGACGCTGCTCCCGTTCCTTCTGCGCGGCCAGCCCCTGGTCGCGGAGGCCGCCGTAGAGCGTGCGGAGCTCGGCGCTCCAGTCGCGCGGCGGCGTGCCGCCGGTGCCGGCGTAGAGGTCGAACACGCGGTACATGAGCGCGTGCCGCAGCTCGGCGTGGTCGCTGTTGGCGAGTACGTACACCCCCAGGCGACGGTCCGGCAGCAGCCCGATGATGGCGGTCATCCCGTCGATGCTGCCGGTGTGCATCGCCACCGCCTCACCCTGGTAGTCGTGCAGGAACCACCCCAGCCCGTAGGTGAAGAAGTGCGGCCGCACGAGGGTCATGGTGGGGTACATGTCCAGCGGGGCGACGGTCTGCGGCGTGAGGAGCTCGTGGAAGGTCGAGTCGCTCACCAGCCGCTTGCCGCCCACGCGCCCGCTGTCCAGCACGAAGCGCATCCACTTGGCCATGTCGTCCACGCTGGACCATACCGAGCCCGCCGGCGCCACCGGGTCCACGGGGCGATTGGCGATCACGCGCATGGCGCCGTCGATCTCCGCGTGCGGCGTGGCGACGTTCGGCCTGCCCTCCACCGCCGCCAGCGTCAGCTCGGTGCCCGTCATGCCGAGCGGCGTGAAGATCCGCTCGCGCACGAACGCGTCCCACGGCATGCCGGAGGCGGCGCGCACCACCTCGCCGGCCACGGCGTACATGACGTTCTGATAGATGAACCCCGAGCGCATCGAGTACTCCAGCGGCAGCGTCCCGATGCGCCGGAGGATCTCGTCCGAGCCGTAGTCGGCGCCCATCCAGAGCAGGTCCGCGTTGCCCAGGCCGGCGCGGTGCGTGAGCAGGTCGCGCACGGTCAGCTCGCGGGTCACGTAGGGATCGGCGAGGCGGAAGCCCGGCAGGTAGGTGATCACCGGCTCGTCCCACCGCACCCTGCCATCGTCCACCAGCATGCCCAGCGCCAGGGCCGTCATGGCCTTGGTGGTGGAGCCGATGGCGAAGCGCGTCCCGCCGTCCACCGCGCCCGGCCGGCCCATCTCGCGCACGCCGTAGCCCTTCGCGAAGACGACGCGGTCGTCCTTCACCACCGCGATGGCCAGCCCCGGCACCTGCCAATCGCGCACGGCGCGCGCGATGTAGGCGTCGAACTGCCCGAGATCCACGGGCGGGGCCGCGCCCTGCGCGTGGAGCGAGGGGCTCGCCGCGAGCGCGAGCCCGAACGCGAGCCCGAGTGCGGTGAGTGAGGCGCGCCGCGGGTGGCCGCGCTGGCGGACGCTGGAGGACCTCATCGCGCTCACGATCATCACGCTCCCGTTGACCAGATGACGGTTGGAGCTCGGGGAATCATTCTCCGCGTCACCACCCGAGCGTGGTGACGTCCGCTCACCAGATGCCGCGTTCGCCGTGCGCGCCGATCACACGCGACAGGCGCTCCGCGGCGTTGCGCCAGTTCGTGTCCACCGCCTGCTGCGCGGCCAGCGGATCGCCGGCGGCTACATGGCGGATGATCTGATCGTGCTCCGTGACCGACCTGGTGATCTCGTCGGCCAGACTGCTCACGTACAGCCGGATGTAGCGTTCGGCCTGCGGCTTGGTGGCGTCGTGGAGCGCGAGCAGCCGTGGTCCGGCGCCCGCCTCCACGTACGCGCGGTGGAACGCGGTGTCGAGGTCGAAGAGCCGCAGCTGGTCGGGGCGCTCGTCGCGCGCGACCTCGGCAAGCTCGCCATTCAGCTGGCGCAGGCGGTGGGCCAGGGCCGCACGCTCCGGCGCGGGCAGCTCCGCGGCACCGCGCGCCGCCAGCCCTTCCAGCACGCCCACCACGTGGAACAGCTCGCGCCCGTCGTCGCGGGTGAGCGGCGTGACGATGAGGCGCCGCTCCTTCGCCCGCTCCACCGCCGTGACGTACCCCTCCTGCTGCAGCCGGTGCAGCGCGCTCCGCGTGGGCGTCCGGCTCACGCCCAGGCGCTCCGCGATCTCGCTCTCCACGATGCGGCTACCGGGAGCGAGCCGCCCCCACACGATGAGCTCGCGCAGCTGCTCGTAGGCGCGCGCGACGCTCTCGCCGCGGGTGCCCGCAGGCTCGTCCGAGGCACCGGCGGCGGCTGGCACCGGAGGCACCGTCCTGCTCCGGGCGCCGCCCGCGCTGCTCGCGGCGACGGGCGCCGTCCGCTTCGTCGGCGACCTGGATGGTGGCTTGTGCGGCATCACGGCGGCGGTGCGGGATCGGGGCGTCGCTCGAAGGTGATGGGGCCGGCGAGATCGATCTGCACGTCGTCCACCTTCGCGTTCGCGCCCAGGCGGAACACCACGGCAATCGGAGACGGAGCGGGGGTGTCGAGCGAGATGCGGAAGGTGTCGAAGTGCCAGTGCTCCAGCTCACCGCGCCACGTCGGCCCGAACGAGAGCGACAGCCTGCCATCGTTCGCGCGCACCACCACCTCGCCGTGCAGGCTGTCCACGTAGGTGCCCGCGTACGCCGAGAGCGGGAGGGACGGCCTGGTGTTCGGCACGCGCTCCGCCTCGGTCTTCTTCTGCGCCGCGCGGGCCCGCGCCCGCAGCGTCTTCGTGCGCTCGTGCAGAATGCCGCTCCAGTCCCTGGGCGGCGCCTGCAGCTGGTGATCGAACACCCGGTTCATGATCGCCGTGGGCAGCGCGGTCCCGTTCATGTTGGTGAGGATCACCAGCCCGAGCTTCTCCTCCGGCAGCATGGCGACGAGCGCGGAGAAGCCGTCGATGTTGCCGCCGTGCTGCACGACCAGCCGGCCGCGGTAGTCCTGGAGGAACCAGCCCAGCCCGTACGCCTGGAGGTGGGTATCGGGGTTCATGCGGCGCGTCGCGGAATCGAGGCGGATCACGGTCTGCGGGGCCCACATCTCCTCCATCATCCGCGCGCTGATGAGCCGCCTGCCGCCGAACGTGCCGTTGGCCAGCTGCAGGCGCACCCAACGCGTCATGTCCAGCGCGCTGGAGTTGATGGAGCCGGCGGGGCCCGCGTTGTCGATGTTGCGCCAGGCCACCGCGCGCACCGTGTCGTTCACCAGCGCATGCGGCGAGGCCACGACCTCGCCCTGCGCCTCCAGATTGCGCACCGTGGTGCTGGTGGCCGTCATGCCCAGGGGCACGAGGAACCGGTCGCGGATGAACCCGTCCCAGGTGGCGTTGCCGACGTGGGCGACCACCTGACCCGCGGCGATGTACATGATGTTCTGGTAGCCGAACTGGCTGCGGAAGCTCCACGACGGTGGCAGGAAGCGCACGCGCCGCACGACCTCGTCGCGATCGTAGCCCGAGCCGTACCAGGTGAGGTCGCCCCGCGCGAGGCCGCTCCGATGCGTGAGCAGGTCGCGCACGGTGAGCTCGCGCGTGGCGTACGGGTCGTGGAGCTGGAGGCCGGGCAGGTAGGTGGCCGCCGGGGCGTCGAGCGAGACCTTCTTCTCGTCGACGAGCATGGCGATGGCGGCGGCGGTGAACGCCTTGGAGGCGGAGCCGATGGCGAAGATCGTCCGCTCGTCCACCCGCGCCGGCTTGCCGATCTCGCGCACGCCGTAGCCCCGGGCATAGATCACCGAGTCGTTGCGGACGATGGCGAGCGCCAGCCCGGGGACGTCCCAGGTGCGGAGGGCCGAGTCGACGTAGTGGTCGAGACCGGGGAAGGGTTCCCGCTGCTGCGCGCCCGCCCCCGATGCCGCCCCCGCGAGCAGGAGGCTCGCGGCGACGAGGGAGGCCAGCGGTCGCATGGAACGCATCATGGCTGAGAGCTCCGGATGTGGTATCGCGCGGGCCGCTTTCGTACACGAGATTGTATACTAGGGCGCTGCGAAGCTAGGTTCCGGCCCGACTCCCTGCAAGAGCACGCTCCCCCCGGCCCCCATGCCCCCGCTCATGCCCTCCGTACCAGACGGCATCACCTTCCGGCGGGTGGAGTCGCTCGCCGAGTACCAGGAGTGCGTCGCGATTCAGGAGGAGACGTGGGGCGCCGGCTTCCGCGAGCTGGTGCCGACGGCCATCCTCATGGTCGCGCAGAAGCTGGGCGGCGTCTGCGCCGGCGCGTTCGCGCCAGACGGCCGCATGCTCGGCTTCGTCTTCGGGATGACGGGTCTCCGCGACGGATCGATCGTCCACTGGTCCGACATGCTCGCGGTGCGCGTCGAGGCGCGCGGCGCCGGCCTGGGCGAGCGACTCAAGCACTATCAGCGCACGCTCGTACGCGCCGTGGGCGCCGAGACCATGTACTGGACCTTCGACCCGCTGGTGGCCCGCAACGCGCAGCTCAATCTCGTGCGGCTCGGCGCCCGCGTGGCGGAGTACGTGCCCAACATGTACGGCGAGAGCACCGGGAGCCCCCTGCACGGCGCCATCGCCACCGACCGCCTGATCGTCGCCTGGGACCTGGCACGGCCCGTCGTGCTCGTCCCGCGCGCGCGCCGCGTGGGCGTGCTCCTCAACCCGGTGACCAGCGACGGCGTTCCCGTGCTCGACGGGCTCCCCGATGCGGCCGTGGTGCACATCGCCATCCCGCGTGACGTGGAGGCGCTGCCGCCGGAGCGCCGCGCCGAGTGGCGCGCGGTGACCCGCGAAGCGTTTCTCGCCTACCTGGCCCGCGGCTACGAAGTGGCGGGGTTTCATCGCGGCGATCGCGGCGAGCTGCCCCACTACGAGCTCTCGGCGGCGCCGGCGGTCGCGCGGTCCGCTGGCGAGCACGCGGCGTGAGGTGTGGCGGCGCGCCTGCGCAGGCGCGCCGCGGTCTTGCCACCTCAAATGGCGTGGGGTTAACGTCTCCGCTTCTCGCGGCACGCGCAACCGGTCCTCCCGCTAGACTGTCCGGTGGCCGGCCCGCGCCACATCGGCCGCCCCGGCGTGCCGACGAGGGGTGCGCGCGGGCTGCACGGCCGACATCCCTTCCCTACTCCGCCGCGAATCTCCCACCGCGGCGCCCACCCGCGGGTACCGCCCAGACATGACGCACGCCCCCAAGCCAGAGCCCACGCTCACGCAGGCGCTCATCCCCATTCTCACGCTCATGGGACTGCTGGCCGCCTCGGTCTACCTGTTCGGCGACGCGTCCTCCAGCGGGCCCAATCAGATCGCGCTGGTCCTGAGCGCCGCCGTGGCGAGCGTGGTGGGACTGCGCAACGGATACCGCTGGCACGAGATCGAGAAGGGGATGGTCCACGGGATCTCGCTCGCCATGGGCGCGATCCTCATCCTGCTGGTGGTGGGCTCGGTGATCGGCACCTGGATCCTGGCTGGCGTGGTGCCCACCATGATCTACTACGGGCTGATGTTCCTCGTGCCGTCGGTGTTCTACGCCGCCGCGTGCGTCATCTGCGCGTTCGTGTCGCTGGCCACCGGCAGCTCGTGGACGACGGCCGGCACGGTGGGCGTGGCGCTGGTGGGCATCGCGGCCGCGCAGAACCTGAACCTCGGGCTGGCCGCCGGCGCGATCGTCTCGGGGGCGTACTTCGGCGACAAGATGTCG
>DATANT010000530.1:0-6907 GCA_036266115.1 Gemmatimonadaceae bacterium | reverse complement strand
CGACCAAGCGGCGCGGTCCACATCCCGCGCAGCCCGAGGAGCGGCCCGTAGAACTCTGACCGATGGCGCGGGCCGCGCACCATGCGCGGCCCGCGCGCTGATTGCCATGGGAGGGATGCGATGAGAGCGACGTGCTGGATGGGTCCTGGCAAGATGCAGGTGCGCGAGGTGCCGGATCCGATGATCCTCAATCAGCAGGACTGCATCGTGAAGGTCACGTCCACCGCGATCTGCGGCTCGGACCTGCACCTCTACAACGGCTTCCTGCCGCTCATGGAGCCCGGCGACATCATGGGCCACGAATTCATGGGCGAGGTGGTGGACGTGGGCCGCGACGTGAGGAACGTCCGGGTAGGCGACCGGGTGGTGGTGCCGTTCCCGATCGCGTGCGGTCAGTGCGGCCCGTGCCGGGCCGGCGCGTATTCATTGTGCGAGAACTCCAACCCCAACGCGTACATCGCGGAGAAGATGCTGGGCCACTCGCCCGCCGGCATCTTCGGCTACTCGCACCTCACCGGCGGGTTCGCCGGCGGGCAGGCCGAGTACGTGCGCGTGCCCTTCGCCGACGTCGGGCCGCTCAAGGTGCCCGACGGGCTCACCGACGACCAGGTGCTCTTCCTCTCCGACATCCTGCCCACGGGCTACATGGGCGCGGAGATGTGCAACATCCAGCCGGGCGACACGATCGCCGTGTGGGGCTGCGGCCCGGTGGGGCTGTTCGCCATCGCCAGCGCCTACCTGCTGGGCGCCGAGAAGGTGATCGCGATCGACCGGTTCCCCTACCGGCTGCAGATGGCGCGCGAGCGGGCCGGCGCCATCACGATCAACTACGAGGAAGTGGACAGCGTCCCCGACGTGCTCTCGGACCTGACCGCCGGACGTGGGCCTGACCACTGCATCGACGCGGTCGGGGTGGAGGGACACACGCATGGCGTACAGTACATGCACGACCGCGCCAAGCAGATGCTTCGGATGCAGACGGACCGCCCGATCGCCCTGCGGGAGGCGATCATGTCGTGCCGCAACGGCGGCACGGTGTCGGTGATCGGCGTGTATACGGGGCTGATCGACAAGTTCCCGATGAACGCGGTGATGAACCGCTCGCTCACCATCAGGAGCGGGCAGTGCCACGTGCAGCGCTACATGCGGCCGCTGCTCGAGCGCATCCAGAACGGCGAGATCGACCCCACCATGGTCATCACCCACCACATGCCGCTCGACCAGGCGCCGGACGGGTACCGGATCTTCAACCAGAAGCTGGACCACTGCGAGAAGGTGGTGCTGCAGGCGTAGGGGCGGGGCGTCGTGCTGCGCTGCGCCGGTTGACCACCCCGCCGGCGGGGCGCACACTTCGGCCCATGAACTCACCCCTCGTCGTCACCGCCCCCCGGCTCCGCCGCGCGCTGGTCGCGGCGGCCGCCGCCCTCCTCGCCGCCGCGCTGTCGCCGGCGCCGCTCAGCGCCCAGCAGCCGCTCAAGGTCTACATCTCCGCCGACATGGAGGGCGTGGCGGGCGCCGTCTCCGGCGAGCAGCTCGGCCCGGCCGGCTTCGAGTATCAGCGCTTTCGTGAGTTCATGACCGCCGAGGTGATGGCGGCCATCGAGGGGGCTCGCGCCGCCGGCGCGACGGAGATCCTCGTCAGCGACTCGCACGGCAACGGGCAGAACCTGCTCATCGAGCGGCTGCCCGACGACGTCCGCGTCGTGCGCTCGTGGCCCCGCCCGCTCATGATGATGCAGGGGATCGACTCGACGTTCGACGCGGTGATCCTGCTCGGGTACCACGCGGGCACCACGAATCCGGCCGGCGTGCGCGCGCACACGCTCTCGAGCGCGAACTACGCGCGCGTGGCCCTCAACGGCGCCGACGTCCCGGAGGCGGGGCTGAGCGCGGCCATCGCCGGCCACTTCGGCGTGCCGGTGGTCATGATCTCGGGCGACGACGTGGCGGTGGGCGAGGCGCGCCTGCTGCTCGGCGACGTGGAAGGCGCGGTGGTGAAGCAGGCGATCGGCTTCCACTCGGCGGCCACCATGACGCCGGCGGCCGCGCAGGCGCTCATTCGCGAGCGGGCACGCACGGGCGTGGCCCGCCGCGCCCAGCTCAAGCCGTACGTGGTGCAGGCGCCGGTGCGGCTGGACCTCACGTTCAAGAGCTACCGGCCGGCGGAGGTGCTGGCGTTCCTGCCCATCGTCACCCGCACGGACGCGCACTCCATCCGCGTCACGGGCCGCGACGTGGTGGAGGTCTCCCGATTCCTGGAGTTCCTGGGCGAGTACGAGGCGGGGCTCACGCCGTAGGCGCGAGCTTCACCCGAGCACCCGCCCGCGCGCTCCTCCATCTGGGCCCACGATGACCGGCGACGCCATTCTGGTCTTCGCGATCCTCGCGATTACCATCCTCCTGTTTGCCAGCGACAAGCTGCGCCTGGACCTCGTGGCGCTGCTCGCGCTGCTCGCGCTCTCGCTCTCCGGCATCCTGACGCCCGGCGAGGCGCTCGCGGGCTTCTCGGATCCGCTGGTGATCATGATCGCGGCCCTGTTCGTGGTGGCCGGCGCGATCTTTCGCACGGGTCTGGCGGAGCGGTTCGGCCGAACGCTCGGGCGCCTCGCCGGCACGGCCCGCCCGAGAGTGACGGCCGTCGTGATGCTCGGCACCGGCCTGCTGTCGGCGTTCGTGAGCACCACGGGCACCGTTGCCCTAATGATGCCGGTGACCACGTCGCTCGCGCGGAACGCCCGACTCAGCCCGTCGCTGCTCCTCATGCCGATGGCGATCGGCGCGCTGCTGGGTGGCATGCTCACGCTCATCGCCACGCCGCCCAACCTGATCGTCTCGGAACAGCTGACCGTCGCCGGCTACGAGCCGTTCGGGTTCTTCGACTTCACCCCGGTGGGGCTCGTGATGCTGGCGGTGGGGACGCTGGTGCTCGTGCTGTTCGGCGGTCGAGTGTTGCCCGCCCGCGCCCCCGTCGATCAGCCGGTCGGCACCCACGGGGTGATGGACGTACCGGGACAGGATCTCGTGCGCGGCTACGCCGTCGGCCAGATCGCGCGCCTGCGGGTGTCTGCGGGCTCGCCGCTTCTGGGCGTGTCGCCGGCGGCGGCCGAGCTGCGCCGCCGCTTCCACGTGAACGTGATCGCCATCCGGCGCCCGCACGGCCACTCTGGCCGCCGGCACCGTATGCCGCGCACGGCCGAGGAGCCGCTGCTCGCCGGTGACGAGTTGGATGTCCATGCCACGCCCGACGCCGTGGCCCGCCTGCGCTCGGAGTTGCGCCTGGAGCTGGTCAGCGACCGCACCGAGCCCCACGCGGTGCTCGCCGAGGTGCTGCTCCCGCCCCGCTCACGCCTCATCGGACAGACGCTCGTGGACGTCCAGTTCCGAAGCCGGTACGGCGTGAACGTCCTGTCGCTGCGGCGGCAGGCCGCGCCCGTGGAGAAGGACCTGGCCACCACGCCGCTCCGCTTCGCGGACACGCTGCTCGTGGCAGGCTCGCCCAAGCGCATCGACCTGCTGCGCAACGAGGGGAGCGACTTCGTCGTGGTCGCCCGCGCGCAGGCGGAGAGCAGCCGGCGTCGCCTGTCGCGGCGCGAGTTGCTCACCCTCGCCATCCTGGCCGGGATGCTCGTGCTGCTCACGATGGAGCTGGTGCCGGCGTTCGTGGCCGTGCTGCTGGCCGCCGTCGCGCTGGTGCTGGCGGGCAGCATCGACATGGCCGCCGCATACGAGGAGATCAACTGGCAGAGCGTCATCCTCATCGCGGCCATCCTGCCCATGGCCACCGCGCTTCAGAAGACGGGCGGCATGGACCTGGTGGTCGCGCAGCTCCGGCCGCTCGGCGAGGCGGGGCCGATGGCCATGCTGGCCGGGCTGTACGTGCTCACTGGGGCGATGGGCCTGTTCATCTCCAACACCGCCACCGCGGCGCTGGTGGCCCCTGTCGCCATGGGGGCGGCTCTCCAGATGGGGATCTCGCCGTACCCGCTGCTCATGACCGTGGCCATCTCGTCCTCCACGGCCTTCTCCACTCCGGTCTCCACGCCGGCCAACATGCTCATCCTGGGCCCCGGGGACTATCGCTTCGGGGATTTTGTGCGCGTCGGCCTGCCGCTGCAGCTCCTGCTCGGTGTGGTCACCGTCCTGATCGTGCCGCTGCTGTTCCCCTTCTGAGCGCGCGGCTCGCCTCCCGCCCCGTTTGCGCGCGGGCTAGCTTCTCCCTGTCGTCGCCGGCCAGCGCGCCGCGCCACCGCCCACGTCCGCCCCCGGATCCCATGCGCTTCCGCTCCGTCGCCCTGCTGTTGCTCGCGGCGCCCCTCGCCCTGCCCCTGGGCGCCCAGCAACCGCGCCAGCTCACCGCCGAGGACTACGCCCGCGCCGAGCGGATGCTGGGCGCCAACGTGGGGCCGCTGGTGAGCGGCGGCGTCCGGCCCACGTGGCTTCCCGACGGGCGGTTCTGGTATCGGGGCAGTGCGCCCGGCGGGAGCGCGTTCTACGTGGTGGATCCCGCGCGCCGCACGCGCGAGGCGCTGTTCGACCACGCGCGGCTCGCCACGGCGCTGGGCACCGCGACCGGCGGTCGGGTGGAGGGCAGCCGGCTTCCGTTCCAGTCGGTCGAGATCGAGCAGGGCGGCCGCTCGATCGGCGTCGCCGTGCAGAATCGCCGCTGGAACTGCGATCTCCAGCGCTACGTCTGTGCCGCCGCCGAGTCGGCGAACGACGTGCCGCGGAGCGCGAGCGTCTCGCCCGACGGGCGGCGCGCGGTGTTCATCAAGGACCACGACCTGTGGGCGCGGGATCTCGCGAGTGGCCGGGAGACGCGGCTCACCACCGATGGCGTGGAGGACTTCGGCTACGCCACCGACAACGCCGGCTGGACGCACAGCAGCCGGCCCATCGTCACCTGGTCGCCCGACTCCCGGCAGGTCGCGACCTTCCAGCACGATGGCCGCGGCGTGCGCGACATGCATCTCGTCTCCACCAACGTCGGCAGCCCGCGGCTGGACTCGTGGAAGTATCCGCTGCCCGGCGACAGCGTGGTGTTCCGGATCAGCCGGGTGATCGTGAGCCAGGGCCCGGACGGGCAGCCGCGGGTGGTGCGGCTCCAGATGCCGCCCGATGCGCATCGCTCCACCGTCTCCGACCACATCGCCTGCGGCGGCACGGTCTGCGACGTCCAGTGGTATCCCGACGGCTCCCATCTCGCCTTCGTCTCCTCGTCGCGCGATCACAAGCGCGCCTGGTTCCGCGTGGCCGACGCGCGCACCGGCGAGGTGCGCACCCTGTTCGAGGAGACGAGCGCCACGCAGATCGGCGACGCCTCGCTCAGCGAGGATCTGTGGCGCGTGCTGCCCGCGTCCAATGAGCTCATCTGGTGGTCCCAGCGCGACGGCTGGATCCATCTCTACCTCTACGACCTCGCCACCGGTCGCCTGAAGAACCGCATCACGAGCGGCGACGGCAACGTGCGCGACATCGTGCGCGTGGACGAGCAGGCCCGCGTCATCTACTTCACCGGGGTGGGCAAGGAGGCGGGCCGCGACCCGTACTACCAGCACCTCTACCGCATCGGGTTCGACGGCCGCGGCCAGACGCTGCTCACGCCGGAGGACGCCAACCACGTGGTGTCGCTCTCGCCGGACGGCAAGCACTTCGTGGATACGTACTCCACGCCCGTCACGCCGCCGGTCACCGTGGTACGCGATGCGCGCGGGCGCCTGGTGCAGACGGTGGAGCGCGCGGACGCCTCGCGCCTGCTCGCCGCGGGGTGGAAGCCGCCCACTCCCGTGCGGATGACGGCGCGCGACGGCAAGACGGACATCTACGGGTTGATGTACACCCCGACGACGCTCGATTCCACGCGCAAGTACCCGATCATCAACCACATCTACCCCGGCCCGCAGGCGGGCAGCGTGGGCTCGCGCAGCTTCGCGCCGGCGCGCGGTGACAACCAGGCGCTGGCGGAGCTCGGGTTCATCGTCGTGGAGATCGACGGCATGGGGACGCCGGGTCGGTCGAAGGCGTTCCACGATGCGTACTACGGCGACATGGGCGACAACACGCTCCCCGACCAGATCGCCGGCATGCGGGAGCTCGCGCGGCGCTACCCGTTCATCGACATCGAGAAGGTGGGCATCTGGGGCCATTCCGGCGGCGGGTTCGCCACGGCGGCCGCGCTGTTCCGCCATCCCGACTTCTTCGACGTGGGCGTGGCGCAGTCCGGCAACCACGACAACCGGAACTACGAGGACGACTGGGGCGAGCGCTATCAGGGGCTGCTCGAGAAGAACGGCAACGGCGACAATTACGCGGACGAGGCGAACCAGACGCACGCGAGCAACCTGCGCGGCAAGCTCCTGCTCGCGCACGGCGCCATGGACGACAACGTGCCGCCGTACAACACGACGCTCGTGGTGGATGCGCTCATCAAGGCGGGCAAGGACTTCGACCTGCTCATGTTCCCGCACGCGCGCCACGGCTACGGCGCGGACAACAACTACATGATGCGCCGGCGGTGGGACTACTTCGTGAGGCACCTGCAGGGCGCGGAGCCACCAAAGGAGTACCAGATCGGGCGGCCGCCGGTGGTGCAGTAGGGGAGCGCGAGGGAAGGACGGTCCCGGTCCTCGTCCTCCCGAGCGAAGGGGCCCTCCCACCGATCCGTCATCCCGAGCGGAGCGCGGTCCCCACCCGTTGTCATCTTGAGCGAGCGCAGCGAGTCGAGAGATCCAGCGTACCATCCTCGTGGCCGGCCTCGTCACCCGGGACAGTAGATCCCTCGACTGCGCGGCCCTGCGGGCCGCTCCGCTCGGGATGACAGAGAGGGGGAGGGGCCGCTCCGCTCGGGATGACAGGAGAATCTGGTGCGCATGAGAAGGGCCGGGGGAGCGTCGCGCTCCTCCGGCCCTTC
>DATANT010000529.1:0-15863 GCA_036266115.1 Gemmatimonadaceae bacterium | reverse complement strand
GGGATGTCCACCGCCCCGATCTCCCATGCCTCGTCGCCCCTGCCCGGGAGATCCGCCATCGCATCGCTCGACCACGACGTCGGGGGCTCCGCCAGCTGCCCACCGAACTCAGGGGCAGCCTCGGCCGCGTGCTGGCCGGGCTCGGAGACGACGGGTTCCACCGCGGGCTCGGTTGTCTGCTCCCCGGCGGTGCCGGCCGCGGTGTCCGCCGCGGTCGACCCGTCGCTCCACCCGTCCCATCCGGTGGTCGAGGCGGGGTCCGGATCCGCGCTGGCGTCGTCCGACTCGACGGTCCGCGATTCCTCGGCCCAGCCTCCCACCGCCTCTACCCCGGTGACGAGCCAGTCCGACGACTCCGGAGACACCAGCGGCTCATCGACCGACGCCGACGGGACCTGCTCCCAAGGTGCGGCGCCCGCGTCGGCAAACTGCGTGTGCTCGGTGGCCTCCTCGGCGGCCGGCTCGGCGCCCTGCCCTGGAGCTGGCTCAAACGATGGCTCAGGCGCCGGCACATCCGCCGCCTGTACCGCATCCCGCGCGGTGGGCGCCGGAGAACGGAACGGACGGCCCACCGCGAGCGGCTCCTGGGGCGTGGGCCGACCATGAGCATCACGCGGCCGCGGCGCCATGAATGGCCGGACGGGTGACGACGTCGCGGGCGTGGGGCGGAATTCTGGTGTCGGCTCGGACATGAGCTCTCGCGGCAAGGGTACTGGGATCCGTTGGAGGGGACGACGCGGCGTCAGCCGTTCCAGCCGTGCGTGCCCACGAGCGGGACGAAGCGCACCGGCGCGATGTCACGCCGCTCCACCTCGTCACCACGACGGGTGATGAGCACGAGCGTCTGTTCCTCCTTTCCACCCAGCGGCACGAGCATCCGACCTCCATCGGCGAGCTGGTCTACCAGCGGCTGCGGCACATCGGGTGCCGCGGCGCTCACCAGGATGGCATCGTAGGGCCCGTACTCGCGCCAGCCGAAGGTGCCGTCGCCCAGTAGCAGGGAGACGTTCCGGACGTTCAGCTGACGCACGATCTCACGGCTCCGCTCCAGCAAGGCCGGAATGCGCTCGATGGAGAACACCTGCTCCACGAGGTGGGACAGCAGCACCGTCTGGTACCCGGAACCGGTGCCCACCTCGAGCACCTTCTCGCGCCCGCTGAGCTGCAGCAGCTCCAGATAGCGCGCGTGAATGGACGGCTGCGAGATGGTCTGGCCGTTGCCGATGGGCAGCGGCGCATCCTCGTACGCGCGGTGGCGCACCGCGCTCGGCACGAACAGGTGCCGCGGCGTGAGATCGATGGCACGCAGCACGGCGACGTCGCGGATGCCGCTGCTCTGCAGCAGCTCCACGAGACGCCGGCGCGGTCCCCGCAGATCCGGGGTCAGAGTTCCTGCCACCACGTCTCCGATGCAGCCAGCATGTCCCGGTGGGTGAGGTCGAGGTGAAGGGGCGTGACCGAGATGTAGCCCTCCTGCACCGCCCGGAAGTCCGAGTCCTCGGACCCGCTCCAGTCGATGGTACCGCCGCCGATCCAGTAGATCTGCCGCCCCCACGGGTCGGTCATGGGCTGCAGCGAGTCCCGGTAGGCGCGTCGTCCGAGCCGCGTGAGCCGGATGCCCTTGATGGCGTCCCCCGGAATCGGCGGCAGGTTGACGTTGAGCAGCGTGTGCTTGGGAAAGTGCCGCAACGAGGTGAGGTGCCGCAAGACGTCGGTGAGCACGTCCACCTGGGCGTCGATGAGCAACGGGTTGGTGCGCAGGTCGCCGCCGGCGAACGAGATGGCGATGGAGGGCACTCCGAGGTTGAGCCCCTCCATGGCCGCCGCCACGGTGCCCGAGTAGAGAACGTCCTCACCCATGTTCTGCCCGTGGTTCACCCCACTGAGCACGAAGTCCGGACGCTCGGGGAGCAGCGCCTCGATGGCCAGCATCACGCAGTCCGTGGGCGTGCCATCCACCTGGAACGCGCCGTCCGGGCGGCGTACGGGGCGCAGCGGGTGGTGCAGCGTGAGTGAATGGCTCGTCGCGCTCTGCTCGCGATCGGGCGCCACGATCGTGGTCTCGCCGAGCGGCTCGGCGGCCTTGGCCAGACACGCGAGGCCGTGCGCCAGGATCCCGTCGTCGTTGGTGAGCAGCAGCCGCATCAGGTTGCTCCCCGGCGATGCCGCCAGATGGAGCGCAGCACGAGGCGGGAGTCGCGCACCGGCCGGAAGTGGCTCACGCCCCCATAGATGGTGGGTATGGGCACGGCCGCGAGGCGGAATCCCGCGCGCGCGGCGAGGATCACGAGCTCGGTCTCGAATTCATAGCGTTCGCCCATGGGCTTGACCTGGTAGAGGACGTCGGCGCGGATGGCGCGAAAGCCGGATTGCGAATCGGGAATACGGCAGCCGGCGGCCCAGCTGATGGCGGCGCTGGACACCGCGTTGCTGACCCGCCGGTGGATGGGCATCCGTGACCCGGTGCGCTGCCGCGCGCCAATCACGACGTCGGCCCGGTCGAGCGCGGCGAGCAGCGCGCCGGAGCAGCGAGGGTCGTGCTGGCCGTCGGCATCCACGGTGAGCACCGCCTCGTAGCGGAGCTCGAGGGCCAGCGCGAAGCCGGCGCGGAGCGCGCTGCCCTTGCCGCGATTGCGGTCGAACGCGATCACCCGATCGCAGCCGCGCCCGAGCATCTCGCGCGTGGCGTCCCGCGAGCCGTCATCCACGCCGATCAGGAGGGCGCCTGGCACGGCGGCGCGCACGCCCGCGATCACCGCCGGCAGTGTCGATGCGGCGTCGAGCGCGGGGATCACGCACGCGACGCGCGCCGGCGTCATGGGCGGCGTCCCTCCAGCGCGGCGAGGATCTCGGTCAGCTCCTGCTCCATCCCGGCGATGGTCTCCAGCTCGAGGGCCGTGCGTGCCACCGCGCGCAACGTACCCGCCTTCCGGTTCTCATCGAGCCGCTGCCGCGCGCCGTCGATGGTGTACTTCTCGGTGTATAGCAGGTGCTTCACCAGCACGATGAGATCCACCTCGCGCCGCGAGTACACCCGGTTGCCGGAGCGATTCTTCGCGGGATGCAGGAAGCGGAACTGTCCTTCCCAGTAACGCAGCACGTGCGGCTTGAGGTCGCTCAGCGCGCACACCTCGCCGATGGAGAAGAACTCCTGAACGGGCTCGCCGGCCATCAGTCCTGCTCCGTGCGGAGCTCGCGGGCCATGAGGTCCGCGATGGCCACACCGGGGGCGTAGCCCTCGAACAGGATGCGATGCACCGCGCGCACGATGGGCATCTCCACCCCATGTCGCTCGGCGAGCGCGAACGCGCTCTCCGTGGTCACCACGCCCTCGGCCACGGTCTCCCGCCCCTCCAGCACCTGCGCGAGCGTGCGGCCGCGGCCGATCTCCTCGCCCACGCTCCGGTTCCGGCTGAGCGAGCCCGTACATGTGAGCACGAGATCGCCCATGCCGGCGAGCCCCGCGAACGTGGACGGCTGCGCGCCCAGCGTGACGCCGAGCCGCGTCATCTCGGCCAGGCCGCGCGTGATGAGCGCAGCGCGCGAGTTGAACCCGAGCCCCAGCCCCTCGGCCATGCCCGTGGCCACGGCCATCACGTTCTTGAGCGCGCCGCCGAGCTCCACGCCCACCACGTCGTCGTGCGTGTAGACACGAAGGGAGTCGTTGCTGTAGTGGCGCTGCACGGCGAGGGCCGCGTCGCTCCGCTCGCAGGCGGCCACGATGGCCGTGGGCTGCCGGGCGGCCACCTCCGCGGCGAAGCTGGGCCCGGAGAGCGCGACGATGGGGCGGCCCGGCAGCTCGTCGGCCACCACGTCGGTCATGATCTCCAGCGACTCACGCTCGATGCCCTTGGTGGCCACCACCACCACGGCGTCGGCGGGCACCCACTCGGCCTGCTGGCGCACGACGGCGCGGAGCACGTGCGACGGCGCGACGTAGGTCACCATGCGCGCGCCGCGAAGCGCCTCGGCCGGCGAGTCGGTGGCGCGCAGTGCGGGATGGAGCGGGGCGCCGGCGAGAAAGCGGCGATTCTCGTGCTCCGCGTTCACCGATTCCACCACGTCCGCCTCACGCGCCCAGAGCACGGTGTCGTGACCGTTGCGGGCGAGCACGTCGGCGAGCGCGGTACCCCAGGCGCCGGCACCCACCACGGCCACCCGGCTCACGACGCCGCCTTCCGTCCGAAGCGGTTCTCCGTGCCCGCCCGCAGGCGCTGGATGTTGGCCCGGTGTGTCCAGAAGACGAACAACGCCACGACCACACTGA
This sequence comes from Gemmatimonadaceae bacterium, assembly GCA_036266115.1. Classification (GTDB taxonomy): domain Bacteria; phylum Gemmatimonadota; class Gemmatimonadetes; order Gemmatimonadales; family Gemmatimonadaceae; genus DATANT01. Next base: position 11,596 of record DATANT010000529.1, on the reverse strand, counting down.
ACCCGAACACGGGCGACGAGGCACCGAGCGTGGCGAGCACGACGAGCGGCAGCAGCGCCGCCGCCGTGAGCGAGGCGAGGGACACGTAGCCGGTGGCCCAGAGCACGAGTCCCCAGGCCACGATGGCGGCGAGCATGGCCACCGGAGCCAGCGCGCCGAATACCCCGCCGGCGGTGGCCACACCCTTCCCCCCGCCCTTCCAGAGCAGGAACGGTGAGCGGACGTGGCCCAGGATGGCGGCGACTCCGAACGCGATCGCCCACAGCTCGGGGCGATCGCTCACCAGGAGTGACGGCAGCAACAGCACCGGCAGTGCGCCCTTGAGCGCATCCACGAGCAGCACCACCCCGGCCACCTTGCTGCCGAGCAGCCGGTAGACGTTGGTGGCGCCCAGATTGCCCGAGCCGTGTTGCCGGAGGTCGATACCCTTGACCAGCCGTCCCGCGAGGTAGGCCGTGGGGAACGCGCCGCTGAGATACGCGACCGCGAGCCCCGCCGCCGGATGTAGTGCCGGGGCCATCAGTTCTTGCGGCGAAGGACGATGCGCAGCGGATTACCCGTGAAGCCCCACGCCTCGCGGAAGCCATTGTGCAGGTAGCGCACGTAGTGCTCCTGCACCAACTCCGGCCGGTTGCCGAACACCGCGATGGTAGGCGGCGCGGTTTCCACCTGCGTGGCGTAGTTGAGCTTCACCTCGCTGCCGGCCGCTTGTGGCGGCTGGCGACGCGCGGTGAGCTCCGACAGCACCTCGTTCACCTGGCTCGTGGAGACGCGCTTGTGCCGCTCCGCGTCCACCTCGAGCAGCAGCTCGAGCACCTTCTGCACGCGCTGCCCGGTGAGCGCGGATGTGAACACCCAGGGCACGAACTTGAGGAAGGGCGCCTTCTCGCCGGCCTCCTTGACGAACTTCGCGGCCGTCTTGTCGTCCTTCTCCTTGAGATCCCACTTGTTCACGACCACGATGAGACCGCGGCCGGCCTCCCAGCCCAGCGCCGCGATCTTGAGATCCTGGTTCTCCAGACCGAGCGTGGCGTCGAGGAGCAGCACCGTCACGTCGGCACGCTCGATCGCCCGGCGCGTGCGCAGCGACGAGTAGAACTCCACGCCATCGTCGATCTTGGACTGGCGCCGCAGGCCGGCGGTATCCACGAAGATGACGTCGCGCCCGTGATAGACCATCGGGGTATCGATGGCATCGCGCGTGGTGCCCGGCGTATCCGACACGACGAGGCGATCGTCGCCGAGCAGGCGGTTCACGAGCGACGACTTGCCCACGTTGGGCCGGCCGACGACGGCCACGCGGAGCGAGGTGTCTTCCTCCGCTTCCACCTCGGGAATCCGCTCGACGATGACGTCCAGCAGGTCCCCCGAGCCCTTGCCGTTGGTGGCCGACACCGGGATGGGGTCGCCCGCCCCCAGCTCGTAGAACTCGTAGAAGTCCGGCGAGGCGGGATCGTCCAACTTGTTGGCGACCAGCACCCAGGGCTTGCGTGCGTCGCGCAGCAGATCGAGCACGCGGCGGTCGCTCGGATGCAGGCCGGCCTTCGCGTCCACCACGAGCAGGAGCAGGTCCGCCTCGGCGATGGCGATCTCCACCTGCCGCAGGATCTGACGGTCCATGGGCAGCGACGAATCGTCCGAGACGCCGCCCGTGTCCACCAGCCAGAAGGTGCGGCCGTTCCACTCCATGCGGCCGAAGTGCCGGTCACGCGTGGTGCCGGCCTCCTCGCTCACGATGGCGGAATTGCTTCCGATGAAGCGATTGAACAGCGCCGATTTGCCGACGTTGGGGCGCCCGACGAGGGCAACGACTGGAATGTTCACGCGGCGGTTCGGCTGGGCATCGGATGGGTCGACGCGCCCTCGGGCTCGAGGGCGTCGATGAAGTCGTACGAGGGATACACCGGCATCGGCAGTTCTTCGCGCACGGTGACGAAGCGCTGGTCGTCCAGAAACAGCCCGTCGTCGTTGATGGTCTCGGCGGGAATGAGCGCCATGTCGAGGTCCTGGCGATCGGCGAGCGCCCGGCGGATGTCCGCGCCCACGAGCAGGCCGGACGTGGTCACCGTGGGGCCGAAGAGCGAGTTCACGGTGGGGATGAGCTCGAAGTGCGCGCCGGTGGCCGCGTGCAGCTGCTGGAGCAGCGGCGGCATGAGCGACGACATGGCGCTTCCCGTCACCACGCCGATGCGTCGGCCCTCGAGCCGTGGCAAGCGCGCCAGCCCGTGCTTCACGCGCTCGCGTAGCAGCGTGACGGCGCCCACGCCGTTCTCCACCTGCGCGAAGTCGCCGTAGTGGTCGGGCCCCGGCAGCTCCGCATCGGCCAGGAGATACAGCTCGTCGGAGCCGTGTACCCAGCGCTCGCCGCGCTCGGCGAGCGCCCGCGCGTCCCACCGCTCCACGGTGGCGAGGAGCCGGGACGCGTTCTCCTGATCCATGGACTTGCCGGTGTACAGGTGGGAGAACTGCGTGACGCCCACCGGAACGATGGCCACCGAGAGCACGGCGTCCCCCATGTTCCACAGATCGGAGAACGACTCTTCCAGCACGGCGTCGTCGTTGAGCCCCGGCACCACCACCATCTGGCTGTGGAACTGGATGCCGCCCGCGGCGAGACGCGTGAGCTGCTCCACGATGTTGGGCACGCGCGGGTTGTTGAGCAGCACCTTGCGGGCTTCCCACGGCGTGGCGTGCACCGAGACGTAGAGTGGCGACAGGCGATACTCGAGGATCCGCTCGAAGTCGCGCTCCTTGAGATTGGAGAGCGTGGCGAAGTTCCCGTAGGCGAACGAGAGTCGGTAGTCGTCGTCGCGCACGTACAGGTTCTTCCGCAGACCCTGGGGCAGCCCTTCGATGAAGCAGAACTCGCAACGGTTGGCGCAACGGCGCACGCGCGGCGGCTCGAGCTCGAGCCCGATGGGCTGCAGCTCGTCGCGTTCGAGCTCGTAGACGACCACCTCACCCTCGGGTGAGCGCGCCTCGATCTCGAGCGAGTCCTCGGCGGTGAGGAACTCCCAGTCCAGAAAGTCCGTGAGCTCGCGACCGTTCACCGACAGTAGTTCGGTGCCCGGACCCAGCCCCATCTCTTCCGCGATACTGCCAGGGTGCACACGAGCGACGCGAACCATCATCCCCACGATCGAAGCGGGGGAAGAACCGCACGCGGTCTTCCCCCTTGGGTCCTCGAGCGCGACGGGTGGCGCCGCGCAGCTCATGTAACCTACGAATGGAGAGCAGTGAAGTCAATCTGACATCATGACTTCTGCCCTGCCCTCCCTGCCCGCTCTCAGCCGCCCAGCGGGGCGTATCGGTAGGCCACGATCCCCTCGTTCTCGGCCGAGACCGAGAACGGCACCGAGGCCTTGGGCGCCGCCGTGAGCGCGGTCTCCTTGGTGGCCACCACGTTGCCGGCCTTGTCCAGGAACTCCACCTTGAGCGTGTACTTCGCCTCGGCATCGGTGCGGTTCTCCACGGAGCCCGCGAGCACGTGCTCCTTTCCGCGCGCCGCGAACTCGTCGATCTTCACCGCCGCCGCCAGCTTGTTCTGCTTGTCCAGCGCCTTGAGATAGGCGTCCTGGTAGGTCTTCTTCTGGGCCTTGTCCGTGCTGGCGGCCAGGAGCTCCGAGTACCCATTGGCCAGCGCCGCGTAGCCCTGCAGGCTGTTCGGGTCCAGCGCGAGCATCCGGGTCCACGTCGCCACGGCCTTGTCGTGCTGCGCCGCCTCGCCATAGGCGATGGCGAGCGCGTAGAGGGCGTCGCGGTAGTTCGGGTTCCGCGTCAGGCCGGCCTCGAGCAGCTTCACCGCGTCCTGCGGGCGGCTGGCGTTGATCGCGCCCACACCGGCGTCGATGAGCTGCGCATCCGAGTACTTGGACGGGTCCGCGATCATCTGCGCGTACAGGCCGCCGATGGCCACGCTGTCACCCGACGACGAGAGCGCGCGGGCGAGGCCCGACTGCGCGTTGGAGTCGTCCGGCTTGAGCTTGAGGTACTCGCGGAAGTAGCCCGCCGCCTCGTTCGCGAGCTGCTTCTGCGCGTCGCCCTGCGCCGCCTCGGCCTTGTTCTGCGTCAGGTAGGCCAGGTTGATGAGCGCGTTCTCGCGCACGACGTCCAGCGTGGCGTCGCCGGTCGCGTTCTCCACCGCGTGCTTGAACGCGTCGATGGCCTCGTCCTGGTTCTTGTTCTGGACGGCGACGTTGCCGACGATCTGATAGGCGACCGCGCCCTTGGGATACACGGCCAGCGCGCTCTTGGCGGCCGCCGAGGCGGCGGGGAGGTTACCGGCGTTGAACAGCTCCACCGCATTGTTGGCGGCGGCCGTGTGCGCCAGCTGGCGCAGCTGCTCCACGTCCTTCGCGCACGTCGGCTTGGTCGACTCCACGGCGTCCAGGGCGGAATCCGCCACGGCCATGATGGCCACCGGCGCCTCGGGATTCACGGCGAAGCCGAAGTCCGCGCGCTTCCCCTCGAGCGGCTGGTTGGGCTCGAGCGCGAACGCCACCAGGGCCTGCGCCAGAATCCAGTTGCGGGCGGGCTCGTTGGCCGCCTTGTCGGAGGGCACCGCGCTGCCCTTCACGGCAGCCGAGAGGAACTTCTTCTTCTCCGCGGGCGTCGATGCCGTGTTGTATCGGCCGAGCGCCTCGGACGCGGCGGCGATCTGCGGCGATCCCGCGCTGCTGATGTCACACTTCGACGCGGCCTGCGCACCGGCCGACGATGCGGCGAGCGCCAACCCCAGCGCGGCCGCGGTGCTCTTGACGGTCATCCAGGGTCTCCTGATCTGGCGGAGTGCTGCGGACATGTCCGCACGATTCGCCGGCGCATACACCGGTTCGTGACCAATAAACAACTCGATCCTGCTACCCATCGCAACGGGCCCCGTTCCTGGCCGCGAGCGCCGCGATCGCGAGTGCCGTGACCTCCGTCACGGACCGCCCCGTACGGACCGCGGCACGGCGCGCATCGTCGAACTCCGGCTTCGCGCGCTCGGTGCCATCGGGGAGCCGCGCAACCTTCATACGAATGGGCTCGCCGAGCACGAGCACCTCCTGCATCTCGCGCTCCAGGGCGCGGCGCACCACGCTCCAGCGCCGCACCCCGAGCGTCGTGCCGTCCTGAAGGAGCCGCGCCTCGAGCGCGTCCGCGGTGGCCGGCCGGGCCAGCAGCTCCACCCGGGTGCCCGGCCGTCCCTTCTTCATCTGCGTGGCGAGCAGCACGACGTCCAGAGCGCCGGCCACGCGCAACGAGTCGGCGAGCTCGGCCAGGTGCTCGCCGGTCATGTCATCCACGTCGGCCGCCAGCGCCACGAGCGTTTCGACCCCGGCGGCGGAGGACGCGGGCTCGGCCAGGATGAGCCGGAGGGCGTTCGCGCGGCCCTGGGGGTCCCTGGTACCCGCCCCGAAACCGGCCCGCACGGGGACGTACGTCTCGGGCGGGGGGCCCTGCGAGAGTACCTTCACGATGGCTGCACCCGTGGGCGTCACGAGCTCGCCGGCGCCCGCCGGGCCAGGGCGAACAGGGTGCCCGGCCAGCAGCTTGAGAGTGGCGGGCGCCGGCACCGGCAGAACGCCGTGGGCCGCGGTCACGAATCCGTCGCCCAGGCTCAGCGTGCCGCAGTACACCGCCGTCACCCCGAGCCGCTCCAGCCCCCATACCACGCCAACCACGTCCAGAATGGCGTCCACAGCGCCCACCTCGTGCAGGTGCACCTGCTCGGCGGGGATGCCGTGGATCTCGCCCTCCGCGGCGGCGATGGCGGTGAACACGGCGTCCGCGCGAGCCGCCACCTCCTCCGGCACCCCCGCCGCGCTCACGAGGCGCCGGATCTCCCCGATGTGCCGCCCATGCGGCTGCGGCGGGATGTCGAAGTCCACCTTCCGGCACGCGATGCCGCCACGGTGCACGTTCTGGATGCGCACCGTGACGCCGGCCAGCCCCAGGCGCTCGGGCAGCGCCTGCAGCCACTCGGGGTCCAGCCCCACGTCCAGCATGGCGCCCAGCGTCATGTCGCCAGCGATGCCGCTGAACGGGTCGAGGATGGCGATGGGCATGTGGGCCGCGTTCAGTCGAGGGGCGCGGAGCCGTCGCGATACGACGCGCCGCTGCCGGTATTGAACAGCACCACCTCGGCGTCGGCGGCGATGCGTCCGGTCTGCACCAGCTGCGCGAGCACGGCCAGCGCGCAGCCGCCCTCGGGCGCGGCGTCCACGCCGGTGGCCAACGCGAGGCGCCGAGTGGCGCCGCGAATCTCCGCCTCGCTGGCCGCGGCGGCCAGGCCATTCGTCTCGCGGATGGCGCGGAGTACCAATCGATCGCCCAGCGGCCCGGGCACGCGCAGGCCACTCGCGTGCGTGGCCGGATGCTCCCAGGGCGTCGCGTGGTCCGCGCCGGCGTCGAACGCGCGCACCAGCGGCGCACAGCCGGTGGCCTGCGCCACGACGATGCGCGGCGACGCGCTCTCGGCGGGCAGCCAGCCCCACTCGCGCATCTCGGCGAAGGCCTTCCACATGCCGATCACGCCCTCACCGCCGCCGGTGGGATAGACCACGACGTCCGGCAGGCGCCATCCCAACTGCTCCGCGAGCTCCAGCCCCAGCGTGCGATTGCCTTCGGCCCGGTAGGGCTCGCGCAGCGTGGAGACGTCCTGGTAACCGGACTCGGCCGCGAATGCACGCGCGAGCTTGCCGGCATCGCCGATGTGGCCGTCAACGAGCTGCAGATCGGCCCCGAGCGCGTTGATGGTGGCGAGGATGGGAGCGGGCGTGGATGCCGGTGCGTACACCCGCGCCGGCAGCCCGGCTGCCGCCGCATACGCCGCGAGCGCCGCGCCCGCATTGCCTGCGGTGGGTACCACCACGCCCGGCACGCCCAGGCCTCGGGCGCGAGTCACCGCCGCGCTCAGGCCGCGTGCCTTGAACGACGCCGTGGGATTGACGGCCTCGTCCTTCACCCACAGCCGGCCGACCCCCACGGCGCTGGCGAGCGTCGGCGCGTCGATGAGCGGTGTCATCCCCTCGCCCAGCGACACCGGCGCCTCGCCGTCGAGCAGCGGCAGCGCCGCCGCGTAGCGCCACATGTCCCACCGCGGCAGGATGGCGTCGCGACGCGGGGTGGAGGTGCTGCCCGCGGCGACGGCATAGCGTGCCAGCAGGGGCTGCCCGCACGCCGGGCAGACGGAGACACGCGCGGTACCGGATTCGGTGACGGCGCAGGCCGAGCAGACAAGCGTCCAGGTGCTCACGATGGGTCTGGGATTGAAGCTGGGGGTGAGATGCCGGCCGCCGGCGCGTCGTCGCCCGGCCGGGGTGACGGGTCAGGAGCGGGCTCGGGCGGCGGAGCGGGAGCAGCGGTAAGCGCATCACCCGCCAGCTCGGCGAGAGCCTGCTGTAGCCGGCGCGCGCTCGCCACCGAGAAGCCGGGCAGCTTGGCGATGTCCGCCTCCGCGGCCGAGCGCACGCCCTGCACGCTGCCGAAGGTGGTGAGCAGCAGGCGACGCTTGGTGGGTCCCACGCCGGGTACTTTGAGCAGATCCGACGTCACGGTGCGCATCGCGCGGCGCTTGCGGTTGTAGGTGATGGCGAAGCGGTGCGCCTCGTCACGGGCGCGCTGCAGCATGCGCAGCGCCGGGGACCGGCGCGGCAACCGCAGCGACTCGCTGCGTCCGGGCACGAAGATCTCCTCCTCGCGCTTGGCGAGGCTCACGATCGGCAGCTCGCCCACGCCGAGCTCCTCGAGCGCCGCGCGCGCCGCACCCAGCTGTCCCTTGCCGCCGTCCACCACCACGAGATCCGGCAGCGGCTTGTGGTCGTCCAGCCGACGGCGGAAGTAGCGCGTGACCACCTCGTTCATGGAGCGGAAGTCATCGGTGCCCTCCACCGTCTGCACCTTGAACTTGCGGTACTCCGAGCGACGCGGCCGGCCATTCTCGAACCAGACGCAGGAGCCCACGGTGTCGGTACCCTGCGCCGTGGAGATGTCGAAGCAGACGAAGGCGCGCGGCACCGAGCGCAGCCCCAGCTCGCGCTGCAGCTCGTACACCGGATCGGCGGCGCGCTCGTCGGCCTCCATGGACGCGAGCTTGAGCTCCTCCATCAGGTGGCGGGCGTTCTGCTCCGCCAGGTCCACCAGCTCGCGGCGTGGGCCGCGCTGCGGCGCGAGCACGCGCGTGCGCCCCAGCACCGACTCCAGCACCTCGCGGTCGTCGAAGTCGAACGGCACGAGCAGCTCGGCCGCGCGCTCCTCGGTGGGCAGATACGAGGCGGCCAGGTACGCGCCCAGCACCGCGGTGTCCGGCTCGCCGTCGATGTTCTCCAGGAAGCGGTGCTCGCGGGCGAGCAGCTTGCCGCCGCGTACGCGCATGATGGTGACGCAGGCGTCGTCGCCGTCGCGCGCGTAGCCCACCACGTCGCGATCGCCGCCCTCCACCCGCAGCACCACGCTGGGCTCCTCCATCCGCTCCAGGTGATGCAGCGCGTCGCGTAGCTCGGCGGCGCGCTCGAAGTCGAGGTTGGCGGCGGCGGCATCCATGCGCTCACGCACGCGCCGCACCACCTCGTCGGTGCGGCCGTCCAGGAAGTGCACCACCTCGGCGATCATCTCGCGGTAGTCCTCGCGCGACTGATACCCCACGCACGGGGCCTTGCAGCGACCGATGGCGTGGTCCAGGCAGGGCCGCTCCGGCGCGTCACGCGGCAGGTCGTAGCTGCACGAGCGCACCGTGAACAGCCGCTTCACCACGTTGAGGGCGCGCCGCATGGCGCCCACGTCGGTGTACGGCCCGAAGTAGCGGGCACCGTCACTCACCAGCTGCCGGGTGACGAACACGCGAGGAAAGGGCTCCTGCAGCGTCACCTTGATGTACGGGTACGACTTGTCGTCCTTGAGCGCGATGTTGAACTTCGGCCGGTATTCCTTGATCAGGTTGGCCTCGAGCACGAGTGCGTTCGCCTCGGTGGGCACGACGATCGTCTCGACGTCCTCGATCTTGCTCACCAGCACCCGCGTCTTCACGCTGCCCGTGTGGTCCGCGGTGAAGTAGCTGCGTACGCGGGAGCGCAGGCGCTTGGCCTTGCCCACGTACAGCACCGTGCCCGCGGCGTCCTTCCACAGGTAGACGCCGGGCGACTCGGGCAGGTGCGGCAGCTTGGCCGCGACGGTCTCGGGAACGGGCAGCATACGCCTGAATCTTACATCCCACGCCGCCCGCGAGTGAACCGGCGCGTGCGGGCGCCGGTGATGGTGCGATCGCGCCGATCAGCGCGCGACCGCGTCCGCTGGCGCCCCGGTCCCCACCGCGTCTCCGGAGGCCGCGACGAGGGAACCGGCGTACGCGGCGATCGCCGAGCGGATGCGCCCCATGAGCACGGGCCCGTGCCGCGCGAGCAGCGGCAGCAGATTGAGGGCGCGCTCCTGCCGCATTCCATCGGGGTACAGCGCGCCGCGCACGGTGGCCACGTCGTGCAGCGCGCGCGCCGCTCGGTGGCGCGCCGCGGCGACGTACCGGCGCTCCAGCCGCGCCACGCGATGCCGCAGCTGCCGGCCGGCACCCATCGGCACTTCGGGCACCACCACACGCGCGTCGCCCTCCAGGGCCGCCAGCGCGGCGGTCGCCGCGTCGATCGCCGCGCGGAGCTCGGCGAGGGTAGCCTGCACCGGGGCCGGAACCGCCTCTCGCGCAAAGCGCCGCTCGGCGGCGTGCGGATCGCGCAGGTCGTCCGGCCGCAGGTCGAGCCGGTCGAGCAGCGCCTGGATCTGCGGCTCGATGATGGTGCCGGACCAGCGCGGCACCACGAGCGGCTGCGGCACGCCGAGCACTCCGGCCACCGCGTTGGCCTGGGCGAAGTAGGTGATCTCGCCCGGGCCTGCCACGTACGCGAGCGTGGGCAGCAGGGCGCGCTCCAGCACCGGACGTAGCAGCACGTTCGCGCTCAACTCGCCCGTGGCGGCCTCACCCGCCACCCGCTCCGCTTCGGACAGGCGCACGCGCTCCTTGCTGCCGTCCGGCGCACGGCGGAAGACGAGCGACAGCCCGCTCACCAGCGGCACCTGCGGCCGGTACCCCGCCGCCTCCACAGTCACCGTACGCTCGGCGAGCGCACGATCCACCGCGGGCGCTTCGCGGAGCGCCCGCCGCAGCATGGGATCCGCCGCCGCGCGCAGCGCGGGGTGCGCCGCGTCGAGCACGGCGATGCCCAGTGGCTCGAGGAGCTGGCGCAGAAGAGCGAGGTAGGCACCGCCCACCGTCTCGCCCGGTCCGTACGCCCGTCTGGCCGCCTCCAGCGGTGCGCGATCGGCCGCCGACCCGGCGGCGCTCTCGAGCAGCGCGAACTGCTGGCTCACGTCGCCGAGCGGGACCTCGGCCAGCATCCGCGCCGGCCCGTCCGGTACCGGCAGCTCCAGCCGCACCGCGCCACCGGCACGCGCCGCCCACGTGACGGCGGCCTCGGCAAAATCGGCGTCGTCCGTGGCCGCCCAGAACACCGGCGCCACCGGGATCCCGTGCTCCGCCTGCAGCCGATCGGCCAGCGCGAGGGCGCTGAGCGCCTTGAACCAGGTGTAGAGCGGGCCGCCGAAGAGTCCCGGCTGCTGGCCCGTGGTGACCACCAGGCCGCGGCCGGCCGCCACCGCGGCCAGCCGGTCGGCGGCGGCCCCACTGGCTGCGAACGCCGGCGCCAGGCGATCCAGCCAGTCGCGCTCGGTGGTGCCGTCCAACGTTTGCCGCAGATACGTCGCCCAGTCGTCCGGACTCGTCGGGCGCGGCCGATACCAGCCCTCAGGGGCAGTGCCCGCCACGGCCGCCGCCGCGAGCGCGGAGCCGCCCAGTGGCTCGGTGAGCACCAGCGGCGCGCCGGTCACGGGCAACAGCCCACGAGCGCCCGCTCGCCACGACCGTCGCCAGGCATGACGCACGCGCCAGTGCGTGGCGTAGGTCCTGCCTCGTCTCGCGCGGCGAGCGGCCGGGTGTCACACACCTGTTCGGCCTCCCACGCGTCGTGGTGTGCGTGCAGTGCCGGGGCTGCCGCAATCTCCTCGCCGAACCATGCCTCGAACCAGTCGGTCATCGCCGGGGTCACGTCTCACTTGTGGTAGGGCTCGCCGCGAGCGAGGGTGCCCGCCCGATAGAGCTGCTCGGCGAGCACGAGGCGCGCCAGCTCGTGCGGCAGCGTCCAGGGGGCCACAGCCAGCAGCAGCTCCGCCCGCTCGCGCACCGCCTGGGCGAGTCCGTAGGCACCGCCAATGACGAAGGCCACGTCCTGCGCGCGATCGCGACGATCCGTGAGCCACGCGGCAAACCGCTCCGACGTCATCGCCTGGCCTCGCTCGTCACACGCCACCAGCTGGGCGGCGGACGGGAGGCGCGCAAGGAGCCGCTCCCCTTCCCGCTCGCGAACGAGGTCCGCGGGCATCCCGCGCGCGGGCTCCTCACGGACCTCGTGAACCTCGAGCGGCCAGTACCGCGCCGCCCGAGTCTCGTACTCGGCAATGGCTGTCGCGAGTCCGCGGTCCCGCACCTTGCCCACGACCGCGACGGCCACTCGCACGCCGGTGCCTACGCGTAGATGCCGCGCAGGCGGTGGACGGTGGCCACGCGGCTCAC
>DATANT010000528.1:0-4270 GCA_036266115.1 Gemmatimonadaceae bacterium | reverse complement strand
GAATGACAGGAGAGAGGTGGCCGCTCCGCTCGGGATGACAAACGAGAGTGATCGGCCCCTCCGCGCAGGATAACAGTTCAGAAGGACGGGCCGCTCCGCTCGGAATGACACGAGAGCGGCGGCCCGCCCCGCCGGGGATGGCGATCCGGTGGGGGTACCGTTCCATGTAGGATGGCGGATGGGTGGGGAGGCCCGCTCCGTCCTCGCCATCATCGCATCAGCCCGAGGAGAACCGTGCACGCAGTCGTTCGCGGGGCCGTCGCCCTGCTCATCGTCGGCCTGGCGTCCCCGCTCGCCGGCCAGTCGTCGGGGCGCCGCCCCGTGCGCCCCACGGATCTCTACCAGGTGCGCGACGTGGGCAGCGTGCAGCGCTCGCCCGACGGGCACTGGGTGGCCTACACCGTGAGCGCGCTGGATTCCGCGCGCGACCGGAGCAGCACCGACCTCTGGATGACCAGCTGGACCGGCGACACCACCATCCGGCTCACGTCCACGCCGGAGGGCGAGAGCTCGCCGCGCTGGAGCCCGGACGGTCGCTACCTCTCGTTCCTGTCGTCGCGCGGCGACGCGAAGGGCTCGCAGCTCTGGCTGCTCGACCGGCGCGGCGGCGAGGCCATGCGCGTCTCCGACGTGAAGGGCGGCATCTCGGAGTACGCGTGGTCGCCCGACGGGCGCCGGCTGGTGTTCCTGGTGGGCGACGCGGACGACGAGGACTCCGCGGCTGCGCCGAAGCCCATCGTCGTGGACCGCTACGCCTTCAAGTCCGATGGCAGCGGCTACCGGGGCGCGCAGCGCGAGCATCTCTACCTGTTCGACCTCCAGACGCGCGTGCTGGAGCCGCTCACCTCCGGTCCGTTCGACGACGAGTCGCCGGCGTGGAGCCCGGACGGGCGATGGATCGCGTTCGTGAGCAACCGCACGGCGGACCCGGATCGCAACCGGAACACCGACGTGTTCGTGATCGAGGCGCGCGCCGGCGCCACGCCGCGCCGGCTCACGACGTACGACGGCCGCGACGACGGCTCGCTGGCGTGGAGCCCGGACGGCGCGCTGATCGCCTACCGCCAGGGGAGCGAGGCCAGGCACTCGGCGTACAACTTCTACCGGCTGGCCGTGGTGCCGGTGGCCGGCGGCGCGCCGCGCCTGCTCGCCGCCTCGCTGGACCGCTCCACGTCGGCGCCGGTGTGGAGCGCGGATGGCGCGTCGCTCACCGTGGTGGTCACCGACGACCGCTCGCGGTACGTGGCGCGCGTGCCGCTCGACGGCGGCGCGGTGAAGCGGGTGCTGCCCGGCCAGCACGTGGTCACCTCGCTGGCCGAGGGCGCCGACGGCGCCTTCGCCGTCACCCTCACCACGCCCACGCAGCCCGCCGAGGTGTTCGCCGTGGAGGGCGGGCGGCTGCGCCGGCTCTCCCGGCAGAACGACGCCTGGCTGAGCGAGGTGCAGCTCGCCGCCACCGAAGGCATCAGCGCCCGCACGCCGGACGGCACCACCGTCAACGGCCTGCTCGTCAGGCCCGCCGGCCACGTGGCGGGACGGCGGTATCCCACGCTGCTGCGCATTCACGGTGGCCCCAACCTGCAGGACCAGTTCGAGTTCCATCTGGAGCGCGAGGTGCTCGCCGCCGCCGGCTACGTGGTGGTCACCGCCAACTACCGCGGCAGCGCAGGCCGCGGAGAGCGGTACAGCACCAGCATCGCCGCCGATTGGGGCAACAAGGAGGTGCAGGACCTGCTCGCGATGACCGACCACGTGGTGGCCACGGGCATCGCGGACCCGGAGCGCCTGGGCATTGGCGGGTGGAGCTATGGGGCCATCCTCACCAACTACGTGCTGGCGCGCGACCAGCGCTTCAAGGCGGCCATCAGCGGCGCGGGCAGCTCCATGCAGATCGCCATGTACGGCACGGACGAATACGTGGTGCAGTACGAGGCGGAGCTCGGGCCGCCGTGGAAGAACCCGGACGCGTGGATCAAGGTGTCGTACCCGTTCTTCCATGCGGACCGCATCACCACCCCCACGCTCTTCCTGGGCGGCGACGCGGACTTCAACGTGCCGCTGCTCGGCAGCGAGCAGATGTACCAGGCGCTGCGCAGCCTGGGCGTGCCCACGCAGCTCATCGTGTATCCCGGGCAGCACCACGGCATCGGCCGTCCCAGCTTCAAGCGCGACCGTCTGGAGCGCTACGTGGCGTGGTACGACCGGTTCCTCGGGCCGCCGGCGGCCACGGCGGGCAGCGCGCAGCGGTGAGACGCGGCTCGCGCCGGGCACTCGCGCGGCAGTAGCTTCGAGGCTCGGCCGACCGCCGCCGGCGCGGTGGGGCGGCGCACCGCCCACCGCCTCGCGCGCACCCTGACGAACCGAGCAGACGTCGCCGTGATGTCGATCCTCCACAGCCTCCAGCGCGCCACTCGCCGGCTCCTCCGGGCGCCCGCGTTCACCGGCGCCGCCGTGCTCACGCTCACGCTGGGCATCGGCGCCACGAGTGCGGCGTTCAGCGTCGTCAACGCGGTGCTGCTCCGCCCCCTGCCGTACGCGGAGCCCGCGCAGCTCGTCGACCTGTCGCACACCCTCGCCATCGCCGGCGTTCCACGGGTGGATCAGTCCGACGCCACGTACCTGTACTATCGGCGCGCGAGCCGCACCCTGCTCGACGTCGCCGCATACCGCGCGACCGCGGTGAACCTGGGCCCCGCGCGCGGGGGCGGCGCGGGTGAGGCGAGCCACGCGGAGCGGGTCGCGGCGGCCGGCGTCAGCGCCAGCGCGTTCGCCGTGCTGCGCGCGGCACCGTCCCTCGGCCGCGCCCTCGGCCAGGCCGACGACGCGCCCGACGCGCCCCCGGTGGTCGTCATCGGACAGCGACTGTGGGAGCGGAAGTATGGCGCGGACCCGGCGATCGTCGGCCGTCGGCTCGAGATCGACGGCGTCTCGCGCGAGGTCGTGGGCGTGATGCCGGCGAGCTTCCGGTTCCCGGCACCGGAGACGGCGCTCTGGGTGCCGCTCGGCCTCGACCCCGCCAACACGCGGTCCGCGGCCTTCGATTACCGGGCGGTAGCCAGGCTGCGCGACGGCGTGTCGCCCCAGGCGGCCGCGGTGGAGCTCCAGCAGCTCCTCCCGCGAGTGCCCGAGGCATTCCCCGGCCGGCTGACCGCGGGGGCCATCGAGCAGACGGCCATGCGCGCCGTCGTGCGGCCGCTGCGGGACGTCGTGGTGGGCGACATCGGCAACGTGCTCTGGGTGGTGCTCGCGGCCGTGGGATTCGTGCTGCTCATCGGCTGCGCGAACGTCGCCAACCTCTTCCTGGCGCGGGCGGAAGGCCGTCAGCACGAGCTGGCCGTGCGCCGGGCGCTGGGTGGTGGCCACGACGCGCTCGTGGGCGAGTTCCTGTCCGAAGGGCTCATCCTCGCGGCGGCCGGGGGCGCGCTCGGCGTGGCGTTCGCCACCGCCGCCGTGGGCGTCCTCCGCTCGCTCGGCGCGGGCATCGGCATTCCGCGGCTGGACGAGGTGAGCGTGGACGGGGCGGTGCTCGCCGTGGCCGGCGGCGTCACCATCGCCACCGCGCTCCTCGTCAGCGTGCTTCCCGCCCTGCGCTCGGCGCGGGTGGAGCTCGCGACGGTGCTCGCCCAGACGGGGCGCTCCGCGACGTCGGGGCGCGGGCGAATTCGCGCGCGCAACGCGCTGGTCATCGTGCAGGTGGCGCTCGCGCTGATGCTCCTCACCGGGGCCGGGCTCATGGCGCGCAGCTTCGCGCACCTCCGGTCCGTGCACCCGGGCTTCGACGCGCCGGCCACGCTCACGTTCCGCGTGGCGCTGCCGAGCCGGGACTACGCGCAGCCGGGCACGGCCGCGCGCTTCCTGGTGAGCGCGGTGGACGGGATCGCGGCGTTGCCAGGGGTGCACGCGGTGGGCGTGGTCACCAAGCTCCCGCTCGATGCCGAGGCCCGTCGCGACAGCGCGCTCTGGGTGGAGGATCGGCCGCTGCCCGCCGGGGGCATGCCCAACATCCACCAGGTTGCGTTCGCCACCCCGGACTACTTTCGCGCTCTGGGAATTCCGCTCGTCCAGGGGCGCGCCTTCGAGCCGCCGGATGCGTCGCGCATGCGTCGCGAGGTGATCGTGAGCCGGGCGCTCGCCGCGCGATACTGGACCGACGGTCGCGCGGTGGGCCGGCGAGTGCGCATGGCCCCCACGGGCCCCTGGTACACCGTGGTCGGCGTCACCGGGGACGTGCGCGGCACCGGGCTCGATCAGCCGCCGGACGAGATGGTCT
>DATANT010000527.1:0-2544 GCA_036266115.1 Gemmatimonadaceae bacterium | reverse complement strand
CGTGCGTGGTGGGTGGCGGCGCTCCCAGCCCGACGTCGTCGTGATCACCGGCGGGCTGCTGGACCCGAGCAACCTGGAGCTGGCCCGTCTGCAGCTCTGGGAGGGGCGGGCCGTGGTGGGGCTGGCGGACGTGGACGATCCGCAACTGCGCGATCGGATGCGCGCGATGGGCGTGAGCGAGGTCTACGCCAAGCCCGTGGTGCTGGACGAGGTGTTCGAGGGTGTGCGCCAGCTGCTCGATCGGCAGCGGATGGCCGCGGAGACCGGGCTCATTGGTGAATCGGCGGCCATCCGGGAAGTGCTGGTGCGGGTGGAGCAGATGGCGCCGGTGTCGAGCACCGTGCTCGTGGAGGGGGAGAGCGGCACCGGCAAGGAGCTCGTGGCGCGCGCCATCCACCGGCTGAGCCCGCGCCGCAATCGGCCGTTCATCGCCGTGAACGTGGGGGCGCTGCCCGAGACGCTGCTCGAGAGCGAGCTCTTCGGCCATGAGAAGGGGGCGTTCACCGGGGCCGCCGAGCGTCGCATCGGCCGCTTCGAGCTGGCGGACACCGGCACGCTCTTCCTGGACGAGGTGGGCGACATGCCGGCGTCCACCCAGGTGAAGCTGCTGCGGGCGCTCGAGGAGCGGGAGATCACCCGCGTGGGGGGGACCGGCACCATCGCCGTGAACGTGCGCGTGGTGGCGGCCACCAATCGCCCGCTGCGGGAGCTGGTGGCCGCCGGGAAGTTCCGGCCGGATCTCTACTACCGGCTCAACGTCCTCAACATCTATCTGCCCCCGCTTCGCGAGCGGAAGGAGGACATCCCCATCCTCATCCGCCGCTTCGTCCGGTCACTCTCTCGCGAGCACGACCGGCCGTTCCACGGAATCTCGGCGGAGGCCATGGAGATTCTGCGGGCGTACTCGTGGCCCGGGAACGTGCGCGAGCTCCGGAACCTCATCGAGAGCATGGTGGTGCTCGCCCCCGGGCGCGAGATCCAGGCGGCCGACATCCCGCGCCCCATCCGCGAGGGCGCCCGTTTCCTTCCCGTGCACGTGAGCCCGGCGCTGCGGGCCGCCGAGGCCGCCGAAGGGCGGGAGGTGGAGTTCATCGTCCGCAACCTGGTGGAGCTCAAGCTGCAGGTGGAGGAGCTCCGCCGTCGGGTGGACGAGGAGCGCTCCGAGCGGGAGAGCTGGATCGGGGAGGTGCGATCCGCGGCCGGATTCGCGGGCGGGGCGCACGGCGGCGTGGCGTCGGGCGGGAGCTATCCCGGTCTGCCGGCCGGGCTGGAGCCGGGTGACCTTCCTCCCGAGCCGAACGTCATCACCCTGAAGCCGGGCATGACCATGGCCGACATCGAGCGGGCGGCCATCGAGGCGGCGCTGAAGGAAACCCGGGGAAATCGCCGCCAGGCGGCCGAGCTTCTGGGGATCGGCGAGCGCACCTTGTACCGCAAGCTCAGGGAGTATCAGTTGCCGGAGTCATCTGTATTGCTTGACTGACCGGCCTGGACAGGTATTATTTGGCGGCCTCGTGCGCTTAGGCCGTCGACCCGCGTCGCTCGACTTCCCCCAGACGCCGGGCCCCGCATCCCCAACTCGGACGTGTCGCCGGTGTCCGTACCATTCCAGCCCTCCAGCACCCCTGCCTTTCTCGGGAGTGTGCTCCCCCTGCAGCGTGCCGAGGAACTGCTCAGCTCCCTGCCCGGAGTCATCTCGGCGCGC
This sequence comes from Gemmatimonadaceae bacterium, assembly GCA_036266115.1. Classification (GTDB taxonomy): domain Bacteria; phylum Gemmatimonadota; class Gemmatimonadetes; order Gemmatimonadales; family Gemmatimonadaceae; genus DATANT01. The sequence continues at coordinate 839 of DATANT010000527.1, read as the reverse complement.
ATCATCGCCGGGCACGACGGGGCGATCACGGAGATCCACGTGCTCACGTCGCAGGACGTGGCGCCCAAGGCGACCGTGCGCAACATCGAGAGCGCGCTGATCGCCCACCTGGGTCTGCGGGTGGACCACCGGAAGATCTCCGTGGCCACCACGCTGGACGCGGGTCGCCCCACGCCCACGGCGAGCGCCGCCGTTCCCGATGCCGCCGCGGTCGCCGGCCGTCGGCTGTACTTCGAGGACGTCGAGGTCAACCGGTCGCGGACGAAGGGCGTGAACGTGGTCGTGACGCTTCGCAAGGGTGACGCGTCCTACTCGGGCGAGGCAGAGGGCTTCGAGAGCGACCGCTCGCGGGTGGAGTTGGCGGCGCGCGCGACGCTCAAGGCCATCGCGGAGGCCGAATCGCTGCCAACCGCTTTCGCGCTCGAGGGCATGCAGCAGCTGGCCGCCTTCGGTCGCGAGTTCGTGTTCGTCGGGGTGACGGCGCGGGTGGATCGGATCACCGCGCTGCTCACCGGTACCTGTGAGGTGAAGGACAGCGCCGAGACGGCCGGAGTGCTGGCGGTGCTGGACGCCACCAATCGGTGGATCGCCGTCCGCAAGTAGACGGGCGCTGGTCGGCGGCGGCGAGGCGACGACGAGTGTGGTCCGATGCAGGCCGGGCGGATGGCCGGGCGTCGGCGCGTGGCGAGGATGAAGGAGGGCCGGCCCGTTCGGGCCGGCCGTCGACAACCCGAATTGTTCCTATCAACGAGACCGCATCCTCTACTTCCCGTTCTCGCCGAAGGTAGTCGCAGTTAGCGGAGCGGAGCGGATCGTAACATTGCAGTTGAGCGGAGCCT
>DATANT010000526.1:0-2635 GCA_036266115.1 Gemmatimonadaceae bacterium | reverse complement strand
GAGGCCATCGTGGAGCTCGGCGGCACCGTCGTGCTGCTGGACGTGCACGAGGCGGCGAGCACCGCGGCCGCCGAACGCATCCGGGCGAGCGGCGGCGACGCCTGGGGCGTTGGCGCGGACATCACCGACGCGGCGCAGGTGCACGCCGCGGTGGAGCGGATCGTCGAGCGCTACGGCCGCATCGACATCCTCATCAACAACGCGGCGCTCACGGTCAAGGGCGGTGGCTCCGCGTTCGGCGACTACTTCGCGCCGTTCGAGGAGTACCCGCAGGAGCTATTCGACCTGGCGCTGCGCGTGAACCTCACGGGGGCGTTCCTGGTCACCCAGGCGGTGGGGCCGGTGATGGCCGGGCAGGGCAAGGGGGTGATCGTGAACATCGCTTCCGACGTCGCCGTCATCAGTCCCGATCATCGCATCTACGCGGGCATGACGTATGGTGGCAAGCCATTCAACACGCCCATCGCGTACTCCATGAGCAAGGCCGCGCTGCTCGCCTTCACGCGCTATCTCGCGACGTACTGGGCTGGCGCGGGCATCCGCGTGAACGCCCTCTCGCCCGCCGGCGTGCTCGATGGGCACGACCCGGCGTTCGTCGAGCGGCTGGCGAGCTGCATCCCCATGCACCGCATGGCGGATCGGGACGAATACAAGGGCGCCATCGCCTTTCTCTGCTCCGACGCCTCGTCATTCATGACGGGCGCCAATCTCATCGTGGATGGAGGGCGCACCGCGTGGTGAGTGCGTGAACACGAGTGACTCGGCGACGCCGTCGTCGCCGACGCTCGCGGTACCGGCAGGTACCGACATTCGACCTTCATGGGGGGTTCCCATGGCACGGACAGTCAGGATCGGCAACCAGTGGGTTGGAGACGGCGAGCCCTGCTTCATCGTCGCCGAGATCGGCATCAACCACAACGGGGACCTGGACACGGCGCGCAAGCTGATCTCCGCCGCGCTGCTGGCAGGGTGTGATGCGGTGAAGTTCCAGAAGCGCACCATCGACGTGGTGTACACGGCCGAGGAGCTGGCCAAGCCGCGCGAGAGCCGCTTCGGTGCCACCAACGGAGATCTCAAGCGCGGCCTCGAGTTCGGCGCGGACGCGTACCAGGAGATCGATCGCTACTGCAAGCAGCACAAGCTGCTCTGGTTCTCGTCGTGCTGGGACGAGGCCTCGGTGGACTTCATCGAGCGGTACGAGCCGCCGTGCTACAAGATCGCGTCGGCCTCGCTCACCGACGACGGTCTGCTGCGCCGGCACCGCGAGACGGGCCGCCCGATCGTGCTCTCCACGGGAATGAGCACGATCGAGCAGGTGGACCATGCCGTGGAGGTGCTGGGCACAGAGGATCTCGTGCTGATGCACACCAACAGCACCTATCCGTCGGCGCCCGAGGAGCTCAACCTGGGCACCATCGCCACCCTCAGGGAGCGCTACGACGTGCCGGTGGGATACTCCGGTCACGAGGTGGGCCTCTCCACCACGGTGGCCGCGGCCACCCTGGGCGCGTGCATGGTGGAGCGCCACATCACGCTCGACCGCGCGATGTGGGGCAGCGATCAGGCAGCGTCGGTGGAGCCGCATGGCTTTGCCCGCCTGGTGCGCGACATCCACACGGTGCGCGCCGCCATGGGCGACGGCGTGAAGCGCGTGTACACGAGCGAGGTGCCGGTGATGCAGAAGCTCCGGCGCGTGGGTCGGTGATCGTTGCGGGCGTGGTGGAGCGGTGCCGCGTCGGGTGCCGCGTCGGGTGCCGCGTCGGGTGCCGCGCGAGAGAGGCGCCGTGACGTCGAACGCGGCGCACCGCACGGCCATCAGTGTCTGCATCGGCACGCACGAGCGCGCCGATGTGCTCCGGCGCGCGCTGGACGGGCTGGCGTCGCAGACGCGCGCGCCGGACGAGGTGATCGTCAGTGACTCCTCGCCGGACGCGAGCGGGCAGGAGCTCGTGGCGGCGTACGCGGCGCGCATGACGGCCTCGCGGGTGCGGTGGCTGCGCTCCGACCGCCGCGAGCTGCCGTGGCACCGCTGGCATGCCGCGTCGGCGGCCGACGGCGAGATCGTGCTCTTCCTGGACGACGACATCCACCTGGCGCCCGAGGCCATCGCCCGGCTGCTCGAGGCATACGCCCGGCTGTCCACGGCCGCCCAGCCGGTGCCAGCGGGCATTGGCTTCCTGATCCTGTACGACGGAGACGAGCGCGCCTATCGCGATACCGGGTCGCTGCGCGAGCGGTGGCTCGGCATCTCGCACGTGCCGTCGGGCACGCGCACCGGCGGTGGCATCGACGTGGCCCTGGATGGGCTCCAGAACGTGGACCCGCTCCCCGTGCACCAGCTGTCGGGTGGCGCGATGTCGTTCCGCCGCGAGGTGCTCGCTCGCGTCGGGCGGCTGGATCACCTGATCGCGCTCTACGAGCGCCGGCTGGGACGTGCCGAGGACGTGGTGTTGAGCGCCGAGGCCGCCCGCTACGGCCCGCTCTATCTGATCACCGATGCGCTCGCGCTCCATCCGCGGGCCGCAGCCGTGCGGACGCCGTACGCGAACGGCGGCTGGGCCCTGGGACTCACCCAGACGTGGGGACGGGCCCACACGCTGCGCTGGCTCGCCGCGAGCGCGGGGGCGTATCGGCG
>DATANT010000525.1:0-6821 GCA_036266115.1 Gemmatimonadaceae bacterium | reverse complement strand
AGCCGAACGGGAGCATTGATCAGTTGCTGGTGTAGTGTCCCCCTGTCACGCCTCACCGCTCAACCGACTCTCGCCCCCCAATGGCCACACAAGCCTCGTCGAGTGCCGATGCCCGCCTGATCCAGGACGTCAGCCGACAGGTCGCGCTGCGCGTCGTCGGTCAGGAGTATATGATCGACCGGCTGCTCATCAGCCTCCTCACCGGCGGCCATGTGCTGCTGGAAGGCGTGCCGGGGCTCGCCAAGACGCTCACCGTGCGCACCCTGGCCGAGACGATCCACACGACGTTCCAGCGCATCCAGTTCACGCCGGACCTGCTGCCGGCCGACGTGGTGGGCACCCAGATCTACGACCAGTCCACCGGACAGTTCGTGGTGAAGCATGGACCCATCTTCGCCAACATCATCCTGGCGGACGAGATCAACCGCGCGCCCGCCAAGGTGCAGGCGGCGCTGCTCGAGGCGATGCAGGAGAAGCAGGTGACCATCGGCGGCACCACGTACAAGCTCGAGGAGCCGTTCCTCGTGCTGGCGACGCAGAACCCGATCGAGCAGGAGGGCACCTACCCGCTGCCAGAGGCGCAGGTCGATCGCTTCATGCTCAAGCTGCGCGTGGGCTACCCCACGCGCGACGAGGAGAAGGAGATCATGCGCCGCATGGCCGGCGGCGAGCCGATCGACGTGTCCGCCGTGGCCTCGCCCGAGGGCATCCTCGACGCCCGCCGCCGAATCGCCGAGCTGTACATGGACGAGCGCATCGTGGACTACATCGTGGACATCGTGCACGCCACGCGCCGACCGGCGGAGGCCGGCCTGGCCGACCTCGTGCCGTTGGTGGAGTTCGGGGCCAGCCCACGCGCCACCATCGCGCTCGCGCAGGCCTCGCGCGCGCACGCCTTCCTGCGCGGCCGCACCTTCGTGACGCCCGACGACGTGAAGGCGATCGCGCCGGACGTGCTGCGCCACCGGGTGCTCACCACCTACGAGGCGGAGGCGGAAGAGGTGACGAGCGATCAGGTGATCCAACGGGTGCTGGACAAGATCGAGAGTCCCTGATGGCCTGGTGGTCGATCGCCGAGCGCCGGGCGAGGCGCAGGGAGCGCGAGGGTCGCGGCGGTTCGGCCGACGGCGCCCGCGGCGCGCCGTCGGCCACGCTGGGCTTCGAGCCCGGCGCGGCGCGGCAGGCCACGGCGCGCCGCACCGTGGGCGTGCCACCCGAGGTGCTGCGCCAGGTGAAGCTCATCGAGCTGCGCACCCGCGGGCTGGTGAACTCGCTCTACTCGGGCGAGTACCGCTCGGTGTTCAAGGGGCAGGGGATGGAGTTTTCCGAGGTGCGCGAGTACCAGCCCGGAGACGAGGTGCGCTCCATCGACTGGAACGTCACGGCACGCATGGGGCGGCCGTTCGTCAAGCGCTACATCGAGGAGCGCGAGCTCACGGTGATGCTGGTGGTGGACGTCTCGGGCTCGGAGCGCTTCGGCACGGTACGCCGGTTCAAGAGCGAGATGGCGAGCGAGCTGGGCGCGGTGCTCGCCATGGCGGCGGTGCGCAACAACGATCGCGTGGGGCTGCTCCTGTTCACGGACCGCGTGGAGCACGTGGTACCGCCCCGCAAGGGCCGCCGTCACGCGCTGCGCGTCATTCGCGACCTGCTGGTGCACGAGCCGCAGGGCACGGGCACGGACATCGCCGCCGCGGTGGACTACCTGGGCCGCATGCTGGGCCAGCACGCGATCGTGTTTCTGGTGTCGGATTTCCAGGACGCCGCGCTGGAGCGCCCGCTCAAGCTCCTCGCCCGCCGCCACGACCTCGTGGCCATCACCGTGACCGACCCCGGTGAGCAGGCGCTGCCCGACCTCGGCCTGGTGCGGCTGCGCGACCCGGAGAGCGGCCTGGTGGTGGACGTGGACGCCAGCGACGCTGGCGTGCGCGAGGCGTTCGACCGGCAGGTGAGCGACGAGGGCGCGTCGCGCCGACATCTGCTCCGCCGCCTGGCGATCGACGAGATCGCGGTGCGCACGGACACTGGCTACGCGGAGCCGCTGATGAAGTTCTTCCGGGCGCGCGAGACGCGTGCCGCCGCGGGACGCGGCCGTCATTGATCGCGCTCGTCGCGCTCGTGCTGCAGCTGCAGGGCGCCGCCGCGCCAGTGGACGGCGGCGTGGTGCAGACGCCAGCCACCGAGGTGCAGGTGGGCGTCACGGTGCAGCCCGACACGGTGACGGTGGGCGACCCGTTCGTGGTGCAGGTACGGCTGCGCGCGCCGCTCGGTGCGGTCATCACCTTTCCAGCGGGCCCCGACACCACCGGACCGGTGCAGGCGCTGGATCCGCGCGTGGTGCGGGCGAGCGGCGACACGCTGGGCGTGGACCAGACGGCGACCTATCGGCTGGCCGCGTGGGACGTGGGACGGTTCCCCATCCCGCTGGGCGAGGCGGTGGTGAGCGTGGGCGGCTCCGAGCGCCGCGTGGCGCTGCGCGAGCGCTTCGTGGTGGTGCGCACGGTGCTGCCCGAGGACAGCGCGCAGCGAGTCCCCAAGCCCGCGCGCGCCATCTACGAATGGGCGGGGCCCTGGTGGCTCAAGTGGCTGCTCGGCCTGCTCGCGATCGGCATCGTGGGGCTGCTGCTCTGGTGGTGGTGGCGCCGTCGCCGGCGGCCGCCCATCGTGGAGGACCCGTACGCGCTGGCCGAGCAGCAGTTCGCGCGCGTGGAGGCGCTCGGCCTGCTGGAGGCGGGTGAGCGCGGGCGCTACGTGGCGCTCATGGTGGACGTGCTGCGCGACTATCTGGCGATCGTGGTGCCCGCGGCGCGGCCGGCACTCACCAGCACCGAGCTGCTCGCCGCGCTGCGGGCGGAGCGCACGGTGCCACTGGACCGTCTCGCGCCGCTGCTCGCCGAGACCGACCTCGTGAAGTTCGCGCGCCGCGCGGTGCATCCCACGCACGCGCTCGAGCTGGGACGCGAGGCGCGCGCCATCGCCTGGGACGTGCACGAGGCGATCCTCGCGCGGCAGGCCGCCGAGCAGGCGGCTCAGCAGGCGAAATCGGCGAGCAGCGCGTCGCCGCCCGCGGAGCGCGCGGCATGACGTTGCCCGGCGACTTCGAGTTCGCGATGCCCTGGGCGTTGCTGCTGCTCCTGCTGCTGCCCGCGTGGTGGTGGGCACGGCGGCATCGCGCGCCAGCGGCCATCACGTTCTCGCGAGCGGGGCTGCTGGCACTGGCACCGGGAAGCGGGCGCTGGGTGCGCCGGCTGCTCTTCGCCGCGCGCAACGTGCTGCTCCTGGGCGTGGTGATCGCGCTCGCCCGCCCGCGCACCGGCGCCCGCGCCGAGACGGTCACGAGCGACGGCATCAACATCATGCTCGCCTTCGACATCTCGAGCTCCATGCTGGCCGAGGACTTCCAACCGCAGAACCGGCTCGAGGTGGCCAAGGAGAAGGTCAAGCAGTTCGTGGCCGGCCGGAACAGCGACCGCATCGGGCTCGTGGCCTTCGCCGGCGAGGCGCTCACCCAGGTGCCGCTCACCGTGGACTACCCGGTGGTGCTGGCCGCGGTGGACAACCTGCAGTCGGGCCAGCTCGACGACGGCACGGCCATCGGCACCGCCATCGCCACCGCGGCCAACCGGCTGCGCACCGCGCCCGGGCGGTCGCGCGTGATGGTGCTGCTCACCGACGGCGAGAACAACCGCGGCGCCATCGATCCGCGCACGGCCGCCCAGGCGGCGCAGGCGTTCGGGGTCCGCATCTACACCATCGGCGTGGGGACCGAGGGGCTCGCGCCGGTGCCGGTGGGGCGCGGCCTCTTCGGCCTGCGCTACGAGAACCGGCCGGTGCGCATCGACGAGCCGCTGCTGCGCGACGTGGCGTCCACCACCGGCGGACGCTACTTCCGCGCTCGCGACGCGGCCGCGCTGGAGCGCATCTACGAGCAGATCGACCAGCTCGAGCGCGCGCCGGTGCGCAGCCGGACGTTCGTGCGCTACACCGAGCGCTTCCACTGGCCGCTCGTCATCGCCACCCTCGCGCTGCTGCTGGAGTTCGGGCTGCTCGCGTGGAAGGGGCCGCTGCCGTAGATGCGCCACTTTCTCCGCTACTTCGACTACCCGTGGCTGCTGGCCGCGGCAGTGCTGCTCCCACTCGCGCTCGCGGGCGCGGTGGCCATGTACGCGCGCCGCCGGCGCGAGCGGCTGGCGCGACTGGGCGGCGACTCACTGGTGGGCCGGCTCACCGACGTGCCGCTCACCCAGCCCATGCACTGGCGCGCCGCTCGGCTGGCGCTCGCCGGCGCCTGCATCGCGGTCGCGCTCGCCGGGCCGCGCTGGGGCGTGGAGCGCTCGGTGGTCCGCGGCGAGGGCATCGACCTGGTGCTCGCGCTCGACGCGTCGCTCTCCATGATGGCCACCGACGAGAGGCCGAACCGGCTGGAACGCATGAAGCAGGAGGTCCGGCGGTTGCGGTCGCTCTCGCCGCACGACCGGGTGGCGCTGCTGGCGTTCGCGGGGCGAAGCTACATACTGAGCCCGCTCACGGTGGATGACGGCGCGCTGGAGCTGTTCCTCGACAACCTGGACCCGAGTGTGGTGGGCCAGGCGGGTAGCGCCCTCTCCCGCACCATCACCCAGGGCGTGGACCTGCTCGGCTCCGCTACCGGCGGGGCGGACCGCGCCATCGTCGTGATGAGCGACGGCGAGTCGTTCGAGCCGCTGGAGAACGTGGTGGACGCCGCCAAGCGCGCCGCGGAGGCCGACGTCAGCATCGTGGCCGTGGGCTTCGGCACGCGGCGTGGCTCGACGATCCCGGTGCGCGAAGCCGGAGGTGGACCAGTGACCGAGAAGCGCGACGAGAACGGCCGCGTGGTGATCACGCGCTACGACCCGGAGATCCTGCGGGCCGCCGCGCAGGCGGCCGGTGGCACGTTCATCGGTGCCGAGGAGACGGACAAGGCGGCGCGCGTGCGCGCCGCGCTCAGCGGGTTGCGCGCGCAGCGGCGCGCCGTGGACGAGACCCGCTCCATGACCCCGCGATTCCAGCTCTTCCTGTTGCCCGCGCTGGTGCTCCTGCTGCTCGACACCATCCTCGTGGACCGGCAGCGCGGCCGCCGCCGCCGTGTGGCCGCGGCCAGCACGGCCGCGCTGCTGATGCTCGCCGTGCTGCCCATGCCGCTGCGAGCCGACACGGTGAGCGACGCGGCCCGCCACTACCGCGCGGGGCGCTACACGCAGGCCATCGCGCTCTACCGGCAGGCGGTGAGCAGCGGGGACACGCGGCCGGAGGTGCTCTACAACCTCGGCACCGCGCTGCTCGCGGCGGACTCGCTTCCCGCCGCCGCGGAGCTGCTGGACCGCGTGGCGCGCTCTCAGGACGCGGAGCTGCGCCACCGCGCGCTGTTCAACCTGGGGCTCGCGCACCTGAAGATGGGGTTGGCGCCCGGCAATCCCGCGGCCGACGCGGCGCTGCAGGCGGCGCTGCAGACGTACAAGCGCGTGCTGCTCGCGCGTCCCGCCGACGGCGACGCCAAGTGGAACTACGAGCTCGCGCTGCGCAAGCAGCAGTCGGGCGGTGGTGGCGGCGGAGGCGGTGGGGAGGACGAGTCCAGCGGCGGTGGCGGAGGTGGTGGCGGCGGCGAGGCACCGCAGCCGTCGGGCGGCCTGGGCCAGCAGCAGGCGGAGCAGCTCCTCAACAGCGCGGCGCGCGAGGAGCGTACCGTGCAGGGGCGCAAGCAACGGCAGGGCCGCCCCGAGCCGCCTCGCGTGGGGAAGGACTGGTGATGCGACTGACGCCGGCCCGGGTGCTGTACTCGGCCGCGGTGGCGCTCGCGCTGCTCGCGCCGACGCTCGGTGCGCAGCGCCGCGTGCCGGCGGTGGTCACCGAGGCGGAGCTCGACTCCGACGAGGGCGTCAACTTCCACGCGTACGTGGAGCCCGACACGGTGTACGTGGGCCAGCAGGCCACGTATCAGGTGGGTGTCTTCCTGGACGGCGACGTGCGCGCTCGACTGCGCCGCAATCCCGAGTTCGTGCCGCCCGAGATGCGCAGCATGCTCGCGTACGAGCTGCCCACCGGCCACGCCTTCGTGGCGCGTCCGGGCGGAGGCGGGCGGTACGAGGTGCACGTCTTCGAGCGCGCCGTGTTCCCACTCACCGCGGGCACGCTGGAGATCCCGCCCGCCACGCTGAACTACGCGCTGCCGCTGTCGCCGTCGTTCTTCAGTCGCGAGGAGGCGTACACCGCCCGCTCGCAGTCGCGGCGGCTGGTGGCGCTGCCGCCGCCCACGGCCGGACGCCCGGCGGATTGGAACGGCGCCATCGGGTTGCTGGCCGTCAGCGCGCGGCTCGACACCGCCGGCGCGCGCGTCGGCGATCCGCTGGTGGTCACGGTGCGCGTCACGGGACGCGGGAACGTGAACCTGTTCCCGCGTCCCGCGCTGCCGCTCACGTGGGGCACGGCGGTGCCCACCGACGAGCGCGTGCAGCTCGACACCGGCTCGTACGTGGTGACGGGCGCCAAGGAGTTCGACTGGATCGTCACGCCGCGCGAGGCGGGGCGCATCCAGATGCCGGCGGTGCGCTACCCGTACTTCGATCCGGAGCAGCGGCGCTACGCGGTGGCGCTCACGCAGCCGGAGAGCCTCGTGGTCGCCCCGGGCACGCTCGCGGCCGCCGACAGTGGTGAGCGTGCGGTGGCTCCGCTCGCGCTCCGCCCGCTGTACCGCGGCGAGCGCGGCCCGCTGCCCGTGGAGACGCCCTGGTACTGGCTGGCGGTGGCGCTGCTGCCGGTGCCGGCGGGCCTCGCGGCCTTCTGGCGCCGGCCACGCCGCCTGC
>DATANT010000524.1:0-3632 GCA_036266115.1 Gemmatimonadaceae bacterium | reverse complement strand
GCTAGGCCGGGCTCGGTCTCCGGTCGCCGGGGCTGGTCAGCGCTCCCAGCGCCGGGACGCGGGGACGGCGCCGGCGGCGCGGAATGGCGCGCCAGAGGCCGGGCCCAGGGCCGCGACCGCTGCGGAGAGTGTGGCCCCGCTCCGATACCAACCCCGGCGAGCGCCCGTCGCGTGATCCCTGGGCCCCGGGCACTCCGGGTCGCCAGGAGGCGCTACCTCCGGAGCAGTCGCTCCCCCGAGTCGAGCCGTGCCCACAGCTCGGTCGCCGGCAGACGCAACAGTTCCAGCAGCTGCCGCCGCTCCACCCGCACCGGGCGCGCCACGAACACCCGCAGCCACCGCGCGGAGCGGTACAGCTCCTCGGAGAGCTTGGGCAGGTTGATGGCGCTGGCCAGCCCGGCGGCGGTCAGGCGACGCACCACACCGTCACGACCGAGCACGGGGAGGTCGAGGTCGATCATCTGCGTCTTGGCCGGGTAGTCCAGCAGCAGTTCGCCGGGGCCCAGCCCGAGCTCGGCGGCGAGCCGGTTCTCCATGGCCACGGACAGCGAACGGTCTGCGGCGATCCACTCGGCGGCCCCGTCGGTGAGCTCGGCGGCCGAGCATTCCAGCAGGCGCTTGTAGAGCTGCCGGTGGCGGAGCGCGACCAGGATCGGCGGCACCGGCTCGTGTTCCAGGTGGAAGAGCAGTCCCTCGTCGCTGAACTCCGCCAGGGCGTGCGCGTCCACCCGGCGGGCGCGCAGGGCATCGTCCACCAGCCGCTTGTACATGGCCGTGGCCGCGCGTACCGCGTGGTGCCAGTACACGTTGCGATACATCTGGTACTTGGCGAAGAGCAGCGATTCGAGCGCGGCCAATCCCTTCTCGCGCAGGCCGATGCACTGGCAGCCGGTGTCGGGGTCGGCCACCAGCACGAGCGCGTACAGCAGGCGGTCCACGTCGATCTCGCCGTACGGCACCCCGCACATCAGCGCGTCGCGCTTGAGATACTCGATCTTGTCGAGGTCCAGCGAGCCGGAGATGAGTCCCTGCAGCGGGCTGTCACTCCGCCCGCGGATGAGCGCGAGCACGCGCTCGGGCGCGTCGTGGCCCAGGGTGCCGGTGAGCGCATCGGCTACCGCGCCGCGGCCGATGAGCGGGAGCGCCACCTCCTCGTGGTGCAGCGCGCCGATCTCCTCCAGCGCATGCGAGAACGGGTAGTGCCCCACGTCGTGCAGCAGCGCCGCGGCCTGCACCACCCGTCCCTCGTCCTCGGCCACGCCACGCAGGCCGTCATCCTCGGCCAGCAGCGCGAGCGTGCGGCGCGCCAGGTGGTACGCGCCCACGGCGTGCTCGAAGCGCGAGTGCGTGGCTCCCGGATACACGAGGTACGCGAGCCCGAGCTGCCGCACGTAGCGCAACCGCTGGAACACCGGCGTGTCCACCAGCCGCACCGCGAGCGGGTCCAGCCGGATGTTGTTCCAGAGCGGGTCGCGGATGATCGTGGGCGGCATGAGGAGCGAGGAAGAGAGGATGGTGGCGGCGTGGGACGAGCCGCCGGAGTCGGCGCCCGCCGCCACGCACCGATCGCTACGTACCGCCCCAACGAACACGCCGGGCCGCCGCGATGCGGCGGCCCGGCGTGCCGCAGGCTGGAGAGCGGTAACGGGTGCTACGCCTTCGGTCCGGCGTCCAGCACCGCCCGGTCCACCACGTTCTCGAACTTCCTGAAGTTCTCGCGGAACATGCCCGCCAGCTTACTCGCCTGCGCGTCGTACGCGGCGCCATCGGGCCACGTGCCGCGCGGGTTCATCACGGCGGCGGGCACGTTGGGCACCTCCTGCGGCACCGCGAGCCCGAACACCGGGTCCGTGACCGTCGGCGCATTGGCCAGCGAGCCATCCAGCGCCGCGCGCACCATCGCGCGCGTGTGGCCGAGCTTCATGCGCGAGCCCACGCCGTACGGGCCACCACTCCACCCCGTGTTCACGAGCCACACCTGCGAGCCGTGCTCGCGCAGCAGGTTGGTGAGCATGGTGGCGTACTTGGCGGCCGGCCACACCAGGAACACGGCGCCGAAGCAGGCGCTGAACGTGGCCTGCGGCTCGGTGACGCCGCGCTCCGTGCCGGCCACCTTGGCCGTGTAGCCGCTCAGGAAGTAGTACGCCGCCTGCTCCGGCGTGAGCCTGGCGATGGGCGGCAGCACGCCGAAGGCGTCGGCGGTGAGGAAGACGACGTTCGTCGGGTGGCCGCCCCGGCCGTCGGGCACGTGGTTGCGGATGTACGGCAGCGGATACGACGCGCGCGTGTTCTCGGTGATGCTCTGCTCCTCGAACTTCACTTCGCGCGTGTCCTCGTCCAGCACCACGTTCTCCAGCACGGTGCCGAACATCCGCGTGGTCTGGTAGATGTCCGGCTCGCCCTCGGCGGAGAGGTTGATGACCTTGGCGTAGCAGCCGCCCTCGAAGTTGAACACGCCACTGGCCGACCAGCCGTGCTCGTCGTCGCCGATCAGGCTGCGCAGGGGGTCCGCGGAGAGCGTGGTCTTGCCGGTGCCCGAGAGGCCGAAGAAGAGCGCCGTATCCCCATTCGGGCCGATGTTGGCGGAGCAGTGCATGGAGAGCACGCCGTCCCTCGGCATGAGGTAGTTCATCACCGTGAACATGGCCTTCTTGAGCTCGCCGGCGTAGCGCGTACCGCCGATGAGGATCATGCGGCGCTCCAGGTGGAGCACGATGAACGTGCCGCTCCGCGTGCCGTGGCGCGCCGTGTCGGCCTGGAACTCGGGCGCGTGCAGCACCGTGAAGTTCGGCTCGAAGGCGGGCAGCGAGGCCTGTTCCGGCCGGATGAACATGTTCCGCACGAACGCCGCGTGCCAGGCGTTGGGCATCACGTAGCGCACGGCGAGCTGGTGCTCGGGGTCGGCGCCGCAGTACAGGTCCTCCACGAACAGCTCGGGGCGGTCGTTCAGGTACGCCTGCACGTCGGCCAGCAGCAGGTCGAACTTCTCGGGCGGGTACGGCTGGTTCACCTTGCCCCAGTCCACGTCCTGCTCCGAGGCGGGCTCGCGCACCACGAACTTGTCGTTGGGCGAGCGGCCGGTGTGCGGCGCCGTCACGGCGACGAACGGGCCCATGGCGGCAAAACGCCCCTCGTCGCGGCGGATGGCCGCTTCCATCAACTCCGCGGCGATCAGGTTCCAGTGCACCACGCCAGTAGGCCGCAAGCCCTGCTGCTCGAGGCGATCGGCGCCTTCATGTTCGGTCCCCGCCGCCGCGGGCGTCGTCTGCGTAGCCATGGCTGTCCTTCCGAGAAATGAATGGAGCGCCCGACGGTCAGTCGCGCGGAGCGAGCGACTGGCCGGTGGCGCGTGAGCGTTCTTGAGCGTCCACGACGGCGACTGCCACCATGCGGACGATGCTTTCCACACCGGCACCCAGCTCGAGCACGTGCACCGGCAGCCGCATCCCCATGAGGATGGGCCCGATTGCCGTGGCCCCGCCCAGGTGATGCAACAACTTGTAGGCAATGTTGCCGGCGCTCAAGTTCGGGAAGATCAGAACGTTGGCCGGCTCGCCGAGGGCGCTGAAGGGATACTTGCTGGCCAGGATGCCCGCGTCCAGCGCCGTGTCCGCCTGCATCTCGCCGTCCAC
>DATANT010000523.1:0-12155 GCA_036266115.1 Gemmatimonadaceae bacterium | reverse complement strand
CGGTGAACATCCCGCCGAGCTGAGGGAGGTGTCCGCATCCTCGTAGCGGTTGGGATCGTCCGCCCGCTGGCGGAGCCCGAAGCCCAGGATACGGCTCACCGGGGCGAGCTGCCCCACGGCGATCTTGATCTCGCCGGGCGTGCCCCGACTCTCCACCATCGCGTGCCGGCGGGGAGGGTTAGGGTGCGAGCTGCGTGAATGTCATCGGCTCTGTGCGGAGCGGATCGCTCCAGCTCGGACACCACGTCCCGCCTGTCCAGGTCGCGGAGCCGACGTCCGTTCGCATCGTAGGGCCGCTCGCCGATCGGCCCGGCGGCCACGCGCTCCCGGTCGCCGAGAAGCGAATCATATCAGGGCCGAAGTCCCGAATGCCGACACGATATTCCGGCTCCGTCACATCGAGCGTCGTACCGTCGGCCAGGAAATACCGCCCCGTCCCCGAAGCCCACACCGTGCCGAGCGCCCCGAGGACATACGTCGCGATCGTGTCGCCCGGAGCGTCCGGCGGGTAATACCGGACGCGGTCCGTCACCAGATTCCACTGCACGCTGTCTGCGTAGGCGGAGGCCCCGGAGGGGTGGGTGGAGTTGGGCGGAAAGGGACAGGAAAACTGCGCCCGCCACGTGTGAGTGCGGAGATCCACGCCCACCCAGATGCTGAGCAGCTGCGACAGGTTGCCCACCTGGAGCTGGGCGGCGCCCGTGCCCTCGGTGCTCCCCGCGAAGATGTAGCCGCCCGCCACGTGCGCCGTCCCGTCCGTGATCGTCGCCGTGATCGTGGGTACCGCGGTCTCGTTCCCGAAGCGGTCCACAGCGCGAGCCACCAACGAGGCCAGGGACACGGAGTCCCCGGCCGGGATTCGCACGGAGATCCCGCGGAGCCTCACGGTGTCGGCCACACCCGGCTGGACCGCGGCCGTGAACGTGCCCGCCACCAGCGGCTCGCCGGTCTCCTGGTCGACCACCCTCACTTCCATGTGGCACGTACCGACCGTGCTGCCGAGTTCCCAGTACTCGCGCGCCACGCCGCCGGCGTTCGTTGTCGCGGCGCCGGCGAAGGGCTGGCCGCACTCGGGCTCGATGACGACGAAACTGATGATCTGGCCGGCAGCGGGCTCGCCGGCACGCCGCGCCTGCACCTCGAGTGCGACGGGGAGTCGCTCGCCCACCGTGCCGGTGAGGGGCGCGCCCGCATTCACGAGGGTGAACGACACCGGGCCCGTCTGCGCCGGGCCAGCGGGGTCGCCGCCGCACGAGGCGAGGCCGAGCGCGAGGGCGAGGATGATCAGGCGGCGCATGACAGGTCTCCGACGGTAGTGGCCTACAGCAACACAGCGATGGTAGTGGCCTACGGTAACACTGTGCGGCGGCCTCTGCATTAAGAACCACTAAGGTTGGCCAAGCATGGCAGCGCTGCAGATCGCTCCCCTGAAAGTGACGAGGCTCCGTGGCCGCGAGGTACGACCGCACCTCCGGCCCGCGAGCAACCAGGTGGCGATGCGCATGGTCGGAGGACGCGAACGGGGGCTCCACACCGGAGCCCCCGTTCGCGTCCGCGGCATGCCGTTTCAGGGCTCATGGCGAGTTTGCGCACACCCCTAGCGCACGCGACACCCCCCGCTCGCCGGATCCCGCTACTATTCCCGGTGCCCGAGGGCCGACGCGTCGGTCCATCCCACCCCATCCCAGGTTCCCGCGTGCCCACGAAACTGCTGATGACGTCGAGCGCCGCTTTCATGGCCCTGCTCGGTGCCGCCATGTCCTTTGTGCCGCACGAGCTGCTGGGCTACGCCGGCGTGCAGCCGGACGGCCTCGCCGCCGTGTTCGTGCAGGTGTGCGGCGCGCTGTACCTGGGCTTTGCCATCCTCAACTGGATGGCCAAGGACAACCTGATCGGCGGCATCTACAGCCGGCCGGTGGCCCTGGGCAACTTCATGCACTTCGTGGTGGCGGGCCTCGCGCTGGTGAAGGCGGCGTTCGCCGCGCGCGACGTCGTGCCGCTCTGGGTGGCGGCGGTGGTCTACGCGCTGTTCGCGGTGTCGTTCGCCCGGGTGGTGTTCTGGCACCCGATCAGGAACGGCGCGGCCGCGACGCGTTGATGGAGGACACCGATCGCATCGTGATCGTCGCGTCGGGCTTCGGCCTCTGGCGCGGCGGCCGCCACGTGGGCTCCGCCCGGTGGTCCGACGTGTCGCGCATCCAGGCGACGGTGGATCGGACGTCGGCCGAGCCGAGCGTGCTGGTGCGGGTGGCGCTCGATACCGGCATGGTGCTCGACCTGGTCGACACGCTGCCCGGGTGGGCCGGCTTTCTCGCCGCCGCCGCGGACCGGCTGCCGGGGATGCCGCGCCTGGCGGCGTGGCTCCCCGCGCTGCTGGCGCCCACGTCGGCCGAGGCCGAGCGGGTGCTGTTCGAGCGGAAGAGCCGGACGCGCTGAGGCGCGCGGGCGTCAGCCGGCGAAGATCGCCGCCGCCTCGCGCACCCCGTCCACCAGCGCGTCCACGTCCGCCTCGTCGTTGTGCACCCAGAACGACGCGCGCGCCGTGGCCGCCACACCCAGCCGCCGCATGAGCGGCTGCGCGCAGTGGTGGCCGGCGCGGATGCACACCTGCTGGCCGTCCAACACGGTCGCGAGGTCGTGCGGATGCACGCCCTCCATGGTGAAGCTCACCGCGCCGCTCCGCTGCGTGGACGCGGGGCCGTAGAGCGTGACGCCTTCCAGCTCCCCGAGCCGCCGCATGGCCAGGGCCACGAGCGCCTGCTCGTGCGCGTGCACGCGGTCCATGCCCAGCTCGCCCAGCCAGACGACGGCGGCCGCGAGCCCCACAGCGTCACCCACGTTGGGGGTGCCGGCCTCGAACTTGTGCGGCAGCTCGTTCCACGTGCTCTCGTGGTCGCCCACGATGGCGATCATGTCGCCGCCGTACTGATAGGGCGGCATGGCCTCGAGCAGCGCGCGCCGGCCGATCACCCCGCCAATCCCCATGGGCCCGCCCATCTTGTGACCGCTGAAGGCGTAGAAGTCCACGTCCAGCTCGTCCACGCTGGTGGCCAGGTGCGGCGCGCCCTGCGCGCCGTCGCACACCGCGATGGCCCCCACCCCATGCGCCAGCGCGGCGATCTCCCGCACGGGCAGCATGCTGCCGAGCGCGTTGGACACCTGCGGGAACGCCACCACCCGGGTGCGCGCCGAGAGCAGCGAGCGCAGGTGGTCCAGATCGGGCAGGCCGTGCGGCGTGAGCTCGCACACCCGCAGCTCGGCGCCGGCGCGGCGCGCCGCCTGCTGCCAGGTGACGAAGTTCGCGTGATGGTCGAGCGCGGTGACGATCACCTGATCGCCGGCCGCGAGGTTGGGCCCACCCCACGCCGTGGCCACGAGGTTGAGCGACTCGGTGGTGCCGCGCGTGAAGACGAGCCGCGCCGCGTCGCGCACGCCGAAGAAGCCGGCCACCTGCTCGCGCGCCTGGTGATAGCGCTCGGTGGCCACGGCCGAGAGCGCGTACGCGCCGCGGTGCGGGTTGGCGTTGTGCGACACGTAGTAGTCGCGCATCGCATCCAGCACCACGGCCGGCTTCTGCGCCGTGGCGGCGCTGTCCAGGTAGTGCAGCTCGGGCTGGGCGGCGAGCAGCGGAAAGGCGGAGCGGGGCAGCATCATCGGTTGGCAACCTTCACGTAGACGTCATCGTTCAGCACGAGCACCTCGTACACGGGCACCGGCTCGGTGGCCGGCCCCTCGCACACGCACCCGGTCTCGCCGTCGAAGCGCGCGCCGTGCCACGCGCACTGGATGGTGCCGTCCGGCAGCAGCTCGCCCACGGAGAGCGGAAAGGCCTGGTGCGTGCATCGGTCCTGCACGGCGGAGACGTCGCCGTCGTGATTGGCCAGGCAGATCTCGTGGCCGGCCGCGGATCGCACGGCCAGCAGCATGCCCGCGGGTACGTCGCCCAGTCTCGCCACCCACTCGAACCCGGCGGGTGCCACCGTCACGGGCCGCCCTCCGGCAGCCGAGGGCGCCCCGCCGTCGCGCCCGCCTTCCTCGCTCACCCGGGCGTTCCGCCCTGCGCGTCGGGCGTCACCACGTGCGGCTCCACGTGTGTCTCCACGTTCGCTCCCGCTGGTTGCGTGAGCGCCGAGTGCAGCGCGTGCCACGGCATGCTCGCGCACTTCACGCGCACCGGGAAGCGGGCCACCCCGCTCAGGGCGGCCAGGCTGCCCGGCAGCGGCGCCTCGTCCGGCTTCAGCGCGCCGGTCACCACGCCGTGCACGCGCTCGAACAGCGCCTCCGCCTCGGCCACCGTCTTTCCCTTCACCGCCGAGGTGAGCAGCGAGGCCGACGCGCGCGAGATGGCGCAACCCTGCGCCACGAAGCGCGCGTCGGCGATGGTCTGGCCGTCCAGCTTGAGCCAGAGCGTCATCTGGTCCCCACACAGCGGGTTGTGGCCCGCCACCTCGCGATTCGCGCCCTCCAGCGCCCCGTAGTTCCGGGGACGCCGGTTGTGATCCAGGATGACTTCCTGGTAGAGGGCGAGAAGGTCGGCCATCAGCGCGGAACCACTCCGGAATCGGCGACGCCGGCGAAACGCTCCAGCGTCAGGGTCTCCAGCGCCTCGCGCACCTCGGTCTGCTCGATCGTCTCCAGGACGTCGGCGGCGAAGGCATACACCAGCAGGTCGCGGGCGGCGTCCGCGCTCACGCCGCGGCTCTTCATGTAGAACAGCGCGGTCTCGTCGATGCGGCCCACCGTGGCGCCGTGCGTGCAGCGCACGTCGTCGGCGAAGATCTCCAGCTCCGGCTTGGTGTCCACGTGCGCATACGGCGAGAGCAGCATGTTGTTGTTCTCCTGCTTGCCGTCCGTCTTCTGCGCGATGGGGTGCACGTACACCTTGCCGTTGAACACGCCGCGCGAGTGGCCGTCCAGCAGCCCCTTGTAGACCTCGCGGCTGAAGCAGTTGGGCTGGGCGTGCTCGATGCGCGTCTGGTTGTCGCACACCTGCTCGCCGTCGATCATGTACAGCCCGTTGAGCGTGGAGCCCGCGCCCTCGCCGTCGAGGACGGTGTGGATGTTGGTGCGCGACAGGCCGGCGCCGATGGCGAACGAGAACGAGATGAAGTGGCTGTCCCGCTCCTGATGCGCGTGGACCGAGCCCACGTGCATGGCGCCGCGCCCCTCGCGCTGCACCTTCAGGTGGTTGATGGTGGCGCCATCCGCCAGCACGGCCTCGGTCACCGCGTTGTTGAAGTAGCGCGCGTCGGTGAGGCCCACCCAGCTCTCGATCACGGTGGCCGTGGAGTGCCGATCGGCCACGATGAGCATGCGGGGCTGCATCATGACGTCGGTGGCGCCCGCGTCGCTCGCGTAGATCACGTGCACCGGCACCTCGGCCACCATCTCCTTGGCCACGTGGATCACCACGCCGTGCCCCAGCGCGCCGGTGTTGAGCGCGGTGAAGGCGTGCTGCTCCATGTTGGCCGCGGAGGCCGCGTGGCGCTGTACCAGCTCCGGCTCCTCCTCGAGCGCGGTGGCGAGGTCCGTCACGCGCACGCCGGCGGGCAGGTCGCGCAGGTTGGAGAGCTCCGGCGCGAAGCGGCCGTTCAGGAACACCATGGTGGGCCAGTCGGGCTGGCCGAAGGTGTACGGCGCGAGGTCCGCCGCCTGCACGCTCGAGGCGCCGGCGGCCGGATGCGCGGCCCACGCGCGCTCGGCGATCACCGCCGGGTTGGTGTAGTGCCAGTCCTCGTCGCGCGTGGTGGGAATGCCCAGGCGAGCGAAGTTCGCCAGCCCGCGCTCGCGCAGCTCGGCCAGCCACGCCGGGCCGCCGGCCTCCGCGCCAACGCCGCGCGCGGCGCTCAGCAGCAGCTGCTCGCTCACGCCGCCGCTCCCGTGGTGAGCCAGTCGTATCCCTTCTCCTCCAGCTCCAGCGCCAGCTCCTTGCCGCCCGACTTCACGATGCGGCCGCTGGCCAGCACGTGCACGTAGTCGGGCACGATGTAGTTGAGCAGCCGCTGGTAGTGCGTCACCAGGATCGTCGCGCGGTCGGGGCGGCGCAGTGCGTTCACGCCGTCGGCCACGATGCGCATGGCGTCGATGTCGAGCCCGGAGTCGGTCTCGTCGAGGATGGCCAGCCGGGGCTCCAGCACCGCCATCTGCAGGATCTCGTTGCGCTTCTTCTCGCCGCCCGAGAAGCCCGCGTTCACCGAGCGGTTGAGCATGGCCGTGTCCATCTCCACCAGCTGCGCCTTCTCCTCCATGATGTCGAGGAAGTCCATGGGGTCCACCTCCTCCTCGCCGCGCGCCTTGCGGATCTCGTTGTAGGCGGCGCGCAGGAAGTAGGCGTTGGACACGCCGGGGATCTCCACCGGGTACTGGAAGGCCAGGAAGATGCCGCTCTGCGCGCGCACCTCGGGCTCCAGCTCCAGCAGGTCCTTGCCGTCGTAGGTCACCGTGCCGCCGGTGACCTCGTAGCTCGGGTGGCCGGCCAGCACCTGCGCCAGCGTGCTCTTGCCGGAGCCGTTGGGGCCCATCACGGCATGCACCTCACCCGCCTGGACGGTGAGGTCGATGCCCTTGAGAATTTCCTTGTCGCCAATGTTGGCGCGCAGACCGCGGATCTCGAGCATGATCTATGTAGAAAGAGTGAGGGACGGAGTGAACGAAGCGGCGGCCGGCGTCAGCCGACGCTGCCTTCGAGCGTGATGCCGAGCAGCTGCTGCGCCTCGAGCGCGAACTCCATGGGCAGCTCCTGGAACACGTCCTTGCAGAAGCCGCTGACGATCATGGAGACCGCCTGCTCGGCGCTCAGGCCGCGCTGCTTGAGGTAGAAGATCTGGTCCTCGCCGATCTTGGACGTGGACGCCTCGTGCTCGAGCGTGGCGGAGTTGTTGCCCACCTCGATGTACGGGAACGTGTGCGCGCCGCACCGGTTGCCCACCAGCATGGAGTCGCACTGCGTGTAGTTGCGGGCGCCCTCGGCCTTGGGCATGATCTTCACCTGGCCGCGGTAGCTGTTCTGCCCCTGGCCGGCCGAGATGCCCTTGCTGACGATGTTGGACTTCGTGTTGCGGCCGATGTGGATCATCTTCGTCCCGGTGTCGGCCTGCTGCATGTGGTTCACCACCGCCACCGAGTAGAACTCGCCGGTGCTGTTGTCGCCCTGCAGGATCACGCTGGGGTACTTCCAGGTGATCGCCGAGCCGGTCTCCACCTGCGTCCACGAGATCTTGGCGTTGGCCATGGCCTTGCCGCGCTTGGTGACGAAGTTGTAGATGCCGCCCTTCCCCTCCTCGTCGCCGGCATACCAGTTCTGCACGGTGCTGTACTTCACCGTCGCGCTGTCCAGCGCGATGATCTCCACCACGGCCGCGTGCAGCTGCGTGGTGGAGCGCTTGGGCGCCGTGCACCCTTCCAGATAGCTCACCGACGCGCCCTCGTCGGCCACGATCAGCGTCCGCTCGAACTGCCCGGTGTTCTCGGCGTTGATGCGGAAGTAGGTGGAGAGCTCCATGGGGCAGCGCACGCCCTTGGGCACGTAGCAGAACGAGCCGTCGCTGAACACCGCGCTGTTGAGCGCGGCGAAGAAGTTGTCGCTGTACGGCACCACGCTGCCCAGGTACTTCTGCACCAGCTCCGGATGCTCGCGCACCGCCTCGCCGAAGGAGCAGAAGATGACACCCGCCTTGGCCAGCTCCGCCTTGAAGGTGGTGCCCACGGACACGCTGTCGAACACCGCGTCCACGGCCACGCCGGCCAGGCGCTTCTGCTCGTTGAGCGGGATGCCGAGCTTCTTGTAGGTCTCGATGAGCCGGGGGTCCACGTCGTCCAGGCTGCCGAGCGGCGTGGTGGTCTTGGGCGCCGAGTAGTAGACCTGGCTCTGGTAGTCGATCGGCTCGTAGCGGACGTTGGACCAGTGCGGCTCGGTCATCGTCTGCCAGCGGCGGAACGCCTTGAGGCGCCACTCGAGCAGCCACGCCGGCTCGTCCTTCTTGGCCGAGATGAGGCGGACGGTCTCCTCGCTGAGGCCGGCGGGAATGGTCTCCGCCTCGATGTCCGTCACGAAACCGTACTGATATTCGCGACCAACCAGGGAATCGATCGAGCTGCTCATGCCATCTCCTCGTGAATCAGGAGGGCGCCTCGCGCCGTCCTGGATGTCGCTGGGTGTAATGCTTGGTGTAGCGTCGTGGACCGCACCGCGCGCGCACCGGTGAGACGGGCAGCGCGAGGTCTCGGCGCGGATCGGACGCCGCGTGCGAGGGGCGCCCGTGGCGTCCGGATGGGCCGGGGCGGCACACCGGCTCCAGATACCAGAGGAATTTAGTCGAGATTGGCCGGGAATCAACGCTGGCCCGGGTCCTGGGGGCGGCATCTAAGCAGCCACGGCACAAGTGTTTGGCAAGGCCGAGCGGGCGACGACAGAGGGCGTGGCCGGCAGGACAGCGGGTGATCATCCCTCGCCCGAACGCCTCGGCTCGCCGCTCGACAGCCGCTGGACAGCCGCCCCGGGCGTGCGTAGCGTTGCCCCATGCTCCGCGTCCTCCTCGCCACGGCACACCTGCTGGCCCTGGGCATAGGCCTGTGGGCGGTGATGGCGCGCGGCCGCGCCCTCCGCGAGCTGCCCGCGCCCGGCGCCCTCCGCCGCGCGCTGGAGGCCGACGCGCAGTGGGGCGTGGCGGCCATCCTCTGGATCGGCACGGGGCTCTGGCGGTACCTGGGCGAGACCGAGAAGGCCACCAGCTACTACAACCACAATCATCTCTTCCTCACGAAGATGGGGCTCCTGCTGCTCATCCTCGTGCTGGAGATCCGGCCGGCCACCACCCTCACCCGCTGGCGGCTCGCCCTCGCCCGCGGCGGGGCCACCGAGATCGAGGTGGACCGTGGCGCGGCGCGGCGCCTCGCCACCATCAGCTACGTGCAGGCGGGGCTGGTGGTGCTCATGGTGATCGCCGCCAGCGCCGTGACCCGCGGGTTCGGCCTGGGGAGCTGAGGGCCCGCACGGCCTCTCGCTCATCGCGCTGCTAGTGGCGTGGCCCGCATTCCTGCCGCTCGGCGCCACGAGCGTGCTGCCCGCCGCCGCCCTCTCGCACGTCGCCCTTCCGTAACCATCGGGCCGCCAGCGGTGTCGAACCCCCTGTCGCTCCGCTCCTCACCCCGCCTTCCCAGCTCTCGTCCATGGTCCTCCGCTTTCCCGTGCGCGCCACGCCACTGCTGGCGCTGCTCGCGCTCGCCTGCACGGCGCCGCTCAAGCTGTCCCGGGACGACTCCGGTGTCGTGCTCGCGCGGCACACGCTGCAGGCGTCGTCGCCCGCCGATCGCGGGCCGTTCACGGTGCGGCAGCTCTACTATGGCAGCGGTACCGACAAGCGACGGCGTGAGTACCGCGACTCGGTGACCATGAAGACGCAGGCCGTGGACGCGTCCAAGTTCGTGAGCATGGAGCCGGCGGTCGCCAAGGGGCGCAGGAAGTACTGGGGCTTCGACGCCAAGGCGTTTCCCGTCAACGGGCGGGTGTGGTATCCCGACGGGCGCGGCCCCTTTCCGCTGGTGCTCGTGGTGCATGGCAACCACGACCCCAAGGACTTCTCCGACCCCGGCTACGGCTACCTGGGCGAGCTGCTGGCGAGCCGCGGCTTCATCGTGGCGTCCGTGGACGAGAACTTCCTGAACGGCTCCCTGCGCAACGAGAACGACGGGCGCGGGTGGATGCTGCTGCAGCACGTGAAGGCGTGGCACGACTTCAACCGCGGCACCGGGCCACTGGCTGGCAAGGTGGATACCGCCAGCGTGGCGCTCATGGGGCACTCGCGCGGCGGGGAAGCGGTGGGACACGCGGCCGCCTTCAATCGCATGCCGTACTACCCGGACGACGCCTCGGTGAAGCTCGGCTTCAACTACGCCATCAAGGCCATCGTCGCCATCGCCCCGGTGGACGGGCAGTACAAGCCCGCCGACCGGCTGATGCCGGTGCGCGACGTGAGCTACCTCGTCCTGCACGGGTCGCACGACGGCGACGTCTCCACCTTTCATGGCCTGCGCCAGTGGCAGCGCGCGACGTTCACCGACTCGGCGCGCATGGCCGCCGGCGACACGGCCGCGCCGCGCTTCAAATCGGCGGTGTACGTCTACCGCGCCAACCACGGGCAGTGGAACACCGTGTGGGGGCGCAACGACAACGGCCCGCGCAGCGCGGCGCGGCTACAGCTCCGGGCGCTCATGCCGCCCGAAGACCAGCGACGGGTGGCCGAGGTGTACGTGACGGCCTTTCTGGAAGCCACGCTCCGGAACCGACGCGAGTACCTGCCGCTCTTCCGCGACCACCGCTCGGCCGGCGGCTGGCTGCCGAAGACCATGTATCTCACGCGCTACGAGGAGAGCGGGCTCCGCTCGGTGGCCGACTACGAGGAGGACGTGGACGTGACCACCGGCACCGCCGGCGGCGTGCGGCTGCGGGGTGACAGCCTGTCCACCTGGAAGGAGGGGATCGTGCCCTTCCGCTGGCGCAACGAGCAGCAGAACAACAGCGCGGTGTGGCTGGGGTGGAGCAATCGCGTGGCCGGCCCCGATACCACCGTGCGGCCGCGCCCAGCCACCTACACCATCCAGCTGCCGGCGGCGTTGACCGCATCGCTCGAGCTGGACCGCGATGCCGCGCTCTCGCTCTTGATCGCGCCCACGAAGGCGGTGCCAGGTCCGCGCGCCGCGAGAAAGGACAGCACCGCCAAGGACAGCGCTGGGGCGAAGAAGGCGGCGCCCGTCAAGGACAGGAAGAAGTCCGGCGAGCCTACCGAGCCGCTGGACGTCACCGTGGAGCTGGAGGACGCCGCCGGCAGCACCGCGGCGCTTCCGCTCTCCCGATTCGGCCCCATTCGCCGACCGCTCGAAACCCGCGTCCTGCGCCGCCGCGGTCGCGACGAGCAGCAGTTCGCCAACACCTATGAGCTCGTGCTCCAGACCCACGTGCTGCCCCTCGCCGACTTCGCCGCCGAGAACCCGCGCCTGGACCTCGCCACGCTGCGCGCGGTGCGGCTGCGCTTCGACCACGCCAGTGCCGGCACGGTGATCCTGGACGACGTGGGCTTCTTTCACCCGACGCCAGCGGTGCCCATCACCGCGCGCGGTGCGGCGGGTGCGCCATGATGACGCGCACCAGGTGGATGGGCATGCTCGCGATGGCGGCCGCCATCGCGCCGCGCCCCGCGGCGGCACAGGCGCCAGCCGGCGAGACGCGCTACGCCCCGGTGGTGCTCACCCTACCGGCGAGCACGCGCGCCATGGCCATGGGCGACGCTGGCGCAGCGGTGAGCGACGAGACGGCGCTCTTCTACAATCCGGCGCAGCTGGTGAACGCGCGCGGGATCAACCTGGCCGGCCAGCGCTACGCGCCGGGCAGCACGCTCGGCACGCTGGCCGTGGCCATCCCGGCGGGCGGCGGCACGCTGGCCATCGGCGCGCAGCAGCTGGGCGCGGCCGCGCCCTGCTCCAGCTGCCTGGCCGCCGTGCCGGAGAGCGAGAGCTCGCTGTTGCAGGGTGGCGACTGGAACACCACCAGCGCGGTGGCGTCGGTGGGATACGCGCGCGTCATCAAGGGGTTCCGGGTGGGCGCGGCCGCCAAGTACGTGCAGCAGCGGTTGCCCGAGACCCACGACGCCACGGCAGCCGTGGACCTGGGCGTGGCGCGAGCGATCGGTAGCGTGATGATCGGCGCTGCGGCGCAGAACCTGGGCCCGTCGCTGGAGCAGGCGGGCGGCACCTGGCTCCTGCCGCAGCGCTACACCCTGGGCGCTGCCTTCCAGGGGCTGCAGCGCGGCCCCGTGGACCTGGCCGGCAGCGCGGACGTCTCGGTGCTCGCCAACGGCGACGTCACGCCGGCCGCCGGCGCGGAAGTGGGCTGGATGCCGCTCGAGGGCTTCACGTTCCTGGGGCGCGCCGGCGTGCGCGCCACGCACGATCCCGCCGAGCGTCCCTGGTCGCTGGGCGCCGCGTTCACGGTGGATAAGCTGATGGTGGAGTACGCGTGGCGCACCTTCGAGGGGACGGGGCCGGTGCACCGCGTGGGCGTGCGGTGGCGGGGGTGAGGGGATGAGGGGGTGAGATGGGGAGGCGACTGCTGGGACCCGGAGGCATCGTCGGTGGGTGCTATGGATGACCAGTGACGTTCG
>DATANT010000522.1:0-7066 GCA_036266115.1 Gemmatimonadaceae bacterium | reverse complement strand
AGCGACAGGATGAGCGCGACCAGCGTGATGATGAGTGCGGTCGGTACCCGGATCCGCAACTGCAACCACCCGAACAGCAGGGCGAACGAGGCCGCGGCCGTCGTGGCGGTGAGGACGACGACGCCCCACCATCCACCCAGTGCGTGGGCGCCGTAGAGCAGGAGCTGCGCGAGCCACTCCTTGGCGATCCAGGGGGCACCGGCGAAGGTGTGGGAGAACGGGTCGGTCCAGGGGACCGCGCGCGTCTCCCAGATGAGGCGTCCCACCGCGACGTGCCAGTGGCTGTCGGGATCGTTCAGCAGCCCGCTCCCGTTCACGAGAAGCAGGGCCGCGACGACCGCGAAGAGGCACGTGGCGTTGCGC
This sequence comes from Gemmatimonadaceae bacterium, assembly GCA_036266115.1. GTDB lineage: Bacteria > Gemmatimonadota > Gemmatimonadetes > Gemmatimonadales > Gemmatimonadaceae > DATANT01. The sequence goes on along the minus strand of DATANT010000522.1, from coordinate 6,703 downwards.
GCGACCTCCTCGTCCACCCAGGCGAGGCGACGTGCCGCGGCGGGACTCCCGACAGATACGGTCATCTGCTCACGCGCGGATGCGGACGGGCACGAAAGGCCTCGCGGCGGATGATGGGGTGCGGCGCGGCGGTCGCTGCTGCGCGCGCCGCTCAATGCTCGTGCTCATGGCCTTCACCGTCAAGAAGCGCGCGCCACTCACGGACCCGGCGAGTGGCGGCGGAGCCTCGGGATCAGCGCCCCGCCTCGTGCAGCCACCGCAGCACCTGCCGCACGCCCGGCCGCTGCCCGTACATCAACAGCCCGATGCGATACAGCCGCGCCGCGAACACCACCGCCAGGTAGCACCCGCTCAACAGCAGCAGCACCGAGAGTGCGATGTCCATCGCCGGCACCGGCACGAGGCTCAGGCGCAGCGGCATCATGATGGGCGCGGAGAAGGGGAGCATGGACATCACCCGCGCCACGGTGCTCTCGGGCTCCATGAGCACCGGCTGGATGAACATCGCGCTCAACACGAGCAGCAGCGCCACCGGCAGCGCCACCTGCTGCGCCTCGGCCTCGCTGTTCACCAGCGCCCCGATGGCCGCGAACAGCGCCGAGTAGAACAGGTAGCCCAGCAGGAAGTAGAGCAGCAGCAGCACCGCGGCGCCCGGCGCGAGCGCGGGCAGGTCGATGGGCACGTTGGGGAGCCCGAGCGCCGTCATGATCGGTGCCCGTGCCCTGAACATCGCCAGCGACGCGAGCAGCGAGAGCGTCATCTGCGTGAGCCCCACCGCGCCCACGCCCAGCACCTTGCCGGCCAGCAGCGTGGACGCCGGCACGCTCGACACCACCACCTCGGCCACGCGCGTCTGCTTCTCGTCCATGATGCTGCGCATCACGTTCTGGCCGTACATGAAGATGGTGAGGTAGAGGACGATGGCGATCAGGAACGCGAACGCCGCCGTCACCGACCCGCGCTCTCCCGCGCCCTCGCGCGTCAGCCGCTCGGCATCGAGCTTGATGTCGAGCGAGGTGATGGAGCGCACCTCGCGGGCGTCCACGCCCAGCCCTTCGAGGCGGTGCGCGGTGAGTTGGTCGCGCAGCGCGCGCCGCAGGCGCTGCATGTCCAGGGAGGAGGTGGCGTTGGCCCCCGCGTAGCGCGCCGTGCCCCGCGTGACGAAGTCGGCGCCGAGCACCAGGTAGCCGCGCGCACCCCGCTCCCGCACCTCGCGCGCCGCTACCGGCAGCGCCTGGGACAGCTCGCCCGGCTCCACCTCGCGCACCCGGGCCCGCGGCTCGCCGCCCTGCAGCCCGCCGGCCAGGTCCAGCGCCACCTGCTGCCCCAGCCCCCGTCCCGTGGCGTCCACGATCACGATGTGGTCCACGTCCGCGGCCGGCTTCGATCTGGACGCGAGCCACAGCGGGGCGAGCAGCAGCATGCCGAACAGCATGGGCGCCAGCAGGGTGGCCACCAGGAACCACTTCGTGCGCACCCGCTCCGCGAACTCGCGCCGGAACACCGCTCCCAGCTTTCTCATCGGCTCACCCCTGACCCGTCATGCCCGGCTCCACGCCGGTCGCGCCCACCTGGCGCAGGAAGATCTGGTGCAGCGACGGCTGCATCAGCTCGAACCGCTGCAGCCGCACGCCGGCGCCCACCAGCGCGTGCAGCAGCGCCTGCGGGTCGGCGCCCGGCTGCAGCTCCACCTCGAAGAAGCGGTTCTGGTCGTCCACGTGCGCCACGTGGGGCGAGGCGCCGAGCAGCTCGGCCACCGCGCCGGGGCTGCCGCCGTCCAGCGCGATGGCCACGTGGTGGCTCGCGCCGTTGCCCTTCACGTCGGCCAGCGCGCCGTCCAGCACCTTCTCGCCGCCGGCGATGATGCACACCGCGTCGCACATGCGCTCCGCGTTGTCCATGAGGTGCGTGCTGAAGATGACGGTGCGCCCCTGCCGCTTGAGCTCCACCACCGTATCCTTGAGGGCCTGGGCGTTGATCGGGTCCAACCCGCTGAACGGCTCGTCCAGGATCACCAGCTCGGGCTCGTGCACCAGGGCGCCGATGAACTGCACCTTCTGCTGCATGCCGCGCGAGAGCGCCTCCACCCTGGCCGCGCCCCAGTCCTTCGCCTCGTCGCGCAGGCCCAGCCGGTCCAGCCATTCGTCGATGCGCCGGTCCGCCTCCTTGCGGCGCACCCCCTTGAGCTCCGCCAGGAAGCGGAGCACGCGCCGCACGGTCATCTTGCGGTACAGCCCACGCTCTTCGGGCAGGTAGCCGATGCGGTCACCCACGTTCGTGCCCGCGCTCGGCGCGCCGAAGATGTTGATCGTGCCCTCGTCGGGCGCGATGATGTTGAGGATCATCCGGATGGTGCTGGTCTTGCCGGCGCCGTTGGGGCCCAGCAGGCCGTAGACGCTGCCGCGCGGGACCACCAGGCTCAGGTCGCGCACGGCCACGTGCTTCTCGTAGCGCTTGGTGACGTTGCGGATCTCGATCGCGGGCGTGGACGTCGCGGTCATGATGCGGCGACGACGCGCGGCGCGGCGCTCCGGTACACAGGGATCATCGCGGGAGGTACGTCTGGAGGGAACGGCACGGGACGGTGGGGCGGAGGGGCAGAAAGTGGGTGCCGTGCGCCCACGCCGCAACCCGACGAGCGGCGCGCCGGGAACGTTTCGCGCCCGGACGGCCGGCGGGCTGGCCGCGGTGCTCGCGGCGCTCCTCGCCTCCGCGCTGCTCCTCTTCCTCGTGCTCCCGGTGGCCGGGCTGGCCGTGCAGGGCGGGGCCGGTGGGCTCCGCGGGCTGGCCATGGACAGGGAGCTGCGCGGCGCCCTGCTGCTCACCGGCGCCGCGGCCAGCGCGGCCACGCTGCTCGCGGTGGTGTGCGGCACGCCGCTGGCCTGGGCGCTGGCGCGCCGGCGCCTGCGCGGCGCGCCCGTGGTGGCGGCGCTGCTGGACCTGCCGCTGGTGCTGCCGCACCCGGTGGCCGGCCTGGCGCTGCTGCTCGTGCTGGGCCGCGACACGCCGCTGGGCGCCGCGCTGCTGGCGGCGGGCGTGCGCGTGGTGAGCGCGCCGCTGGGCATCGTGCTCGCCATGCTGTTCGTCTCCGCGCCGCTCTACGTGGCCGGCGCCGCCGAGGCGTTCGCGCGCGTGGACGCGCGCTACGAGGGGGTGGCGCGCACGCTGGGCGATTCGTGGTGGCGCGCCGCGCACCGGGTGACGCTGCCGCTGGCCGGGCGCGGCCTGCTGGCGGCGGCCATCGTCACGTGGGCGCGCGCGGTGAGCGAGTTCGGGGCCATCGTCATCATCGCCTATCACCCGCGCGTGGCCAGCGTGCTGGTGTACGACCGGTTCACCAGCTTCGGCATGCGGGAGGCGGTGCCCGCCGCGGCCGCGCTGCTCATCGTGGCGCTCGTGCCGCTGGTGCTCCTGCGCCTGCTGCGCGCGCGCCCCGGCGTGGGGGAGCAGCCATGAGCGACGCGGGCGGCATGAGCGACGCGGGCGGGATCGAGGTGCAGGGGCTCTCCGCGCAGGCCGGCGCGTTCCGCCTGCGCGACGTGAGCTTCGCGGTGCCGGCCGGCGCGTGGGGCGTGGTGCTGGGACCCGTGGGCTCCGGCAAGACCACGCTGCTCGAGGCCATCGCCGGCCTGCTGCCCACGCAGGCCGGCACCGTGCGCCTGGCCGGCCGCGACGTGAGCCAGCTGCCGCCCGAGCGGCGCGGCCTCGCGCTGGTGTACCAGCACGCGTACCTGTTCCCGCACCTCACGGTGTGGCAGAACGTGGTCTACGGCGCCGCCGACCCCACGCTGGCGCGCGAGGTGGCCGAGCGCGTGGGGGCGTGGGCGCTGCGCGATCAGCCGGTGCGCGCGCTGAGCGGCGGCGAGCGGCAGCTCGTGGCGCTGGCCCGCGCGCTCGCCTGCCGTCCGCGCGTGCTGCTGCTGGACGAGCCGTGGAGTGCGCTGGACCCCTCGCGGCGCACGCGCGTGCGCCGCGAGGTGCGCCGCCTGCACGACGAGTGGCGGCTCACCACCCTCACCGTGACGCACGATTTCGCCGAGGCCGGCGGCCTGGCGCAGGTGGCCGTGCTGCTGGACGCCGGCCGCGTGCTGCAGACCGGCGCGCCCGAGGCGCTGTTCCGGAGCCCCGCCACGGCGTGGGCGGCCGGGTTCCTGGGCGTGGAGAACGTGCTGGCGGTGCAGGTGGTGGGGGCCGCGGGCGACCCGGCGATGGCCGACCCCGCGGGCGGCGACGCGCCGGCCGCCGGGCCCGGCGAGCCCACGGTGCTGGAGCTCCGCGCCGGCCCGCTGGTGCTGCACGCCGTGGGCGTCGCGCCGCCGGGCCCCGCCCACGCCGTGATCCGCGCCGAGGAGATCGTGCTGTCGTGCGAGCCGCCGGCCGGCTCGGCGCGCAACCGCTTTCAGGGCATCGTGCAGGAGGTGGCGGCGCACGGCCCGCTGGCCACCATCACCGTGGACGTCGCCGGCACGCCGTTCGTGGCCGCGCTCACGCGGCGGTCGGCGCAGGAGATGGGAATCGGCGAGGGGAGTGCGGTGTGGGTATCCTTCAAGGCGCACGGGGTGGGGGTGGTTCCCGACAGCCGAACAGTCCTCCGGCCCCGCGCGTAGGATTGGCATGTGCCCCTCCACCATCTCCACCCAACCGTTGTCATGATGCTTCGTACCCTGTCCACGACCTCCGCCGCGCTCGTGCTGATCGCGGCACCGCTGGTCGCGCAGACGCGCGCCACCGTTCCCGCCGACGTCCCGCGCGTGAAGACCGCGCTCGCGGCCATCAAGGCCACCAACGCGTGGACGCTCGAGCAGCAGGTGTCCATCTGCGAGATCCCGGCGCCGCCGTTCAAGGAGGCCCAGCGCGCCGAGGAGTTCCGCAAGCGGCTCGTGGCGCTCGGGTTGAAGAACGTGCGCATCGACGCCGAGGGGAACGTCATCGGCGAGCGGCCGGGTGTGGGGAAGGGGCCCACGGTGGTCATCAGCGGGCACCTGGACACCGTGTTCCCCGAGGGCACCGACGTCGTCGTGAAGAAGGAGGGCGCCGTGTTCAAGGGGCCCGGCATCGGCGACGACTGCCGCGGCCTGGCCGTGCTGCTCTCGGTGGCCAAGGCGCTCAACGAGGCCGACGTCCGCACCGACGGTACCATCCTGTTCGTGGGCACGGTGGGTGAGGAAGGCCCCGGCAACCTGCGCGGCGTGCGGCACCTGTTCGCCACGGAGCTCAAGGGCAAGGTGGACTACTTCATCTCCGTGGATGGCACCGGCCTCGGAATCACCAGCGCCGCCGTGGGCAGCCACCGCTATCGCGTGGCGTACAAGGGACCGGGCGGCCACAGCTATGGCGCGTTCGGCATGCCCAACCCCATCCACGCGATGGGCCGCGCGATCGCGAAGATCGGCGACTTCCAGGTGCCGGCACAGCCGCGCACCACGTTCAGCGTGAGTGTCGTCTCGGGCGGCACGTCGGTGAACTCCATCCCCTACGAGGGGATCATGGAGGTGGACATGCGCTCCGAGTCCGCCGCGTCGCTGAACGAGCTGGACGCGAGGTTCCAGGCCGCGGTGCAGCAGGCGCTGGTGGAGGAGAACGCGCGCTGGCCCCAGAGCCGCGTGCGGCTCACGGTGCAGGTGGACACCACCGGCATCCGTCCCGCCGGCGCGCAGCCGGACACCGTGCACATCGTGCGCGTGGCGAAGGCCGCCGGGCTCAAGCTGGGCTTCGACGCCCGGACCAACGCGTCCAGCACCGACTCCAACATCCCGATGAGCCTGGGCATTCCCGCCATCACCATCGACGGCGGCGGACGCGGGCGCGGCTCGCACTCGCTGAGCGAGTCGTACGAGGACGGTGAGGACGGCTTTCTGGGCCCGCAGTGGGCAGCGCTCATCGTGAGCACGCTGGCCGGGGCGAGGAAGTGAGGCTGGAGAGGAACTGAGGCTCGACATGAGAGCCGCGCCACCCGGGTTGCCGGGTGGCGCGGCTTTCGTTTGATGGCGGGGAGCCTTCTCCGTCATCCGCAGGAGCGAGCCCCGCAAGGGTCATCCCCGCAGGAGCGAGCGGCCCGGAGGGCGGAGCCTTCTCTGTCATCCCGCAGGAGTGAGCGAAGCGAACGAGTGTCGGGATCGCTCTCCCTCGCGGCCGTTTGGCCCCCGCGCCCCGTCAACGGCGGCAGGTAGGCACGGCGGACACGCATCACGCACGGGAAGACGATCCCGACACTCGCGCGGCCTCTCGGCCGCGCTCCTGCGGGATGACACAGGGTGGGATGCCCTCCGGGCCGCGCCCTCCTGCGGGATGACAAGGAAGAAGTTGATCCCTCTCCGTGCCGCGCGCTCCTGCGGGATGACAGCATGGGCCGGCACCCCATTCGGCGGCGCTCCTGCGTCAGGACACCTTCCCTGCCCGACATCACCCCGCCCGGCGCATCACCCCGTGCCTTCCACCCGCGTCACGAGCCGCTCCAGCGCCTCCACCCCGATGCCCGGCTGCCAGGGCAGCAGCTCGTACTGTGCCACGCCGGCCTGCACGTAGGGGTCGCCGTCGCGCACGCGGTCCAGCGCGGCCAGCACGTCGTGGTCGGTCACGTGAAGCAGCAGGGCGCCGCCGGTGCGCGGCTCCAGCGGGCCGCTGGCGAGCAGCGTGCCCTCGGCGTGCAGGCGGCGCAGGTAGGCGCGGTGCGCGTCCACGAACGGGAGTACCTCGTCGAGCG
>DATANT010000521.1:0-1953 GCA_036266115.1 Gemmatimonadaceae bacterium | reverse complement strand
GTCCGGACACCTCATCCCCGCTCGGCGCCGAGTTGGCGCGTCTGGTCTCGGGGGTGACGTCGCGGCGGTCGGGCAGGCCCGGGTCGGTCGCTCTGGGCTCCTCGGGCTCTCGCGGGGTGCGCTGGTCGTCGGTCATGCGTGCCTCCATTATCCGGGAACGACGCTGAACGGGCAACATGCGGACCCGTGCCAGCGCCTGATCCCGACACCTGCTACCCGAGTTCCGTGCCCGATCGCTCCACTGGCACTCCCGCGCTCCTCGACGAGGAGCGCACCGACCTGTCCTACCAGCGCACCCTCATGTCGCACGAGCGCACGCTCATGGCGTGGGTGCGCACGTCGCTCGCCATGACGACGTTCGGGTTCTCGCTGTTCAGCTTCTTCCAGTACGTGAGCGACGAGGATGGCGCCGCCGTCTCGATGTTCCTGGGCCCGCGCAGCTTCGCGCTCATCCTCATCGGCCTGAGCACGGTGATGCTGGGTGCGGCGTCCGTGGAGCACTATGTGGCCATCCGCCGGCTGCATCGCGGTCGAACGCCGCTGCGCTCGCTCGCGCTCGTCGTCGCGCTGCTCCTGATGGTCCTCGGTGCCGTGGCCTTCATCTCGGCCCTGATGGCGCGGATCGGGTGAGTGGCCCGGTGAGCCGTGGATCGCCGCCGCGCGATCAGGCTCCCCTCGGGCGCAGCGGTACCGCGACGGCGGGCGCGGGCGCCGGGAACAGGGCGGGCGCGAAGATCGCCGTCATCGCCTCTATGCCATCCACGAGGCGGGGACCGGGGCGGCTCACCAGCCCGTTCGCGTCGAGCGCCCACACCGTGCGGTGCCGCGCCCACGTCCACTCGGGCCGGGCGAGCATCTGCTCGGCCTCGGCAGCGGCGCGCGCCACATCGTAGCCGCACGGCGCCACGAGCACGATCTCGGGGTCGGCGGCGCGCACGGCCTCGGGGGAGAGGCGGCACGAGTGCATGCCCGGCTGCGCGAGTACGTCCGTGCCGCCCGCGCGCCGCACCATCTCGGGCACCCAGTGGCCGGCCGCGTACGTGGGCTCGCTCCACTCGATCACCGCGACGCGCGGCCGCGGCGCCCGCGCACCCTTGAGCGTCTCGTGCACCCGGCGCATGCGCGCGGTGAGCTCGTCGACCAGCCGCTCGCCCGCCTGCTGGACGCCGAGCGCCAGCGCCACCGCGCCGATGTCGGCCAGGATGCCGTCCAGCGTGGTGCCGCCGAGCGTCACCACCCGCGGCTCCGGCGACATCCTGCGCGCGAGCGCGCGCACGTCGGTCTCACTCACCGCGCACACGTCGCACAGCGCCTGCGTGACGATGACGTCCGGTCGCAGCGCGACGATCCGAGCGGAGTCCAGCGCGAAGACGGGCGTGCCGGCCTCGCCGAGTGCGCGCACCGCCGCGTCCACCACCTGCGCGCTGGCCGCCGCATCCACCGCGCTCACCGTCACTCGTGGCAGGCCGGTGACGGTGGGAGGCCAGTCGCACTCGTGCGTCACGCCCACGAGCTCCGGCGAGCCGCCGAGGGCCGCGACGATCTCGGTGGCGGCGGGGAGGAGGGAGAGGACGCGCATGGGGGGGCGCTCGGGGGCGGAGGGCGGCATGAGAGCAGGATAGCCGGTCCGTGGGGAGGGCAGTAGCTACTCATGTCATCCCGAGCACGGGCCCCTGCCTTTGTCATCCCGAGCGAGCACTGCCCCCTGCCTTTGTCATCCCGAGCGAGCGCAGCGAGTCGAGGGATCTAGCGTCACCGGGGTCGTGGCCGGCCACCAACCCGATACAGTAGATCCCTCGACTGCGCGGCCCTCCGGGCCGCTCCGCTCGGGATGACAGGAGAGGGGGCAGTGCTCGGGATGTCACCATGGGTGCGCGCGGATCCCGGCCACTCGGCGCGCAGCGTGTCCACCGGGTTCACGCGTAGCGCCCGCATGCTGGCGTGACAGAGTCC
>DATANT010000520.1:0-3423 GCA_036266115.1 Gemmatimonadaceae bacterium | reverse complement strand
TGACCCTTGCGACCGCAGCTACATCATCATAACTGATCAAAGTTATGCGATAGTCATTTCTACCAACTGCGGCGGCGATTCCGAAGCGCGACTGGATCGTTATGTTAAGTCTTTCAGTATGCCGAAGGGAGTACATGCTCTCCGAGCGAAAGAAAGAGCTGACTGGCAAGTAATTGAATAGGAGTGGCTCGCCTGCGCGCCAACGGCGCCGAACTCGTCGGCGAGGTGGCCCAGTACGAGGACAAGTACAGACTCTGCTACATGCGAGGCCCTGCCGGCATCATCGTGGCGCTGGCCGAGGAACTCTTCTGAGGCGTTCACCGCCCGCGGAGCGAGTCAATGGCGGCGTCGCAGGTCGCGGGCGGCCGAAAGGCGTCGGGTCAGAACCCGTACAGCCGCGCCGGGTTCTCGACGAGGATGGCGCGGCGCACCGCGGGGTCGGGCGCCCAGATGCCCAGTTGGTTCAGCATGAGACCGTCGTCGACGGGCAGCGGCGGCCGGAGCGCGGTCGCGGGGCGCCCGGGGCGCTGCGCTGCGTCGGGATGAGGCCAGTCGCTGCCCCACACGACGCGCTCCGCGTTGGCCGCGATCAGTGCCCGGGCAAGGGGCGCGACGTCAGCGTAGCCGGGCGACCGCGTCGAGATGCGATAGGGCGCTGAGAGCTTCACGTACGCGCGGCCCGACCGGACCAGGCGCACCAGTGCGGCGAAGCCGGGTTGGTCGACGCCTCGAGCTGCATCGGCCTGCGCGAAATGGTCGAAGACCACCATGGCCGGTGTCGCCAGCACCTGCGCTTCCAGCGCCTCGACCACCGAGAGGCGCGTGTTGATCTGGACGTGCCACCTGCGCGCCGCGGCTCGCGTCGCGGCGAGTCGAAACCACGCGGCCACGACCTGAGAGTCCGTGACGCCGAAGGTCTCGAAGTTCAGCCTGATCCCGCGAATGCCGCCCCGGCGCAGCCGGTCGAGCTCCGCGTCCGGTGTCTCTGGCGCGGCGAGGGCGACCCCTCGCGCCCCGGCACCGAGCTGGCGTATCGCGTCGAGCGTGCACTCGTTGCTGCCGCCGTAGACCGCGGGCGAGACGATCACGACGCGCTCGAGGTGGAGCCCGCGAAGGTGTTCGCGCAACGCCGCCGCTGGAGCGGGCGGCGGCGTGTAGGGGCGGTCTGGCGAAAGGGGGAACCGCACCGGATCGCCGAACACGTGGACGTGGCAGTCGCAGGCCCCTGCGGGCACAGCGAAGCGGACGGTCTCCGATTCGGCTCGGACGCTGTCGTCAGGCGCTCGGACGCTCCGCCGACACGCGGTCGCGGTGCCGGTCGCTAGCAGGGCGAGGAGCATCTCCCGTCGCGATACCATCCGGACCTCCTCGACGAGGGCGCGCCGACCAGCCGTTACCACGGCAGAGCTGCGGAAGGTCTCCACCGGTCTCCAGCGGCCGTCCGACGATGCAGCTGGGTGGCGGCCATCCGGGCGTGAGCTATATTGGCGCCCGGCACCGCCCCATGCGACGTGCTGCGCGGGCATGACGGGCCGAGCGACCGGCACCGGCTGCATCATCCGCGTCGCACCGCGAGCGGGTCGATGCCGTGTGCCACCGGCCCGCGACGCCGCTCACCGGACAGCTAGACGGCTCCGGAGACCCACCGTGTCCGCTGCGCCATCGCTGCAGCAGGTCGCGCCTGCCCTCGAAGCGCGCTCGGGACTGGACCCCTGGGTGCGCGCCGAGCTGCCCTCGCCGCCCGCACCCCATGGGCTCGCGTGGCTCGGCGTGGTGGGCCCCGGCGTGATCGTGCTGGGGGCATCCATCGGCAGTGGCGAGTTCCTGCTCGGCCCCGCCGTGTTCGTCCGCCACGGCTTCTCGCTCATCTGGGTGACGGCCCTCGCGGTCTGGCTCCAGACCGTCTTCAACACGGAGTTGATGCGCTACACGCTGGCGACGGGCGAGCCCGCGTTCACCGGCTTCATGCGCACGCGCCCCTCGTCCACGCTCTGGGCGTGGTTCTACGTGGGACTCTGCTTCCTGCAGCTCGGCTGGGCCCCGTTCGCGGCGACCGCCGCGGGCGCGATCTTCTTCCTCGTCGCGCGGCGGCTCCCTGAGGCTGTCGATACCGCGACGGTCTACTCGATCGGGGTGGGGACGTTCCTCGCCTGCGTGGCGGTGCTCCTGGTCGGGCGGCGCATCGAGCGGACGCTCGAGCTGCTGAACTGGGCGCTCGTCGCGTGCATCCTCGGCGGCTTCCTCGTCCTGGCCGTGCTCTTCGTTCCCGGGGAGACCTGGCTCGCGGCCGCGGTGGGGTACGCCGGCTTCGACGCGGCGACCGGCATCTTCGCTCCCGTGCCGCGAGACGTGGACTATGTCCTGCTCGGCGCGCTCGTGGCGTACTCCGGCGCGGGGGGCGTCGGCAACCTCTTCCTGTCGAACTGGGCGCGCGACAAGGGCTACGGCATGGCGGAGCGGGCCGGCTACATCCCCGCCGCTGTCGGCGGGCAGCGCGTGCACCTCGCCCACAGCGGCTTCACCTTCGCGCCGGACGTCGAGTCGCTGCGGCGGTGGCGAGGGTGGTGGCGCATCGTGCGGGCCGACCAGTGGGGTGTCTTCTTCCCCGGTGCCATCTTCGGCATGATGCTCCCGGCGCTGCTCTACGTCGCCTTCCTCCCGAGCGGCGTGGACATCCGCGGCCTCGGCATCAGCGCCGTCCTGGCGCAGCGCGTTGGCGCCGAGGTGGGGCCGCTGCTCGCCGGCGCGGTGGCGTTCCTGGGGGCGTGGACGCTGCTCAAGACGCAGCTCGACGCCCTGGAGGGGATGGTCCGCGCGGTGACGGACGTACTGTGGACGGGAAGCCGGCGCGTGCGGGCGTGGCGCGGGGGCGACGTGCGCGTGGTCTACTACGCGGTGCTCGCCACCAACGTGCTGTGGGGCGTCGTTGGCCTGCGGCTCGCCACGCCCATCGTGCTGCTGCAGCTCGGCGCCAACGTCGCCGGCGTGATCCTGCTCGTCGCGTCGCTGCACGTGCTCTACGTGAACACGCACCTCCTGCCGCAGGAGCTGCGCCCGCCGCTCTGGCGCCGGGCTGCTCTCGTGGGGATGGCGCTCTTCTACGGCTGCTTCGCCGCGCTGTCGTTCCGCAGCCTTCTCTAGCTCGACGGTGGTGGCTCGGCGGCGTGATGGCTTGCGCAAGGGGCAGAAGCGCGAGGGGACCGTTGACCACGGCGGGAACTCGCGTGGCAGCATCCGCCACGCACACACGCTCCGCAGCACGTAGCAGATCGCGTCGGCGACGAGCCGGCCCAGCCACTTCCGCTTCGGAACGCCCGTTCCGTGGCCTCACGAGTTGGCATCTCGTGTCGGGCGTTCCTTGCTTGACGCCCTTGACGGGCCATCTGTTCTGGGTATCGTGGCACACCCCTGACGTCGTCACGC
>DATANT010000519.1:0-1891 GCA_036266115.1 Gemmatimonadaceae bacterium | reverse complement strand
GAGGTGACAACGGCCTTCCGCTACGACGCGTACTTCAGCGCCGCCAACTCCGTCCAGCAGAACCAGGTCGCCGACGAGACGCACACGACCTACCAGTTCACCGTCCACGGCAACCGGTGGGCGGCGCATTACGGCGATCCGCGCGCGCCGTGGGACACGCTGTACGCCAGCGGTGGCACGATCGCGAAGAGCGCCAACGGCTCGACCCCGGTGTTCCAGCAGAAGAAGTACGTGGATCTGGGCGCCCCCATCCCGCTGGTGACCGGCGTGGCCATGCGCACGCTGCAGGCCGAGGCCGCGCTGCGCGGCAACGACATCAACGGGATGACCGGCCACCTCAACGCCGCGCGGACCCACTTCGGCATGACGGGCCTCGCCGTGCCGGCCAACCTCACCGACGCGTGGAGCGTGCTGCGCTACGAGCGCGGCGCCACCACGTGGCTGGAAGGGCGCCGGCTGTGGGACCTGAGCCGCTGGTACGCCGAGACCGGGCCGGCACACGACGACTTCATGGCGAATCGGTCGAAGTGCCTGCCGGTGAGCGAGGACGAGATGCAGACCAACCCCAACTTCCCTTGATCAGACATAGCGTGAAGTCGTGCCCCACGGGTGAGCGCACCGCCGCGACGATGCGGCGGGCGTGGCTCGCCACCCTCCTGACGGCGGCGCTGCTCGGCAGCGCCGCCGACGTGGCGGCGCAGGGCGCCCGCCCGGCCCCTGCGCCGGCCGGGCGCGGATACCTGTTCATCGTGGGCGGCGGGCCGCAGCCGCCGGCGCTCGTGCAGCGGTTCGTGGATCTGGCCGGCGGCGCCGGCAAGGCGCGCATCGTGGTGTTCGCCATGGCCAGCAGCTCCGGCCTGGAGAGCGGCGAGGAGAAGGCGCAGGACCTGCGCGCGCTCGGCGCGCACGCCGTGAACGTGTTCGTGAACCGCGAGCAGGCCGACACCGACTCCATCGCCCGCCTGCTGGACGGCGCCACCGGCGTGTGGTTCGGCGGCGGCGACCAGGTGCTGCTCGCCCGGGCGCTGCAGGGCACGAAGACCGAGGCGGCCATCCACGCCCGCTACCGCGCCGGCGCGGTGATCGGCGGCACGTCGGCCGGTGCCGCGGTGATGTCCACGCCCATGATCACCGGCGACGAGCGCCACCTGGGCGGCGACCGCCCGCCCAGGGACAGCAGCAACGCGTTCATGACCATCGCGCGCGAGAACATCGTGACGTCCGCCGGCTTCGCGCTGCTCGACAGCACCATCGTGGATCAGCACTTCGTCCGTCGCAGCCGCCACAACCGGCTCATCAGCCTCGTGCTCGAGCACCCCGCCTACGTGGGCGTGGGCATCGACGAGTCCACGGCGCTGCTCGTGCACCCGGACGGCCGCTGGAGCGTGCTCGGCGCCAGCGTGGCCATCATCTACGATGCGCGGCGGAGCGCGATCACCGGCGCCGACGGGCGCGTGCTGGGCGCGTCGAACATGGTGATGCACGTGCTGCCGGCGGGGAGCACGTACGATCCGCGGCGCGGCACGGCCACCGTGCCGGGCGCGAAAGCTCGCTCGCGGTAGGGCAGGAGAACAGAAGCCAGAAGCCAGAAGCTCGAAGCCAGAAGCTCCAAGCTTCAGGCTTCGCGCTTCGAGCCCCAAGCCCCCGCGCCGCTTCCCTCTCCGTGTCATCTCGAGCGAGCGCAGCGAGTCGAGAGATCTAGTGTCACCGGGCTCGTTGCCGGCCACCAACACGTTGGAGTAGATCCCTCGACTGCGCGGCCCTCCGGGCCGCTCCGCTCGGGATGACAAGCAGGGGGAAGTCGCTCTGTTCGGGATGACAGGAGAGAGGTGCCGCTCCGCTCGGGATGACAATTCAGAAGGGACGGGCCGCTCCGCTCGGTAGGACAGGG
>DATANT010000518.1:0-3623 GCA_036266115.1 Gemmatimonadaceae bacterium | reverse complement strand
GGCGCGGCGCAGCGCGCCGATGGGCCGCGCCAGCTGCCGCGCCGCCACGCCGCTCAGCGCGAACGCGGCCAGCGCGCCCATCACCGCCGCGAAGGCCACGAGCACCGCGAAGTCGCGCCGACGCCGATCGAGCGCGAGCTCACTGGTGCGCGCCGGCGCGGCGAGCACCGTCTGCGCGTCCTCCCAGGGCAGCACGCGATAGCCCACCAGCACCTGCTGGTGACCCACGCGCGTGGGCGAGCTGGTGGCGAGCTCGCCGTCGGCGATCGCGCCGGCCACGGACGGCGGCAGGAACCACCCGAGTGGCGCGAGCGCGGCATACAGCGGGTCGCTCGCCGCCTGCAGCCGCCCATTGAGGTAGAGCAGCAGCGGCGCATCCACGCGCGTGGACGCCTGGCGCAGCCCCGCCACGCTGCTGGGCGTGCCCGCGGCGCGGAGCGTCTCGCCCACGAGCAGCCCCCGGGACTCCGCGTCGTCGGCCGTGAGCCGACGCGACGACCAGATCGTGAATACGGCGGCCGGCACGACGAAGAACACGAAGAGCGCGAGCGTGAGCTGCGTGCGGTAGCTGCGCCCCCAGCGGCGCCTGCGCAGTCGCTGCCACCGCTGGAAGCCACCATCGGCGAGCGCGCTCAGCGACCAGAGCAGACCGAGCACCGCGAGGTCGAGCAGCAGCACCAGGGTGCCCCGCTGGATGAGCGCGTCGAGCGGCCGGAGCTCCACCTCGGCATGGGCCAGCACCGCCCCGGTGGGCAGTCGCGTGATCCAGTCGGCGTGCAGCTCGTCGCCCTTGCGCCGCCACCGCGGCTGCTCGTCCACCATCAGTTGCGGCCCCACCTCGGCCAGCGCCAGCGTGTACGGTGGCTCGGCGCGCGATTCCGGCTGGCCGCCCAGGAGTGCGGCGTACGGATCGTCGGCGAACAACCGGCTGCGCGGCGCCACCGTGGCCGTGGTGGCCCAGCCCGAGCGCGTGGGCACGGCGAGCACGAGCCGGGTGCCCACGTTGGCGGCCATCGTCTGCACGAGCGGCGTGCCGAGCCGCTGCGCCTCTCGCACCAGCGCGCGTGCACCGGCCGGCGGCGCGTCATCGGCGCCCAGCGCCAGCTCCTCCACCTGATCGCCCACCGGAGACCAGGTGGCCAGGTGAATGGGATGCCCGGCCGCCACCAGATCCGAGGCGGCGTACCGCTGCAGCAGGTCCACCCGCGAGGTCACCGGGGCCCCCTGCTGCAGCTCCATCGCAAAGCGGTCGAGCAGCGTCGAGGTGACGCCATCCACCTGCGACAGGGCGGCCACGTCGCGCTCGGCGAGCTGCACCCGGCGCTGCGCCGTGGCGCCCCACACCAGCACCATGGTGCCCAGCCCGGCCACGACGGCCGCGTTGAGCGGCAGCCGGCGCCTGGAGCGCGCGAGCACCAGGGCGAGCACCGCCGCCACCCAGAGGAGCGGATACCAGCCGGGCCACCGGCCGGGCGTCGTCCAGAGGGCCGGCGCGGCCAGTGCCGCGAGGCCGGCCAGCGCCGGCGCGAGCTGCGGCGAGAGTCCGCGCGTGCCCAGGGCGGTGCGTCCCAGGGCGCCTCCCAGCACGAGGATGGTGGTGGCGGTGAGGAAGAGCGCCACCTGCCAGGCGAGCCAGAGCTCCGGGGGCACGCCGTCGGCCGGCGGGGCGATGCCGCGTGCCAGCGCGCTCATCACGACGGGGGCGAGCGCCACGACGGCGAGCGTGGCGAGCCACGCCAACCATCGCGGCGCCGTCACCGGCCGAGCCCGCAGCGCGGCCAGCAACGCGAGCAGGAGTAGCCCACTGGTGAGGGCGAGCGCACCCACGTTGGCCGTGAACGGGCCGCCGAACGCCACATAGAAGTTGGTGGGATCGAACAGCAGCGAGGCGTTGGAGAGCGCACTGAGGGGCACGATGGCCACCACCGCCAGCGCCACGCCGACGGTGGCCGCGCGAGGCGCGAGCGCGGCGCGGGACGCCCACAGCGCCGCCACCATGCAGCCGAGCATTCCGGCGAGCAGCAGCAGGCCACGGGAGCGCGCCTGCTCCTGGGTGCGGAGCACCACCGCGCTCGGCTCCAGGCGCAGGGGGCGGGCGAGCAGCTGCGCGCCATCGCTCAGGGCGAGCCCCGCCCCCGCCGACGCCTCGCGGGCCACGAGGAAGCCGAATGAGCGGGCGCCGCTCCGTTCGGCTACCACGCGGTCGAGCGCGAGAGCGATGGAGTCGGCGGGCGGCGCGGCCGCGAGGAGGGCCGTGGCCACGGCGCGCCGCGCGCCCTCGCGCGCCGTGGCGTAGAGCACCGTGTAGAACGGCGTCTGCACGACGCCCAGCGTGTCGGAGAGCGTGTCGGTGGCGACGCGCGTGATGCCGGCCCAGGCCTGCGGCTCGCCGCCGGTATAGACGATCACCCCGCGCTCCCCCAGACCGCCGGTGAGTCGGCCCAGGGCCGCGGACGCGGCACCGGGTTCGGCGGGCGCGGCCAGCGCCAGGCGGGCCACGGCGGTCAGGCGGTGGGCCGTGACCTCGGTGGCCTGGCGAATCTGGTGCGTGGCCGCGGCCACGGTGCGCGTCTCGTAGGCCGGCCAGCGGTGCTCCACCTGCCAGAGCGTATATTGCACCCAGGAGGCGTGACCGACGGCCGCCACGCCGAGGGAAGCGGCCAGCAGGCGCCAGCGCGCCGCCATGCGGCCCGCCCCGGGGCGGGCCGCGGCGGGGCGCCCGGCCAGCCAGATGGCGGCCGCGGTGGCGGCCCAGCCGCCCACGAGATAAGGTACCGCGGGGTGCCGCAGCCATCCGGCCGCCGCGAGCGCCGCGACCGCCATCGCCGTCCACCATGCCCGGTCCCGGATCGCTGATGCGCCGTGCCCTTCCATCTCCCGCGCTCCCGTCTCGCTCGTAATGACTGCGCCTCCTCACGCGGCCCGGCCGCGTCGTCTGAAAGAGCTGCTACCCCACGAGGTCGCCGAGATCCTCGCGCACGACCCGCGCCTTCTGGTACCGGTGGGCACGCTCGAGCAGCACGGCCCCCACCTGCCGCTGGGCTGCGACACGATCATCATCGAGCACATCGCGGACGACCTGTCCGCCCGCTTCGGCATCCTGCGCGCCCCGACGCTCGAGTACGGAGTGAACGTGGCGACCGAACGCCAGCTGCCCGGCAATACCTCGCTCCGCAAGAAAACGCTCCACCGCACCCTGAACGACCTGCTGGACGCCTGGGAGCATGCGGGTGTGCGCGAGTTCATCCTCATGACCTCGCACGCACACGACGCACACCTGGAGGCGCTCGCCACGGTGATCACCGCCGAGGCGCGCGTCCGGGTGGTGGACGTCCTGGCGGTCCGGCTGGACGACCTGCTGGACGCGCAGACCGAGGCGATGCACGGCGACGAGGTGGACACCTCGCTGATGCTGTACCTCGCGCCCGAGCTCGTGCGGCCCGAGCTCGCCCAGGACTATATGCTCGCGCGCGACGAGCTGCGGCGCTACCGGCGTGGCTGGCTGAAAGTGCCGGCGGCGAGCGCCGGCTCGATCGGCCGCCCCTCGCTGGCCTCGGCGCGGAAGGGGCGGTCGATCTACGAGCGGATCATCGCGTCGCTGGTGGATCGGGTGGTGGAACCGG
>DATANT010000517.1:0-2678 GCA_036266115.1 Gemmatimonadaceae bacterium | reverse complement strand
GTTCAGTATGTTCAGTACGGACTGAATGTACGACCCACGGAGACGCATTGACCGATCCAGCCAGCCGCACACCGGCGCACGCTGCCAGGCCCACGAGCCGGCAATCGAGGAAGGCCACGAGCACGGCCACGAGCACGCCGACGAGCCGGAAGGCCGGCGGCGCCGCCGAGTCGCTGGCCAGCGACCCGGTGGCCGAGCGCTTCATCGAGCGACTCGGCCTCTTCTCCGAGCTGGAGGGGCTGCCGCGCATCGCCGGCCGCATCTTCGGCCTCCTGCTGCTCTCGCCCCGGGAATGCTCCCTGGACGAGATCGCGGAGCGGCTGCGCGTGAGCAAGGCGAGCGCCAGCACCGACGTGCGGCGGATCGCCGAGCTCGGGTACGTGGAGCGGGTGAGCCGCCCCGGTGACCGGCGCGACTACTATCGGGTCGCCGAAGGCATGCACGAGCGCCACGTGGAGCAGCGACTGGCGCGGCTGCGCGAGTTCCGCCGCGTGACCGCCGAGCTGCGCCAGCTGCCGAAGGCCACGCCCGTGGTGCGGCAGCGGCTCGATCGCTTCGCCGCCGTGGCGGACCTGATGGTGGATGCCTTCGAGTCCATCCTCGCGCACGGGTGTAAGGCGCCCGCGGCCCAGGCGCCGCACGCGGACGCCCATCCGCCGAGCACGTGATGGCCGCCCGTCGCCGCCCGCGCGGACCGCTCCCATTCCACCCGCCCACGCTCCCTCTCGGATCACTCATGACCGTGCTCGATACTTCCCGCGTTTCCGGCCCCGCCGCGCGCCGCCCGGCCATCGGGCCGCTCGCGGCCCGCATCCGTACCGCCGGCGCCGCACTGGCGCTGGCCGGGCTGCTGGCCGCGTGCGGCGGAGCGCCGGCGGATGCTGCAGCCGCGGACCCGGCGCCGCCGGCCACGGTGCTCACCGCCAACGACGTCGCGGTGGTGCGGGTGGCCGACCTCACCACCGGCATCGCGCTCACCGGCTCGCTGGAGCCGGCGGACCGCGTGGCGCTCACGGCGCAGGTGGGCGGCACCATCACCAACCTGCGCGTGGATCGCGGCTCGCCCGTGCGTCGCGGCCAGACGCTGGCCACCATCCGGGCGGAGGGCGTGCGCAGCCAGGCCGCCGGCGCGGAGGCCAACGTGGCCGCGGCGCAGGCCAACGTGGAGCTGGCGCGCCGGCAGCGCGACGCGGCGCAGCGGCTGTTCCAGGCCGGCGCCACCTCGTCGCTGGACGCGCAGGGCGCACAGGCCGCGTTCGAGGCCGCGGAGGCGCAGCTCGCCGCCGCGCGGGCGCAGGCCGTGGCCACCCGGGAGGACGCGGCGCGCACCGTGATCACGGCGCCCATCACGGGCTCGGTGAGCGCGCGGCACGTGGAGGCCGGGGAGGCCGTGAGCGCCGGCGATCCGATCCTCACCGTGGTGAACACGTCGGTGCTGGAGCTGGCCGGCCGGATTCCCGTGGACCAGGCGGCCGGCGTGCGCGTGGGGCAGCCGGTGGCCTTCGCGCTCGGCGCCTTTCCCGGGCGCGAGTTCGCCGGCACCGTGGCGCGCATCGATCCCGCCGCCGATCCCGAGACGCGCCAGGTGGGCGTCTACGTGCGGCTGCCCAACCCGAAGGGTGAGATCATCGCCGGCCAGTTCGCGCGCGGCCGCGTGGCTGGCCAGCGCGTGGAGGACGCCGTGGTGGTGCCGGTGAGCGCGGTACAGGGCGTGGGGAGCGCCGCGGCGGTCTACGTGATCGAGGGCGGCAAGCTCTCGCGCCGCGCCGTGCAGACCGGCGCGCGCGACGAGGCCAGCGGGCTGGTGGCCATCACGTCGGGCCTGAAGGCGGGCGATCGGGTGCTCGCCCGGCCCACCGCGGAGCTCGCGGATGGCACGTCGGTGGTGGTGGCCGATGACCAGGCCGCCGCCACCGGCACGCCCGGCACCACGCGGGACACGAGTGCGGGGAGCGCGCCGGCGGAGCCGGCCGCGGTCACCGCGCCCACGGAGCGATAGTCGATGAGCCACGCCAACGACCCGACGCCGGTGCGCGTCCCGGAGCCCATCGAGGGCTCGGGGCTGAGCGGTGTCGCCATTCGCCGCCCGATCTTCACGGCGATGGTGATGCTCGGCCTCATCGTGCTCGGCATCTTCAGCTTCCGCGGGCTGAGCATCGATCAGTATCCCGACGTGGACATCCCGGTGGTCACCGTGCAGACCACGTATCCGGGCGCGAGCGCGGAGACGATCGAGCGCGAGGTGACCGAGCGGATGGAGCAGGCGTTCAACCCCGTGGAAGGGGTGGACCGCATCACGTCCATCTCGCTCGAGGGCGTCTCGCAGGTGATCGTGGAGTTCGATCTGGAGCGCAGCGCCGACCTGGGCGCCCAGGACATCCGCTCCAAGATCGAGACGATTCGCCGCGACCTGCCGGAGGACATCGATCCGCCGGTGGTGCAGAAGTTCGATCCCGCGGCGGAGCCCATCATCTCGCTCGCGCTCTCGTCCGACGAGATGCCGCTGGTGCGGCTCACCGCGCTGGCCGACGAGGACGTGCGGCGGGCGCTGGAGAACGTGCGCGGGGTGGGCGAGGTGCGCATCGCGGGTGGGCTGGAGCGGCAGATCCGGGTGTACCTGCAGCCGGACCGACTGCAGGCCGTGGGCGTGTCGGTGCCGGAGGTGACGTCCGCACTCC
>DATANT010000516.1:0-4007 GCA_036266115.1 Gemmatimonadaceae bacterium | reverse complement strand
GCAGGGCCAGCGTCGCGAACGCGAGCGCGGCGATGGCGATCGTCCCATCCAGGTCGAGCGCGAGCGGCTGCCATTCCCTGATGAACGGCAGCGACTCCCCGCTGCCGAACAGGGTCACGGTGACCAGCATGGCCCGGTAGCCGTACGGGGACACGCAGCCCGCCAGGACCGCGGCGGCCAGGAACACGGCCCAGCGCACACCGGCGCGGATACGCTCGCCGCGCTCGCGCTCGCGACGCTGGCCCTGCTGGTGCGCTTCAGGCAGAACGTCTTCCTCCTGCTCATCGTCGCGCTGTTCGGCTACATGATGATCCAGCACACCCGGTTCACCGCGCTGTTCGGCGTGGTCGCCCCCATCGTCGTGGCCGGCGCGCTGGTGCGCGCCTTCCCGGGGCTCGCCGCGTCGCGGTCAGGGACGGGCAGGACACCGCCATGGTGGATCGCTGGCGCGCTGCTGGTGCTCCCGCTGGCCGCCGCGCTGGCGGTGACGCCCCGCCCCAACCCGCTCACCACCCCGGAGCGAGCGCTGGCCGCGGCGCGTGCCGCCGGCCTGACCGGGCCCGTGTACAACGACTATGGCTACGGTGGCTACCTGATCTCGCAGGGAGTCAGGACGTTCATCGACGGCCGCACCGACCAGTTGTTCCTCGGCGGGTTCATCACGGAGGTGGACGGGGCGGCTCGCGGCGAGAGTCATGAGCGCTTCGCCAATCTCATCGATCGCTATGGCGTGACGTGGGCCCTGGTCGCTCCGGAGTCGAAGGCCATCCGGCACCTCGGCGCACTGCCTGGCTGGCAGCGCGTGTACGCGGACGAGCGTGGGGTGGTGTATGCCAGGCGGTGATCGCCAGTCGCTGGAGACCCCGTCGTCGGCACCGGAGCACGGCGAGAGTCCGTCCGACCCGAACGCGCGACTGTTCGACGAGCATGCCTCCTCGTACTCCGACACCGTCAACCGCTCCATCGCGCTCTCCGGCGAGGACGTCGCCTACTTCGCGCAACGCAAGGTGGACGAGGTGCTGCGGTGGATGCGCGCGGCTCGCGTCGCCGCTCCCGCCCGGGTGCTCGACTTCGGCTGTGGCACGGGGATCTCCACGGCCGCACTCGGAGCCTCGCTCGGCCCGGAATGCGCCGTGACGGGCGTCGACGTGTCCGCCGAGAGCGTGCGGACGGCACGAGAGCTACGGATCGCGTCGAACCTGCGCGTCGTGCACGGGAGCGGACAGTCGCTCCCGTTCGACGACGCCAGCTTCGACCTGGCGTTCACCGCGTGCGTCTTCCACCACATCGAGCGTGGCATGCACCAGCACTGGATGCGGGAGCTGAGGCGGGTGGTGCGACCCGGCGGCCTCACGTTCCTCTTCGAGCACAATCCGCTCAACCCGCTCACCGTGCGCGCGGTGCGGGTGAACCCGTTCGACGAGGGCGTGGAGCTGCTCCGGCCGCGGTACGCGCGGAACCTGCTCGCGAGCGCCGGCTTCGTGGCCGAGCGGCCGCGCTACTACTTCTTCTTTCCCGCGGCGCTGCGTGCCCTGCGGCCGCTCGAGCCGTGGCTGGAGCGGGTGCCGATCGGCGCGCAGTACTTCGTGGCCGGACGTGGGCAGGAGTCGAAAAATGCGGCCTAGCGGCCCGGCCATCGTGCGGAACGACGGCGAGGGCGACGCCCCCCTGGCGCTCTCGGTGGTCGCCCCGTGCTTCAACGAGGAGGAGTGCGTCGAGGAGCTCCTCCGCCGCGTGATGGCGGCCTGCGAGCTGGTCGCGCCGGGTGACTACGAGATCGTCCTCGTGGACGATGGGTCGCGCGACGCGACGTGGGCCCGCATGGAGGAGCTCTCGGCGCGGCACGAGCCGCTGGTCGCGGTCCGTCTCTCGCGCAATCACGGGCACCAGCTCGCGCTCACCGCGGGCCTCAGCATCTGCCGCGGGGAGCGGGTGCTCATCATCGACGCCGACCTGCAGGACCCGCCGGAGCTGCTCCCGGACATGATGCGGCTGATGGACGAGGGGGCGGACGTGGTGTACGGCCAGCGCGAGGCGCGGCTCGGGGAGAGCGCCTTCAAGCGCGCCACCGCGGGCGCCTTCTACAGGCTTCTCGAGCGTCTGGCCGAGGTCCCGATCCCGCGTGACACGGGCGACTTCCGCCTCATCAGCCGGCGGGCGCTCACCGTGCTGCTGGCGATGCCCGAGCAGCACCGCTTCGTGCGCGGCATGGTGAGCTGGATCGGCTTCCGGCAGGTGCCGCTGCGCTACGTGCGCGACTCGCGCCTGACGGGACAGACCAAGTACCCGTTCCGGCGCATGATGCTCTTCGCGATCGACGCGATCACGAGCTTCTCCATGCGCCCCCTGCGCCTGGCCGCGTACGCGGGCGCGCTGTGCGCCATCGCGAGCGTCCTTCTCTTCGGCTTCACCGTCTTCGCGTGGCGCGAGGACCGCACGGTGCGCGGGTGGGCGAGCCTCATGTCGGTGGTGCTGGTGCTGGGCGCGGTGCAGCTCACCGTGCTCGGGGTGATCGGCGAGTACCTGGGCCGCCTGTTCCTGGAGGCCAAGCGACGCCCGCTCTTCGTGGTGGAGCAGGTGCTGCGCGGGGGGGAGGATGCGGGCGTTCCCGCGGCCGAGGAGCGCGCGCTCTGGCGTTGATGTGCTTCAGGGAGGAGCTCGCGGCGAATCCCCCTCGTTGTCCTCCCGAGCGGAGCATGGCCCTCCCCATATTTGTCATCCCGAGCGGAGCGGCCCGCAGGGCCGCGCAGTCGAGGGATCTACTGCATCGTGTTGGTGGCCGGCCACGAACCCGGTGACGCTAGATCCCTCGACTCGCTGCGCTCGCTCGGGATGACAAACGCAGGGGGCTGCGCTCGCTCGAGATGACAAAGACAGGGCACAGGCGGGATGACACGCACCAGGACTGACCTCAGCGCCCGCCGACGAGCCCCCGGATCGCCGCCACCGCCCCAGCCACCACCCCCCGCCGCTCCGGCAGCGCCCCGCTCAGCGTGCGCGTCCCACCGCGCTCGGCGGGCTGCACCCGGCGCACCGGCACCGCCGACACGTAGTTGTCCCAGCCCACCACGCTCAGCGGGGGCTCGTCGGACGGGGAGCCGTCCGGGGGGAGCAGCTCGCGGAAGGGGATGGAGAAGCTCCGCCCCAGCTTGCGCTCGTAGGCGAAGATGCCGCCCTCCTGGGGCGACAGGGCCAGCCCCACGTGATAGGAGCGCTCGAAGCCGCTCGCGAACAGCGCCTCGTCGGCCGCCTCCAGCCGCGTCTCGAGCCGCGGCCGCCAGGCGTACCAGCCGAGCACCGTCTGGCCGTCCGCGTCCAGCGCCTCGCGCGCTTCACGGAGCCTGGCGTGCCGCAGCTCGGTGGCCGCGGGGTACAGCACGCCGGGGTCGGCCAGCGCGCGGGCCGCGCCGATCACCTGATACTCCACGCCGGTGGTGGGGCACTCGTAGAGCGCGCCGGCGAGCAGCCCGCACGCCTGGGCGCCGCGCTCCGCCGCGTCGTCCTGCACGGCGGCCAGCGCCTGCTGCGCGGCGAACAGCCAGAAGCGCCGCTGGTCGGGGCGCACGAGCCCCACCAGCAGGTGATTGGAGCACCACAGCGGCCGCCAGAGCACGGCGTGCTCCAGCGGGATCTTGCGCGAGCGCCGCGCCGGGGCGTCGTCGTCCCGCTGCGCGGCGCTCACCGTGCGTGCTCCGTACCGGGAAGCACCGGCGTCACGATGACATCAGTGCACGAGCGCGACGGCCTGGATCGGGCCAGGGTTACCCGAGAAGCCGCCACCGTCAGACTCCTTGGCCGTCAGGTAGCCGATGACCTGCGCATCCGAACCCTTTCCTCCAGCATCCAGAAACCCCGTGACGACGAACTTGCCCACGTACTTCACCTGCACCTCCTTGTGCCCGTCGAACTTGTTCCAGATCGGGATGTCGATCTCCTTGTTGCAGGCGAACTCCTTCGGGTTTCCCTTGATGCCGCAGAGATCCGCCGTGCCCTGCCCCGTGGGGCCG
>DATANT010000515.1:0-6901 GCA_036266115.1 Gemmatimonadaceae bacterium | reverse complement strand
CACGCGCTACCAGCGCTCCGTGAAGGACGCCATCGTCGAGCGCCCGCTGGCGCCGTCGTCCGGCTTCCCCGGATCACAGATCGTCAACATCGGCCTCCTCAAGGCTTGGGGTAACGAGCTTGGGGTGACGGCGCGGCTCTTGGAGCGCCGCCGCGTCTCGTGGGAGCTCTCCACGCAGATCTCCACCATGCGGAACCGCATCGAGGAGCTGGGCGGCCTGGACTTCATCGGCGCGGGCACCCAGGCGCAGCACCGCGAGGGGTACTCGCCGGCCGACCTCTTCATGCGGAGGATCGTCTCCGCGGAGTTCAACGCCGCCGGCGCGGTGGTGAACGCGATGTGCGACGGCGGCACGGGTCCACTCGGACTCGATCCCGGCGGCGCCGTGGTGCCGTGCAGCGAGGCGCACCAGGTGTGGCTGGGCCGCACCCAGCCGACGTGGACCTTCGGGGTGGGGAACACGGTCAACCTGTTCGGCAAGGTGACGCTCTACGCCCGCATCGACGGCAACGGTGGGCACAAGCAGGTGAACACGGAGATCCGCGCCACGCACAACCAGTCGACCACGGAAGGGGTGCTCATCAAGAACAACCCGATCCTGGCGGCCACGCGCATCCTGGAGAACGACCGCACCGGCGTCTATGACGCGGGCTTCCTGCGGCTGCGCGAGGTCTCGGCCACCTACGACCTGCCGAATCAGTTCGTGGGACGTTTCGGCGCGAGCCGCGGCTCGGTGAGCCTGGGCATGCGGAACGTCGCCATGCTCTGGACGGCGCAGCACGGATGGAGCACGCCGCGCGATGGTCACGTCCGCGAGTCGCTCGCCAACATGATCGTCTGGGATCCCGAGGTTCGCGGCACCGGCCAGAACTCCGTCGGCTACCAGACCGTCCTGCCCCCCACCGCGAGCGCCACCATGACGCTTCGCCTGAGCTTCTGAGGAGAGACGAATGGCTACCAATAGAGAAGCACGCGACAGGGCGACCGTGCGGCGCACGACGCCGACGCGCGACGGCCAGATCCGGCGGTGGGGCACGCGGCTCGCGCTCGGCGCGTTGTTCGTCGGCCTCGCCGGCTGCGGCTCCAGTCTGCTGGACGTCGACAACCCGGGGCGCGTGGCGGAGGCCGATCTGGCCAACCCCGCGCTCGCGACGACGATGGTGAACAGCGCGCTCGGCCAGTTCGAGTGCGCGTACACGAACTACGTCACCGCCACCGGCGTCATGGCGAACGAGTACATCAACGCGTCCAGCTGGCTGGACATGAACGGCTGGGGATGGCGTGGGGTGGAGCTCTATACCATCGTCGGCAGCTGCTCGACCAATCGGAACGCCACCAACCTGGGCGCGTACACCCCGCTCCAGCAGGCCAGATACCTCGCCGAGAACGCCGCGGCACGCATCGAGGCCTTTCCCGCGGCCGAAGTGGCCAAGCGGGACGAGAAGCTCGGGCTGCTGGCCGCGTACGCCGGATATTCGTACGTGCTGCTGGGCGAGGGATACTGCGAGATGGCCATCGATCAGGGGCCGCTCATGACGCCGGCGGAAGTGCTCGCGATCGCCGAGCAGCGGTTCACGTCCGCCATCACGTACGCGCAGGCGGCGGGTAACGATTCGCTGCGCCGCATGGCCACGCTGGGACGCGCGCGCGCGCGACTGGACCTGGGCAACCTGGCCGGCGCCGCGTCCGACGCCGAGCAGATTCCCCAGGGCTACGTCTGGAACGCCAACTACTCCACGGTGGACGGCCGGCGCGAGAATCGGCTCTACAACGTGAACCGGCGCAACCGCTTCCTCTCCGTGAACCCGGCGAGCTACGCGCACGTGATGCTGAACGGCGTGCCCGATCCCCGGGTGCGGGTGGACTCGTCGGGGCAGGTGGGCCACGACGGCGCCACGCGCCACTTCTTCCAGCGCAAGTACGACGCGGCCGATGCCCCGATGCCCCTGGCCTCGTGGGCTGAGGCGCAGCTCATCATCGCCGAGGCCCGGCCGGCCGAAGCCGAGGCCGCCATCAATCGTCTGCGGGCGCGCCAGGGGCTTCCGGCGCTGACGCTGGCGGGCGGGGAGAACATGCTCGACATCGTGCTGGAGGAGCGGCGGCGCCAGCTCTTCAGCGAGGGTCACCGGCTGAACGACATGCTGCGGCACGACCTGCCGTTCCCCACCGGCGTCAATCACAAGGGTCAGGCGTGGGGCAATATCACGTGCATGCCGCTGCCGGACCAGGAGAAGCTGAACAACCCGAACATCGGTAGCCGCTAGCACGGGGCCGGCCGATGCCCGGGCCTGACCCGGATCGCAACCCACACCATCGGAATCACGGAATGAATCAGCATGCAAGCCAGCACCCCGCGCGCCTCGCGCGCGGGGTGCGCACCGCCAGCCTGATCGCCGGCTCGGCGTTCGCGTTGCTGAGCGCCGCCGGCGCGCCGGCGATCGCGCAGAACGCGCCGCCGGCGCGTCCGGACGCGCCCCGCGGCGGACCGCCCGGCGGCCCGGGCGCAGCGGGCGCGCCGCGTCCCATCCCGCGCGGCGTGCTCGGCGACGTGCCCATGACGGCCGCGGACAGCGTCGTCAAGGGCATCGTGGACCGCCTCGACTTCGACAGCTACAAGGCGCTCATCAAGGGGCTCGCGGCGTTCGGTGACCGGGAGCAGGGCACCGAGCGCAACGCGCGCGCGGTGGACTGGATCGAGCAGCAGCTCCGCGGCTGGGGCTACACCACGGAGCGCGTGAAGTACAACTACACGCCGCGGGGCGGGGGCGCCCCCGAGCCGCGCGAGCAGGTGTACGCCACCAAGATCGGCAGCACGGTGCCCGGCGAGATGTACATCCTGGGCGGGCACATGGACGGCCGGGGCGGCGGCGAGGCGGTGAACGATGACGCGTCCGGCACGGCACTGGTGATGGAGATCGCACGCGTGCTGGCGCAGCCTGGCGTGCAGACCGCGCGGTCGGTGCGCTTCGCCCTGTGGAACAACGAGGAGACGGGGCTGGACGGCGCGCGCGCGTACGTGGAGCAGCGTGCGAAGCTGCAGGGCATCGAGGCGCCGCGAGGCTCCGGCAAGTACCCGGAGCCCCGGTGGCTCGGCATGATCCAGCACGACATGATGCTGTGGGATCACGGCAACCCGGTGACCTGGCAGCAGGCGCTGGACGCGGACGTGGACATCGAGTTCCAGCTCAACTCCGCCAAGGCCGCGGAGTCCGCGCAGCTCGCGGTGCAGCTGCTCAACGCCAACCGCGTGTTCGCGACGGACTATCCGGCGGCCATGAGCAACTCCATGAGCAACACGGATTCGTCACCGTTCATGGACCTCGTGCCCGCGGTGAGCCTGCGCGAGAATCGTCGGCTGTACGAGACCGGCCGCGGCGCCAACCCGCACTGGCATCGCGCGACGGATCTCTACGTGTCGTTCTCGGACGCGGACTTCCGGCTCGGCTTCAACGCCGCGCAGACCACGCTGGGCGCGGTGGCACGGCTGGTGGAGGCGCGCGCCGCAGCAAAGTAGGGTGACCGAGGCAGTTCCGCGCGTATCGCGACAGTCAAGCGCCCGGCTCCCAGGTTGGAGCCGGGCGCTTGACTGTCGGGCTCGCTACGCCTCGTGTCCGCGCGCGCTGCCGGGCGCGACGTCCTATTGCAGCGCGAATGCGCGGGCCCTATAGTGGTGGCGCCTCTCAGCGCCGTCCGGCGACACCCACTGTCGCCTCGTTCGGCCGCCGCTGCTCCGCCTCCCCGCTCGACGCAGTCCGGATCTCCACCCCCCCACAGGAGCTCCTCATGCCCCCGATTGCGCGCAGGACCGACGTGATCGTCCAGGACGTCGGTCCAGAAACGGTGGTGTACGACCAGTTGCGAGACGCTGCGCACTCGCTCAATCCGGTCACGAGCTACGTCTACAAGAACGTGGACGGCGCGAGCTCGGTGGCGGACCTCACGACGGGCATGAGCGCGACGCTCGGCACGCCGGTGGATCCCCGGGTGACAGAAGCGGCGCTCTGGCAGCTCGATCGCGTGCACCTGCTCGATCGGCTCGCGTCGTCCGACATCGCCGCGCGTGCCATGAGCCGACGCGAGGCGGTACAACGCTTCGGACTCGCGGCGCTCGCCCTGGCCACGGTCAGCTCCATCACCGCTCCCACGCCCGCCATGGCACAGAGCCGCGACGAGAAGCTGCCCAAGGCGAAGCCGCCCAAGGAGAAGAAGCCGCCCAAGGAGAAGAAGCCGAAGAAGGGCAAGCGCTGAGGCGGAGGGGTCGTCCGTGACCACCGGAGCGAATCACTCGCTTGCCTTCGAGTGTCACGGCACGATCGTGGGCGTGCAGTCGGACGATGCGGCGCTGCTCGCGCTCGTCCGACGGCGCCTCCCGCCGGGCGCTCGGCTCTGCGAGGCGGCGCACGTGGACGTGTCGTACTCGTCGCGGATGGATGGCGACGACACCCGCTCCACGTCGCCGCCCTGGGTCGTGCGGGTGCACGGCGCCAGCGACCGCATCTCGCGCGAGATCGCCCGCACGGCGGACGTCCACGCGGCGGCCGCGCTGCTGGCGCACGACGCGGAGTTCCTGGTGGCGCTGCATGCGCCTCACCACCTCTTCATCCACGCCGCCGCCGTCGCATGGGAGGGCCGCGTGATCGTCATTCCCGGGCCCAGCCGCTCGGGCAAGAGCACGCTCGCCGCGGCGCTCGTGCGTGCCGGGGCCCACTACTACTCCGACGAGTACGCGGTGCTCGATGACGCGGGGCGCGTGCACCCCTTCGCGCGCCGGTTGCGCCTGCGCGGTGCGGACGGCGCATCCTTCGCCGACGTGCACGCGGCGGAGCTGGGCGGCACCACCGGCAGCGAGCCGCTCCCACTCGGCATGGTGGTGGCCTCCTCCTTCCGCGACGGCGCGCGCTGGCGCCCTCGCCGCATGACGCCGGGCCAGACGGCGCTCGCCCTGCTCCGGAACGCCGTCGTCGCTCGCACCCGTCCGGCTCACGCCCTGGAGCGCGTGGCGCGAGCCACCCAGGACTGCCCGCTGGGGCTGCGGGGACCGCGTGGCGACGCGGACGACGCGGCCCGCCGGCTGCTCGATCGCGCGAGCGGCGCGCGCGTGCGGCCACGGGCACCATCACGCGCCCGGGCGATCGCGCGTTGACGGCGCGGCCAGCCACCACCGACCTCCTGCTCGCCATCCTGGGCCACGGCCCCACGGGCGCGCTCGCCAACCTGTCCGAGCGCGAGTGGGCCGCGCTCGCCGAGGCGGCATCGTGGCACGGGCTCATGACGCTCCTCTGGCAGCGGTTGCAGGCGCTCGACGCGGCGCACCTCGTGCCGGCCGCCACCCGCCGCCGGCTGACCGACGCCGAGACGCTGGACAGCATGCGCAGCCTCGCGCGCAGCCTCCAGATCCGCGAGCTTCTGACGGCGCTGCACGCGCGCGGCGTGCCTGTGGTACTGCTCAAGGGCGCGTTCCTGGCGGAGCACGCATATCCGTGTGCGGCCACGCGTCCCATGTCGGACCTCGATCTGCTGGTGCCCGCGCCGCGGCTCGGCACCGCCACCGCGGCGCTGTTCGCGCTCGGCTACGCGCCGGCCTCCGGCGCCGCCGCGGCGGCGCCGGGCGGAGGCCGGCACGAGCCCGCGCTGCGCCGGCGCGGGCGGCTGGCGGTGGAGCTGCACCGCGCCATCGAGCCGTGCATGGCGCCGTTCTCACTCTGCCTCCCGGAGGTGTGGGCGCGCGCCCGCCCGGTGTGCACCGAAGGCGTTCCGGCGCTCTCGCTGGCCCCCGAGGACCTCCTGCTGCACCTGGCGACGCACATGGGCCGCAGCCATCTGCTGGGCGCGTCGCTGGTGTCGGTATGCGATGTCGCGGCCTGGACGGAGCGCTTCGGTGGCACGGTGGACTGGGACGCGCTGGTGCACCGCGCGCGCGCGAGCGGGACGCACGACTTCGTGCATGCCGCGCTGGGGCTCGCCCGGCGAGCGCTCGCGGCGCCGGTGCCCGCGGACGTGCTCCCCGCGCTCGGCGGCCGCCCCGACAACGAGGTCGCCATCGACCACGCTGTCCGGCTGCTGGGCTCGCCACCCGCGCTGCTCGTGGGTGCACGCTCGGTCTCGTACCCCGGGGAGTCTGGGTGGGCGCGCGCCCGGCGGATCGCGCGCGCCCTCCTCATCACACCGGCCAGGCTCCGGGGCGGGCCCATGGCGCTCGCGTGGGAAGCGGGCGAGCACACTCGCCGCGATGGCTATCTGACGCGCTGGGCGGCCGTCACCCGCCTCGCGCTGCGCACCGGGATGCGTCGGGGGGCGGTGGAGCAGGTCGCGCGCGTACGCTGGCTGCGCGCGTGGGCCGCCGAGGCTGGCGGAAGTGGAGTGAACGCGTAGGCTTCGAAAGGTAGGCTCCGACCGCTCACCCATCCCTGTCTCCCCGCTGGCACCCCCTATGACGCTCCGCCTCTCCACCGCCAACGCCCGGTGGCTCACCGCGCTGGCGCTCCTCCTCGCCGCCTGCACGCGCGCACCGTCGCCGGAGGCCGGCGCGCCCGCCGACACGTCATCGTCGGCCGGCGCCGACAGCCTGGTGCTCGAGCGCGCGCCTTGTTTCGGCACCTGCCCGGTGTACCGGCTCAGCATCGCGCGCGATGGCGCCGTGCGCTTCGAGTCGCGCTCCCACGCCGACAGCGGCCGCACCCACACGGGGCAGGTGCCCGCCACGGCGTTCGCCGCGCTGGTCGCCGGCGCGGACAGCGTGGGCTTCTTCACCTTTCCGGCGCGCATCGCCGACGACCCGGCGGTCTGCGGCAACCAGGCCACCGATCATCCGACGGCGACCGTCACCATCCACCGCGCCGCGGGCACGCATCGGGTGGAGGATTATCTCGGCTGCCACGGGAGCGAGGACGCGCCCGCGAAC
>DATANT010000514.1:0-9230 GCA_036266115.1 Gemmatimonadaceae bacterium | reverse complement strand
CCCACCGCGGTTCCCACGCACACCGAGAGCAGCGTGGCCAGCGCGCCCACCAGCAGCGAGACGCGCCCGCCGTGGAGCACCCGGCTCAACACGTCGCGGCTGTACTGGTCGGTGCCGAACGGATGCGCGAGCGACGGCGGCTGCGCGGCCAGGCCCACGATGTCGAGCTGCGTGGCCGGTGGGTGCGGCGCGAGTAGCGGCGCGAGCAGCGAGAGCAGCAACATGGCGGAGAGGGCGAGCAGCGGTCCGCGCACGCCGTACCGTCGCCACCACGCCGCCATCGGCACGCCGCCGGGCCGTCCGCCGCCCGCCAGGCGGTCGCTCGCGACGCGGTCGCCCACGGGGCGCGCCGCGCGGGCGCGCCCCGTCGCCATGCGCTCGCTCACGGTGAGCCCACCCTGCGCGCGCTCACCGCGCGCGCAGCCGCGGGTCCACCACTGCCGAGAGCAGATCCGCCAGCAGGCTCCCGAGCGCCACCATCACGCTGCCCACCAGCACGCACGCCGTCACCAGCCAGTAGTCGCGCTGCTCCACCGCGGTCACCAGCAGCAGCCCCATTCCCGGCCACGCGAACACCTTCTCCACGAACACCGCGCCGCCCACGAGCGCGGGCAGCGTGAGGCCGAGCAGGGTGACCATGGGCAGCAGCGCGTTGCGCCAGGCGTGGCGCAGCACCACGCGCCGCTCGGATGCCCCCTTGGCGCGCGCGGTGCGCACGAAGTCCTCGCCCAGCACCTCGAGCATGGCGGCCCGCTGGAAGCGCGCGATGCCGGCCGCGCTCAGCAGCATGAGCGTGCCGGCGGGCAGCGCCAGGTGCCACAGCCGGTCCACCGCGCGCTCCCATGGCCCGAAGAACGGGTAGAGCGTGGTGTTCGTGATGCCACCGGTGGGGAACAGCCGCACCCAGTAGGTGAGCGCCACGAGCAGCACGAGCGCCAGCCAGAAGTCGGGCAGCGAGTACACGAACAGCGACACGCGGCTCACCGCCAGCTCGGCGGCGCTGCCGCGCCGCGCGGCCTGCCAGGCGCCGAGCGCGACCCCCACCACGAAGCTGCCGCCGAGCGCGACGCCCATGAGCACGAGCGTGTTGGGCAGTGCGCCACGAATCGCGTCCGCCACGGGGCGCGCCTGTGAGAACGACCAGCCCAGCTCCCCGCGCAGCACCCCGCGCAGGTACAGGCCGTACTGCTCGAGCACCGGCCGATCCAGGCCATAGGCGGCCATCCAGCGAGCCCGGGCCTCGGGGCTCACCGAGGGATTGTCGAGCGAGGCGGCGAACGGATCGCCTGGGGCCAGGTGGACGAGGACGAAGACGAGCGTGGCCGCGAGCCAGGCGACGAGCGCCGCCTGCGCCACGCGGCGCGCCACGAGGCCGGGCAATGCCTAGGGCGTGGCAGCCGCCGGGGCGGCCGCCTGAGCGACCGCCCGGTCGCGGTCGATGCGGCGGTCCGCCGGCACCGACCACTCGGGGATGTCCGTCCACCACCCCCACGCGCGCAGCGGCGGCGCGCTGTAGCGACGGTGCACCCCCATCACCGACTTGGGCTCGAACAGCCAGATGGCCGGCGCGTCCTGCACGATGGTCTCGTAGGCACGGCGGAACACGCGCCGGCGCTCGGCCAGGTCGCGCGCCGCCAGCCCGCTGTCCACGGCGGCGTCGAACACGGCGCTCTCGTACGCGCCGAAGTTGAGCCCGCCCTTGCGGCGTGCGCTGGCGCCGCCCCACGTCTCGCGCACCCCGGCCGGTCCGGGGTCGGTGATCCACGTGCCCACGAACGCATCGAAGCGGCGCTGGCTCACCTGGGTCATGGTGGCGTTCATGTCCAGCCGCTCCACGGCCACCCGGGCGCCCACCTGCGCCAGCTGCTCCTGCAGCACCACGGCCGCCCGCTGCCGCACCATGCTGGAGCTGGGCACCAGGATGCGGAAGGCGAGCGGCACGCCGCCGCGCTCGCGCACGCCGTCGGCATTCGTGTCGCGCCAGCCGAGCGAGTCGAGCGTGCGGGCGGCGGCGGCCACGTCGTAGGGCAGCTGCGCGATGGTGGTGTCCGCGGAGGCCTGCAGCCGCGTGAACGGACCCAGGCCCACGCTGGCCAGCGAGTCCCACACGTTGCGCACGAGGGCCGGCCGGTTCACCGCCCTCGTGAGGGCGCGGCGCAGCTCACGCTCGCCGAACAGCGGATGCGGGCGCGACGGGTTCGCGGGATCGCGCAGGTTGAGCTGCAGGAAGGTGTAGCCCATGCCGGGCGCGACGGCCACGCGCAGGTCCTCGTGCTTGGCCATCTCCGCCATCTGGTCGGGACGCAGGGCCTCGAACACGTCGGCCTCACCGGCGAACAGTCGCGTGGCCGCGGTGGTGGGATCGGGCGAGATGGAGATGAGCACGCGGTCCAACTTCGCGCGGCCGCGGTAGTACGCGCTGTCGGCCACCAGCTCCATCACCTGCCCGGGCAGGTAGCGCGCGATGCGATACGGGCCGCTGCCCACCGGGTTCCGCGCCGCCTCGCTGCTCATGAGCGTGGCGCGCGGGAGGTCACGCAGCTGGTGCGCCGGCAGGATGGGCGTGTGGAAGGTGGCGTCGAAGAACTGCTCGGGATACCGGCGCGCGAACCAGAACACCGCGGTCAGCGAATCGGGCGTGCTCACCGAATCGATGGCCGAGAGCTGCGAGCTGTTGGACGCGCCGGCCGTGGTGTCGGTGGCCAACGCGAAGGTGAAGCGCACGTCCTCGGCGCGCACCGGCCGGCCGTCGTGCCACCGCGCGCGCGGGTTCAGGTGGAACGCCACGGAGAGCGAGTCCGCGCCCCACGTCCACCGCTCGGCCAGCCGAGGCAGGAAGCCGGCGTCGCCGAACGTGCCCAGCTCCGGCCCGATCTCCACGAGCCGGTCGTAGAGCAGGTCGCTCACCTCCTTGCCCTGGATGGTCACGACGAACGGCGGGAGCAGCATGCCGGGCTCGGTGGGCACGGAGATCACCAGCGTGCCGCCGGTGTCGCCATCGGCCGCTCCGTCGCGAGGCGCTCGCGGATCGCAGGCGGCGAGGAGCAGCGCGCCCGTCGTGAGCGGGATCAGTCGGACGAGGAGTTGACGCATCGGGGGGAGAGAGGGAAGGGCAGGAATAGGAATGTGAGCGACAAGAACGGCGCGTCAAGCAACGCGGGGCACGATCGCGTGACCCGCCGACCGCGCCCACCGGTCAACGCCGGTCGACGGCGGTCAACGGCGCCAGGTCCAGTGGTCGTCCCGATAACGCTGGCACGCCTGCTCGGCGTCCAGTCGCAGTGCCGGTTCGAGGCCGTCCCACCGCGCGGCCGCCGCGTCCTCGCGTGCCCTGATGGCCAGCAGCAGCGCCGCGCCCAGCTCGTCCGCCGTCGGCGCGCGGCCCAGGGCGGCGCGCAGCGTGGCCGGTGCCGCGGGTACCGGCACCGGGTGCAGCGCGAGCCGTGGCACGAGCGCCTGGTCGTCGTCCACCAGGATGGAGCCGTGTTGCAGGAATGCGCCCTCGTCGCGCCACTGCGCGCTGCCGGCCAGCTTGCGGCCGTCGAGCACCAGCTCACCCACCGTCGGCGCCTCGAAGCACGGCGCGGCGCTGGGCACCGGGGCCCGGCCTCCGCGTTCGGCCAGCCGCGCGTCCACGCCCAGCGCGCGCAGCGCATCCAGCAGCAGACGATTCACGCGCCCGTAGGATTCGCGGAGCGGCTCGGCGTCGCGCAGGGGCGCCGTGACGCTGTAGGTGAGCTCGCGGTGGTGGAGCACCGCGCGCCCCCCGGTGGGGCGGCGCACCACCGCCACCCCCAGCTCCCGCGCGAGCCCGGCGTCGTAGTGCCCGCGCGCGGTCTGATTACGTCCGAACGAGAGGGTGGGCTCGCGCCAGGTGTAGACACGGCACACGGCGTCCCCGGTGCGTTGCGCGCGGCGCAGCAGGGCCTCGTCCAGCGCCATGTTCTCGGGGCCGGAGAGTGCAGGGGAGACGAGCAGGTGCCAGTGCATGGATGCGTGGTAGGATAGCCGGCGGCCGGGGATGCTGGAACGGCCGGCCGGGTGCGG
Source organism: Gemmatimonadaceae bacterium (assembly GCA_036266115.1). Lineage (GTDB taxonomy): Bacteria > Gemmatimonadota > Gemmatimonadetes > Gemmatimonadales > Gemmatimonadaceae > DATANT01. Next base: position 5,183 of record DATANT010000514.1, on the reverse strand, counting down.
GCCGCGCGCCGGGGGTCGGCGCCGGGTGCTGTCCGGCCGCATCCGCCACCTTAGATTTCGGCACCGGCGCTCGCTCGCCATCCACTATTGCCACGACCGGGACCTCGAGCCCACGCGCTCCACGCCGCGCTGCTCGTCCGTCCCTATCCGAGGGACGTATGACGACCACCACGCCCGCGCCCACGCGCTCCGCACTCTCCGACTTCGACCGGTTCACCGGGCGCCACATCGGTCCTCGTGCCGCCGAGATCGCCGACATGCTCCAGGCGCTCGGCTACGACTCGCTCGACGCGTTCACCCAGGCCGTGGTGCCCGCCTCCATCCGCGCCGCCACGCCGCTGGCGCTGCCTCCGGAGCGGCCCGAGCACGAGGTGCTCGCGGAGCTGCGCGCCATCGCCGCGCGCAACCGGATCTCCCGGTCGTACATCGGCATGGGCTACTCCGACTGCATCACGCCGCCGGTGATCCAGCGCAACGTGCTGGAGAACCCGGGCTGGTACACCGCGTACACGCCCTACCAGGCCGAGATCGCGCAGGGCCGGCTGGAGGCGCTGCTCAACTTCCAGACGATGGTGAGCGATCTCACGGGGCTGGAGATCGCCAACGCGTCGCTGCTGGACGAGGGCACCGCCGCGGCCGAGGCCATGGCCATGGCGCACGCGGTGGCCGGCAATCATGCGACGAAGAACGTGTTCTTCGTGGCCGCGGACTGCCATCCGCAGACGATCGAGGTGGTGCGCACCCGGGCGCGGGCGCGCGGCATCGTGATCGAGGTGGGCGACGTGCTGGAGGCGGAGTTCGGCCCCGAGCTGTTCGGCGTGCTGGTGCAGTATCCGGCCACCGACGGCGGCGTGCACGACTACCGGGGCGTGTGCGAGCGGGCGCACGCGGTGGGCGCGCTGGTGACCGCGGCCACCGATCTGCTCTCGCTCGTGCTGCTCACGCCGCCCGGCGAGTGGGGCGCGGACGTGGCCGTGGGCAGCTCGCAGCGCTTCGGCGTGCCCCTGGGCTTCGGCGGCCCGCATGCCGCCTTCTTCGCCACCCGCGACGAGTTCAAGCGGCAACTGCCCGGCCGCATCATCGGCGTCTCGCGCGACGTGGAGGGGCGGCCCGCGCTACGCATGGCGCTCCAGACGCGCGAGCAGCACATCCGCCGCGAGAAGGCCACCAGCAACGTGTGCACCGCGCAGGTGCTGCTGGCCGTCATCGCCTCGATGTACGCCGTGTACCACGGCCCCGAGGGGCTGCGCCGCATCGCCACGCACGTGCGCGGCCTCTCGGGCGCGCTGGCCGCGGGGCTCAAGAAGCTGGGACTGCAGGTGGAGCACGAGAGCTACTTCGACACGCTGCGCGTGGGCACGGGGCTGCGCGAGGCGCGTGAGGTGCTGGAGCTGGCTCGCGGCCGCGGCATGAACCTGCGCCCGCTGGGCCCGCACACGGTGGGCGTCGCCCTGGACGAGACGACGACGGTGGCGGACGTGGCCGAGCTGCTCTGGGTGTTCAACGGCGGCGAGAGCACGCCGTTCACGGTGGAGCAGATCGCCACCGATCCCGACGAGGCGCGGGGCGGGCAGTTCGCGCGGCGCAGCGACTTCCTCACGCATCCGGTCTTCAACTCGCACCACTCCGAGACGGCGATGCTGCGCTACCTGCGCACCCTCGAGGGCCGCGATCTCTCGCTCGTGCACTCGATGATCCCGCTCGGGTCGTGCACCATGAAGCTCAACGCCACCGTCGAGATGATCCCGATCACGTGGCCGGAGTTCGCGCGGCTGCACCCGTTCGCGCCGGCGGAGCAGGCGGACGGCTACCACGAGCTGTTCGTGCGGCTGGAGCGCGCGCTGGCCGAGATCACCGGGTTCGCGGGCACGTCGCTGCAGCCCAACGCCGGCTCGCAGGGCGAGTTTGCCGGGCTGCTGGTGGTGCGCCGCTATCACGAGTCGCGCGGCGAGGGCCATCGCGACGTGTGCCTCATCCCGCAGTCGGCGCACGGCACCAACCCGGCGAGCGCGGCGATGGCGGGCATGCGGGTGGTGGTCGTGAAGACCGACGACCAGGGCAACATCGACGTCGCCGACCTGCGCGCGCGCGCCGAGCAGCATCGCGACAGCCTGGCCGCGCTGATGGTGACGTATCCGTCCACGCACGGCGTGTTCGAGACCAGCATCCGCGAGGTGTGCGAGATCGTGCACGCCAACGGCGGCCAGGTGTACATGGACGGCGCGAACATGAACGCCATGGTGGGCCTCGCCCGCCCGGGCGACATCGGCGCCGACGTGTGCCACCTGAACCTGCACAAGACGTTCTGCATCCCGCACGGTGGCGGCGGGCCTGGCATGGGCCCCATCTGCGTGGCCGCGCACCTGCTGCCCTTCCTGCCCGGGCATCCGGTGGTCAACGTCCGCCACGACGACCCCATGGGCCCGGTGAGCGCCGCGCCGTGGGGCAGCGCGAGCATCCTCCCCATCTCGTGGGTCTACATCGCCTGCATGGGCGGCGAGGGGCTCACGGAGGCCACCAAGGTGGCCATCCTCAACGCCAACTACATGGCGCACCGGCTGGAGGAGCACTACCCGGTGCTCTACCGCGGCCAGAACGGGCTGGTGGCGCACGAGTGCATCATCGACCCGCGCGCGCTCAAGGCGTCCAGCGGCGTGGAGGTGGAGGACATCGCCAAGCGGCTCATGGACTACGGCTTCCACGCGCCCACGGTGAGCTTCCCGGTGGCCGGCACGCTGATGATCGAGCCCACCGAGAGCGAGTCCAAGGCGGAGCTGGATCGCTTCTGCGACGCGCTCATCGCCATCCGCGAGGAGATCCGCGAGGTGGAGCTGGGCATCCTGGACCGGCAGAACAACCCGCTCAAGCGCGCGCCGCACACCATGCAGGCGGTGGTGAGCAGCGACTGGGACCGCCCGTACTCGCGCGAGCGCGCGGCGTTCCCGGCGCCGTGGACGCGCGAGCGCAAGTTCTGGCCGACGGTGGCGCGCGTGGAGAGCGCGTACGGCGATCGGAACCTGGTGTGCTCGTGCCCGCCCACCGACGCCTACATGGAGAGCTTCGCGGGCATCTGACGCGCGAGCGTCGGCGGGACACGAAGCGGGGGCCATCGCGTCGCGATGGCCCCCGCTTCGTGTCCGGTCCCGGCTACGCGCCAGCGTAGCGATGGCTACTGGCCGATGTGCGCCTCGTAGTCCGCGGCATCCATCAGCGCGTCCACCACCGATGGGTCGGCCAGCTTCAGGCGGATCATCCACCCGGCCTCGTACGGATCGGTGTTCACGAGGTTCGGCTCCACGTCGAGCTGCTCGTTCACCTCCACCACCTCGCCGGCCAGCGGGGAGAACAGCTCCGAGACGGCCTTCACCGCCTCGATGGTGCCGAAGACGTCGTTCGACTCGAAGGTGGCACCCACCTTGGGGAGCTCCACGTAGACGATGTCGCCCAGCTCGCCCTGCGCGAAGTCGGTGATCCCGATCTCCACGACGTCCGGCTCGCTGGTGCGCTTGACGTACTCGTGCTCCTTCGTGTAACGCAGCTCCTGCGGGATATCGGCCACGACGTGCTCCGCTTGATGGGCGTGAGGTGCGAACCCTCGCATTCGGGCAGGGGCCGCGCGCGAAGTCTAGGCCGCACGGGAGGGTGCGTCAAGAAAGCACGCGCTGGGGGGAGTGCGATGAGATCGTGGCGCCCTTCTCGCGCTCGAGGGCGGCCCACACGCGCGACACCTCGGCGGCGAGCTCCTCCCTCGTGCCCACGTTGTCGATGACGAAATCCGCGCGCGCGCGCTTGAGCTCCGCCGGCATCTGGGCGGCGATCATCTCCATCGCCTCCGCCTCGTGCAGCCCGCGGTCGCGCACCAGCCGCTCCAGGCGCACCGGGCGCGGCGCGTCCACGAGCACGATGCAGTCGAACTGCTCCGTGAGCTTGCGCTCGAAGAGCAGCGGGACGTCGTAGACGACGATCGGGTCGCCGCGCTCGCGGGCCTCGTCCACGAGTCGGCCGCTGAGGTCCGCCACCTCGGGGTGCACGATCTCGTTGAGCGCGTCCAGCTCGGCCTGATTGCCGAAGACGCGCTGCCGCAGCGCGGCACGATCGAGCGTGCCGTCGGGGTTGAGCATCTCGTCGCCCCACAGCGCCACGATGCGGTCCAGCGCCGGCTGGCCGGGCTGCACCACCTCACGGGCCAGAAGGTCGGCGTCCACGATGGTGGCGCCGTGCGCGGCGAGCAGCCGCGCGACGGATGACTTGCCGCTGGCGATGTTGCCGGTGAGGCCGACGAGAAGCATGGGGCTGCCATCCACGACGCCCTGAGCCCGTGACCCCGGCGTCATCTGCGTAAACATGTGTGGCCAATCATGATGCGCTCACCAAGGTAGGAGTCCGCCACACCGCCGTCAACGCGCGCGGCTCGCCGGCCACGTGCCGGATGCGCGCGCTGGAATGCGACATGCGGCTGCTCGGAGCCAGAGGGCCCGCGATGATCGCGTGGGACACTGGCAAGGATCGAGCGAGCACGACCGATGGCCACCGAACACGAGCATTCTCTCACCGATCCGTACGATCCCGACCTCGACCACGAGCCGCTGGATGCCACCGCCCCTTGGGTGGAGCCGGTGGAGCGGGTGGAGCTGGAGGAGCTGGTGCGGCGGCAGCTGGCGCTGCTCGGCGAGGATCCGGCGCGCGCCGGGCTGCTCAAGACCCCGGAGCGCGTGGCGCAGTCGCTCGCCTGGCTCACGCGCGGCTATGCGCAGACGGCCGAGGGCGTGATCGGCGACGCGCTGTTCCCCGACGCGCACTCGAACATGGTGCTGGTGCGCGACATCGAAGTGTACTCGCTGTGCGAACATCACATGCTGCCGTTCTTCGGCAAGGCGCACATCGCCTACCTGCCGGACGGGCACATCGTGGGGCTCAGCAAGCTGCCGCGGGTGGTGGACGTCTACGCGCGCCGCCTGCAGGTGCAGGAGCGGCTGACGGAGGAGATCGCCGGCGCGCTGGAGCGCGTGCTCCAGCCGGCCGGGGTCGGGGTGGTGCTGGAATGCGCCCACCTGTGCATGATGATGCGCGGGGTGGAGAAGCAGCACTCCCAGACCATCACGAGCGCCGTGCGCGGCACCTTCCGCCGCGAGGCCCGCACGCGCGACGAGTTCCTTCGTCTGGCGCTGGGTGGCCGCTCGGTG
>DATANT010000513.1:0-5782 GCA_036266115.1 Gemmatimonadaceae bacterium | reverse complement strand
GGGCGCGCGAGGCGTCGATCGGGTCATGGCCCCACAGCTCGGACAGGGCACGCGAACCGATCGACCCCTGCCCCCCACGAGCTCCGGCGCCCCGCACGCCATCGTACGACCGCGCCGAGCACGCCTTGAAGACGACGGCAGTGAGCGTGCCCACATGTCCCGTGCCGCACGGGATGCGCCGTGGCCGGGGCCGCCGTCAGGGTGCAGCGATGTGCGCGAGCGTGACGCGCTCGACCGCCGCGGCACCTACCCCATCCGCCGCACGCCGTCCAGCAGCCGCTCCACCTCGTCCTCGGTGGTGTAGCACGCGCAGCCCGCCCGCACCAGGCCGTCGCGCGCCTGGCCCAGCGCCTCCACCACGGTGCTGGCGTAGAAGTCGCCCGTGGAGACGAAGACGCCCTGCTCCGCAAGGCGGCGCGCCACGTCGTCGGCCGGCACGCCGCGCACGGTGAAGGCCACGGTGGGCGTGCGCGGCGCGTCGGCGTCGGGACCGAAGCGTCGCACGTGCGGCATCTCGGCCAGTCCGTGCAGCAGCCGCGTGACGAGCGCGGAGCCGCGCCCGTGCAGCAGGTCGAACGCGCCGTGCAGTCGCGCGCGCCGGTCGGCGCCGGCACCGAACGACGCGAGGAAATCCACCGCCGCCGCCGCGCCAACCATCCCCTCGTGGTTCTGGGTGCCCGTCTCCATGCGCTCGGGCGCGGTGTCGGGCGAGGGGAGCAGCTTGGGGACGTCGAGCTCCTGCACGAGCTGCTGACGACCGTACAGCACGCCGATGTGCGGCCCGTAGAACTTGTACGCCGAGCAGGCCAGGAAGTCGCAGTCGAAGGCGCGCACGTCCACCAGCGCGTGAGGCGCGTAGTGCACCGCGTCCACGAACACCAGCGCGCCCGCGTCGTGCGCCAGGCGCGCCGCCGCGGCCACGTCGGTGATGGTGCCGAGCGCGTTGGACGCGGCGCCGATGGCGAGCAGGCGCACCGAGCCATCCAGCTTGCTGCGCAGGTCGTCCAGGTCCAGCGTGCCGGTGACGGGATCGAAGCGCACGGTGCGGAGCTTCACCCCACGCTCGCGCGCCAGCGCCTGCCAGGGCGCCACGTTGGCCTGATGGTCCAGCTCCGTGACCACCACGGTGTCCCGCTCGCTCCACCCGCGGCCCAGGGCGCGCGCCAGGTGGAAGGTGATGGTGGTCATGTTCGCGCCGAAGGCGATGTCGCCGGGCGACGCGTTGAGGAAGTCGGCCATCGCCCGCCGCGCCGCGGTGATGGCGGCGTCGGTCTCCACGCTCGTGGGATAGACCCAGTGCGTGTTGGCGTTGTGGTGGTAGAGGTAGTCGGCCATCGCCTCCACCACGGCACGCGGCACCTGCGTGCCACCAGGCCCGTCGAAGTACGCCACGGGCTGGCCGCCGTGCACGCGCTGGAGCGCGGGGAAGGACTCACGCAGGTGGACGGGAAGCGGTGCCGTCATGGGAAGCGATGCCGTCATGGAACGACCTGGTTGGAGGAAACCGTGGACGAGCGGATGGTGGTGCCGGCCCACTGCTCCACGACCTTCACCACCTCCACGTGATCGGCCTCGTCGCCCAGCTGCTCCTGCGCCACGGCGAAGAGCTCCGCCGCCAGCTGGAGCATGGGCGAGGGCACCCGGACCTCACGCGCCACCCCGGCCGCGATGCCCACGTCCTTGCGGAGCAGCGCGAGGCGGAAGGTACGCGGAAAGGCGCCGGTGAGCACGCGCTCGGGGAAGAGGTTCTGCGAGGCGTTGGAGCGGCCGCTGCTGGCGTTCACGACGTCGAGCGCGACGTCGCTCGACACCCCGGCCTTGGCCAGCGCCGCCAGCCCCTCGGCGGTGGACCAGAGCTGCACGGCGAGCAGCGCGTTGTTCACCGCCTTCACGGCGTGACCCGCGCCCACCGGCCCGCAGTGCACGATGCGCGAGCCGAACGCCTCCAGCACCGGGCGCACGCGCTCGAGCACCGCGGCGTCGCCGCCGCACATCACCGTGAGCTCCCCGCGCTCGGCGCCGCTCACGCCGCCGCTCACCGGCGCGTCCAGGAAGCCGAGGCCGCGTTCCGCGAGCCGCTGCGCGATGCGGCGCGACGTGGTCGGGTCTCCGGACGTGCAGTCCACGAGCGTGGAGCCCGGCGCCATGGTGGCCAGGAGCCCGTCGCCGCCGTCCAGCAGCGATTCCACCTCGCGAGACGTGGGCAGGCAGGTGACCACCACGTCGGCGTCGCGGGCCGCGTCGGCCGGGGAGGACGCGTGGCGCGCGCCGTGTGCCGCGGCGAAGGTGGCGGCCGTGGCTGCGGTGCGGTTCCACACGGCGAGGTGGAACGGGCCGGCGGCCAGATGGGCGGCCATGGGGCGCCCGATGGCGCCGAGGCCGAGGAAGGAAGTGCGCAACGAAGGGGCCGGGTGTCGGGTCGATGCAGGCTGCGATCACGGAAACGTGAGCGCGGGCCGCCGCGTGGTTCAAGCTCGCCCGAGCGGGCGAGGCGGTCAACCGACGGACCGGCATCGGGGGCACGCGGCAACCCGCCGCGCGCGGCGGGTTGCCGCGTGCCGCGCATGCGTCCAGCTTGAGCACATGAGCGAGCCCATGTTCCCCGCCCCCCTCCCGGCCGCGCGGCGCGTGCTCACCGTCACGCTGGGTGGCATGCGGACCGTGCACTGCGCGCGGGCCGTATTCACGGCGCTCACCATCGTGCCCGGAGTGGCGGGCGCCGAGGTGGCGCTGGGCCGGGTGACGCTGGAGCACGACGGCCGGGCGACGGCGGACCTGGTGCGGGCGGCGGTGGAGCCGCTGGGCTACACGGTGCTGGACTGGCGCGAGGAGCGCGCGGGGCTGCCGCTGGGCTGACGGCCGGCACCGAGGCGGCGCGCACGGGCGGCCTTCACCCTACCCTCGTGCCGCTCTAACTTCCCGGCGCGCTCCGGCGCGACCTCGCTTCTCCAGCCGACGGACGGCCGCCATGTCGCCACCTCCAAACGAAGACCGGCCGATCGCGGCGCTTCTGGTGCCGGACCTGCTCGCGCTCCTGGACGACGACGCGCCGAGCGTGGCGGTGGAGACGGAGGAGATGCACCCGCGCGACCTCGCCGACGTGGTGGAGGCGATGCCCGAGGAGCGGGTGGTGGCGCTGCTCTCCGCGCTCCCGCCCGAGCGCGCGGCCGACGTGCTGGAGTATCTGGACGAGGAGCTGCGCACCGCGGTGCTCGAGGCGATGACGGCGCGCCAGGCGGCGACGATCGTCAGCGAGATGACGCCCGACGACCGCGCGGACGTGCTGGACGAGCTGGAGGAGGAGCACGCGGACGACATCCTCCAGCAGATTCCCGCCGAGGAGCGGCGCATCACCGAGCAGCTCCTCGCGTACGAGCCCGACTCGGCCGGCGGGCTCATGACCACCGAGTTCGTCTCGGTGCCCGAGACGGTGACGGCGGAGGAGGCGCTGCGGCAGGTGCGGCTCGCGGCGCGCTCGGGACGCCGCGAGGCGATGTACGCCATCTACACCACGGACCGGCTGGGCCGACTGGCCGGCGTGCTGAGCCTGCGCGAGCTGCTCGCCGCCCCCGAAGGCGCGCTGGTGAGCGACCTGGCGTGGGAGGAGGTGGTGCAGGTGCCGGCCACCGCGGACCGCGAGGAGGTGGCGCACATGACCTCCGAGTACGACCTCGTGGCGCTGCCGGTGGTGGACGACCAGAATCGCCTGCTCGGCGTGATCACGGTGGACGACGTCATCGACGCCATCCAGGACGAGGCGACCGAGGACGTGCAGAAGATGGGCGGCATGGAGGCGCTCGAGGCGCCGTACTTCCAGACCGGCTTCTGGGAGATCGCGCGCAAGCGCGGCGGCTGGCTGCTGCTGCTGTTCTTCGCCGAGATGCTCACCATCACGGTGCTGCACGGCTTCGAGGAGAAGCTGCAGACCGTGATCGCGCTGGCCGCGTTCATCCCGCTCATCACCAGCTCCGGCGGCAACTCCGGCTCGCAGTCCGCCACGCTCATCACGCGCGCGCTGGCCGTGGGCGACGTGGAGCTGGCCGATGCCATGCGCGTGGTGCTGCGCGAGATGGGACAGGGCGCGCTGCTCGGCTCCTTCCTGGGGCTCATCGGCATCGGCGCCGCGCTGGCGCTCGGCAATCCCGTCGGCGTGGGCCTCGTCATCGGCAGCACGCTGCTGTGCGTGGTGATCGCGGGCACCATCATCGGCGCGTTCCTGCCGCTCATCTTCACGCGCATCGGAGTGGATCCGGCCATCGCGTCGTCACCGTTCGTGGCGTCGCTGGTGGATGTCTCGGGCATTCTGCTGTACGTCAACATCGCCACGCTGCTGCTGCGGCTGTGACGCGCACCTGCACGCACCCGGGGCCGCGGTGAGCGACGCGCGAGCGTCGCTCGCCACGCTCGACGCCGAGTTGGACACGGCCGCGGACGCGGCCGTGGACGTGGCCGCCGATGCGCGTTCGCCGCGCCAGTCCGGGCCGTCGGTCACCCGCGCGACCGCGCTGGTCGTGCTGGCGGCGTGCTGCTTCGGCACCATCTCCATCCTCACGGTGGTGGCCACGCGGGACGGGATGCAGCTCTCGGCGGTGCTCGCCTGGCGCTACCTGCTCGCCGTGCCGGCGCTGGCGCTGCTCTCGGGCGGGCTGCGCCGGCTGCGCGCGCCCACGCGCGGGGTGGCCGGGCTGCTGGTGCTCGGCGGGGGCGGCCAGGCGCTGGTGACGGCGCTGACGCTGTCGTCGCTGGCGTATCTGTCGGCGGCCACGCTGGCGTTCCTGTTCTACACGTACCCCGCGTGGGTGGCCATCTTCGCCGCCCTGGGCAAGCGCGAGCCCCTCACGGCGCGCCGCGGCGTGGCGCTCGCGTTCTCGCTGGGCGGCGTGGGGCTGATGGTGGGCGCACCGGGCGCGCTCCATCCCACGGGCGTGCTGCTGGCGCTGGCCGGCGCGGTGACCTACGCGCTCTACATCCCGCTCCTGGGCCGGCTGCAGGGCACCCTGGCGCCCGCCGTGGCATCGGCGTGGGTGTCCGTGGGCGCGGGCGTGATCTGCGCCGCGGCCGTGCTGGCGCAGGGCGCGGCCGTGACGCCACCCACCCCGGCGGCGTGGCTGTGCGTGGTGGTGCTCGCGGTGGTGTGCACCGCGCTGGCGTTCATCGCCTTCCTGCGCGGCCTCGCCGTGCTCGGCGCCGTGCGCACGGCCATCGTGGCCACCGTGGAGCCGTTCTGGACCGCGGTGCTCGGCGCGCTGCTGCTGGCGCAGCCCCTGCGCCCGGCGGTGTTCGCCGGCGGGCTGTGCATCGCGATCTCGGTGTGGCTGCTGCAATGGCGGCCGCGCGCGTCGTAGGTTGTGGGAGCGCGGCGCTCTGGTGCCGCGAACCTGACGCACCACGGAGGCTGACGGACATGGATGCACTGACGCTGGACATCGCAGGGATGAGCTGCGAGCACTGCGTGCGGGCCGTGCGGCGCGCGCTGGAGCAGGTGGATGGGGTGAGGGTGGATGACGTCGCGATCGGCACGGCGAGGGTGACGTACGATCCGGCGCTGGCGAGCGTGGAGGAGATCGTGGATGCCGTGAACGACGAGGGGTACAGCGCGTCGCGGGGGTGACGGCATCCGCAGCCGAATGCAGGCGGTCGCTGGAGCCGCGACGGCATCGGCGGAGTCCTCCCTCCGCCAGGATCCGCCGCGACGCCCGGCGCCACCCGAACCGGCGGCCGGCCATCGATTCGATTGACTTCCGGGGCCCCGGGGGCGAACGTCCGCGCAACGCCTGCGCGG
>DATANT010000512.1:0-3159 GCA_036266115.1 Gemmatimonadaceae bacterium | reverse complement strand
CTGAACGGCGCGATCACCGTGCTCGCCGTCGCGCCCGCCGCGCCCACGCCGCGGGCCGAAGCGCTGGATGCGGTGCTCGCGGGGCTCGTGGATGCCGTGCGCGAGGGCCGCACGCCGCCGCCCCTGTCGCCCGACCTCGCCACGGGCAGCGCGCCAGCGAGCGGCGCGCCGGCCGCGCTGGACCGGGTGCTGCGACAGGTGCAGCGGATGCACGCCGCGACGGCGGCGCTCGCCGTGGCCGGGGCGCCGGCTGCCGAGCACGGGGTGGCGGCGGGTTGAACGGTGGCCGGCCGCGCGCAGCGGCGGCGCGCACGCTGTCGCGATAGCGGCCACGGCCACCCCCATGCGCTCGCACCGGTGCGCGGCCTTCGGACGCTGAGCGCCCACCGCTCCACTCGCCCCTCGCGCCTCGCCGCGGCGGTTCGCTATTTGCGGCTCCGCCGCCGCAGCGCAACACGCCGGCCCCACCCGGCCGGCGACCACAACCGCCACATCCTCGCCGACGCTCCCGCGCTCCGGAGGTGGGATGTTCCCGTCGTCGCTTGCCGTCGTGCTCACCGGCCTGCTCCTGGGTGGCGTCGCGCTCGCCGCGTTCTTCTGGGCCTGGCGACGTGGCTGCTTCCGCGATCTCGAGGCCCAGTCGCGGGTGATCCTCGACGACCGCGACTACCGCCTCGTGCGTCCCTGGGAGACGCCGCAGCAGCGCGCGGAGCGCGAGCTCCGCCACGGTGCCGCCGAGCCTCCGGCGCCCGGCGAGTGGGGAGGCGCCGCATGATCACCTCGGCGCGTCCCACGCCCGCCGGCGCCCACGAGCGCGCCGACATCGACGTCCGCCTCCGGGCCGACCTCTCCAGCCGGGGCCCGGTGCTGCTCGCCTTCGGCTCCGCCATCGTCTGGCTGCTCGTCGGCACCGTGTTCGGCGACATCGCGAGCTTCAAGCTCCACCTCCCGGACTGGCTCGTGCAGCAAGCGTGGCTCACGTTCGGCCGCATGCGTACGGTGCACCTGAACGCCATGATCTACGGCTGGGCGTCGCTCGCCATGGTGGGCGTCTCGCTCTGGATCATCCCGCGGCTGGTGCACACGGAGCTGCGCTACGGGCGCCTCGCGCGCGCCGGCATCTGGCTGTGGAACGTGGGCCTGGTGCTCGGCAACCTGGGCATTCTCGCCGGCTACAACGACGGGCTGGAGTGGCTCGAGATGCACCGCTACTTCGCCGACCCGTGGCTCGTGGTGGGCGGCGGCCTGGTGGGCATCGCGCTCCTCGTCACGCTCATGGCGCGCGAGGTGGACCATCTCTACGTGTCCGTGTGGTACGTGATGGCCGCGTACCTCTGGTTCCCGATCATCTTCGCCGTGGGCAACTGGCCCGGCTTCACCGGCGTGGAGTCCGGCGCCACCAACTGGTTCTACGCGCACAACGCGCTGGGGCTCTGGCTCACCGCCATCAGCCTTGGCGCGGCCTACTACTTCATCCCCAAGGTTCTCGGCCGTCCGGTCTACAGCTACCAGCTCTCGCTGCTCGGGTTCTGGTCGCTGGCGTTCTTCTACGCCCTCAACGGCATGCACCACCTGGTGGGTGGCCCCATCCCCGAGTGGATGATCACCACGTCCATCGCGGCCAGCGCGCTCATGCTCATCCCCGTGCTGGCCACCGCCGTGAACCACCACATCACGATGGTGGGCCGCTTCGGTGCGCTGCGCTACAGCCCCACCCTGCGTTTCGTGGTGCTGGGCGCCATCGCCTACACCGCCGTCTCGCTGCAGGGCATGCTGACGGCGCTGCGCGAGGTGAACCGCATCACGCACTTCACGCAGTGGACCATCGCCCACTCGCACGTGGGCGTGTACGCCTTCGTGACGTTCGTGATGTTCGGCAGCATCTACTACATCCTGCCGCGGCTCGTGCAGCGCGAGTGGCCCAGCGCGCGCCTCATCCAGTGGCACTTCTGGCTGGTGCTGCTCGGCATCGCGCTCTACGTCATCGCGCTCACCGTGGTGGGCGTGAGGCAGGGGCTCGCGATGCTCGACCCGCAGGTGTCCTTCCAGCGTTCGGTGGAGGTCACCATCCCCGGGCTCGTGGCGCGCTCCGTGGCCGCGCTCGCGCTCACGGCCGGTCACCTGGTGTTCGTCTGGCACTACTGGCTCATGGTGCGCGGGCGCGCACCCGCCCGCGAGACGCTGGTCTTCCACGAGGCCCGGCCCATCCTGTACGAGCCGGAGCCCGAGGGCGCGCTCCGATGATGCGCGTCTGGCTGCTGCTGCTCGGCGCGCTGGCCACCGTCGGCTTCGCGTTCATCGTGCTCGTGGCGGTGCCCGGCGTGATGCTGCAGGATGTGCCCCGGCCAGCGCAGCTCCAGCCGTACACGGCGGAGCAGGCGCGCGGACGCGAGGTCTACATCGCCAACGGCTGCGTCTACTGCCATTCGCAGCAGATCCGCGATCCGGCGTTCACCACCGACGTGCAGCGCGGCTGGGGCAATCGCGCCACGGTGCCCGCCGACTACGTGTACGATCGGCCGCACCTGCTGGGCACCATGCGCACGGGGCCGGATCTCATCAACGTCGGCCAGCGGCTGCCCGACGAGGGATGGCAGCTGCTCCACCTGTACAACCCGCGCACGGTCGTGCCCTGGTCCATCATGCCCGCGTACCCGTATCTGTTCGCGGTGCGCGATTCGGCGAGCGTCGGGCCGGACGCTCGCGTGATCGCGGTGCCGGGAAAGTACGCGCCGCCGCCCGGGCGGGTGGTGGTCGCCACGCCCGACGCGATGGCGCTGGCCGCATACCTCATCTCGCTCAAGCGCGACTACCCGGTGACGGCGCCAGCGGGGGCGCGGGATTCCGCGGGCCGCCGCGTCGCGCACACCATGCCATGACGCCGCCACGCGATTCGACGACTGGTGGAGTGCCACCCGGCGAGACGCCGGCGCGGCGTCCCGATCTGGAGCCCGACGTGGAGCTGCTGCACCGCGCCATCGTACGCGAGCCCAGCGATCCCGAGGAGGGGCGCGAGCCGGTGCCATGGTGGGTGTGGGTGGCCGCCGTGGTGGCCATCTTCTGGGGCGGCTGGTACCTGGGTCGCTACGGCGGCACGTTCGACACGCGCACGCACGTGGCGCTCCGGCGTGGAGACGCCGTGGTGACCGCCGCCGCGCA
>DATANT010000511.1:0-15515 GCA_036266115.1 Gemmatimonadaceae bacterium | reverse complement strand
GCATTCAGGTTGAGGGCCGGCGCCACCGCGCCGGCCGCCAGCAGCGCCTTGATCTCGCTCGCGAAGTACAGCGCGCCGTCGGCGGTGTGCACGTAGTAGAGCGGCTTCACGCCAAAGCGGTCGCGGCAGAGGAACAGCTCGCGGCGGCCGCGGTCCCACACCGCGAACGCGAACATGCCGCGCATGTGCTCGGGGGCGCGGTGGCCGTCGCGCTCGTACAGCCGCAGCACCGTCTCGGTGTCGCAGTGCGTGTGGTAGCGCCGGCCCTCGCCCTGCAGCTCCTTCATCAGCGACGGGTGGTTGAACACCTCGCCGTTATAGACCACCTGCAGCCGCCCGTCGTCGCTGGCCATGGGCTGCGCGCCGTGCGCCAGATCCACGATGCTCAGCCGGCGGTGGCCCAGCGCGATCCCGTCATCCAGATACGCGCCCGCGCCGTCGGGCCCGCGATGCACGAGCGTGTCGCGCATGCGCTCCAACAGTGCCTGGTCCAGTGGCCGCCCGGAGCTTGCCGGCAGCACGATCCCACAGATCCCACACATACGCTCTGGCTAGTCCTCGGCCCTGGCCGGCGCGGCGATGCCAGCGCCTCCGGGCAATGCGTCCACTCGATGATCGACGCGCTCGGCGCCGCGAAAAATCGTGCTGCCCGCCACCTGCAGGAACGATGCGCCCAGCGTGAGGCACTCCCCCGCCCCATCCGCCGAGCGACGCAGCCACGTCCAGCTCGCGTCCGTCTGCACTCCGGCCGCGCTCACCCCCCGCGTCCCGTCACCCAGGACGAGCAGGTCCTCGCCATCGTCCCGCACCACGACGAATGCCCGTCCGCTCTCGCACGGCACCTCACGCACCGTGGGTGCCGTCGCGTCGGCCGTGGCCGGCAGCAGAAACGTCACGATCTCCTGCTCGCCCGTGCCGTGCTGCCGCACCACCGCCACCCGCGCCGGATGACGCAGGCCGTAGGTGGGTGACACCCAGGCGTCCTCCGCCTCCAGCCGCGCCGACTGGCCGAACACCTCCAGCCGGAGCAGCAGTCGCCCGTCCTCATGGACGAGCTCGGCCGCGGTCGCCCCCGGGACCATGCACATCCCGAGCCCCGGCGCGGCGTGGAAGCGACACTCCACGGCATGCTCGCCGGTAGCCGCCACATGGTCGCGCACCAGCCAGTACTCGCCCCTCACGAAGAGTATCGACCGGCGGTGCTCCGCGCCCAAGGCGCGGTACCCGTCGTGAGCCCCTTCGAAGAAGTCGACCCGGGCGGTGGACAGCCACCGGTCGCCCCTGGCCACGGCCACGGTTCGCCACTGGAACGCCGAGCCCGGCTCCGACGAGGAGCGCCCGTCGATGGTGGCGGTATTGTGTGCCAATGCCGACCGGAACGCGTTGCGCTCCGGCCCAGGATACGAGTACGTACCCGCGTCCACCAGCACCGGACGGCCCTGCACCGCCACCTCGATGGCGAGGGCGTCGGCGTGTGCATGGCCGCAGTTCATGACCCCGTGCGGGCCAGCGTCCACCGCCAGCCAGAGCCCATCGGCGGCCCAGCCGTCGCGCATGACGTAGAAGCCGCCGTCCGCGAAGTCGCGCGAAGCCTCCGCGGGCGGGGCCGGGGTGAGCGCATCGTGGCGCGCGAGGCCGGTGGGGCCCAGCAGCCACACCATGGGAGCCACGTCGCCACCCCCGGCCCAGGCGTACTCCCCCCGCCCCAGGGCACCGGCCGCCGTGGCGAGCAGGGCGCGCACGTCGCTCGGCCGGCGGTCGTCCAGCTGTACCAGGCGGCCGCCGTCGTCGTCGCCGAACAGCGGGATCGTGCCGTCCGGACGCGCCATCCAGAGCAGGACGTCCATGAGGCGGCGGAGCGTGGAGCGCAGGGCGGCGCTCGTCTGCACGCCGTTCGCCTCGGCCAGCAGCAGCAGGTGCAGGTAGAATTCGGTGGTGTAGCGGTGGTACTGGGTGGCCTGCTCGAAATAGGTGCCATCCGGGCGCACGTGCACGGCGAGCTGCGCCTCCAGAATGTCCTGGCCGCGGGCGCGCCAGCGCGGCGCCCTCGCCAGCTCGGGCAGCAGCAGGCCCAGGTACGCGAGCCCGAGCGCCTCACCCGTGAGATGGGTGTTGGGGCTGAAGTAGGTGGAGAGATAGCGCTCCAGATGACGCCCGTGCAGCTCGAGGGCGCCCAGCATGCGGGCGAAGAGCGCCGGAGTGAGCGCCGGCGAGTGGCGGAACAGCAGCAGCGCCCAGAGCCACGACATGGAACGGAACGCCACCTCCAGACTGCTCGCCCAGTTGATGCCCACCTTGGGCGGGTTCGCGTCCAGCCATCCGGTCACGGCATCGGCGAAGCCCGCCGCGAAGCGCTCGTCGCCGGTGTACCAGTACGCCTGGCCCAGGGTCACGAGCCACTGCATGCGATTGAGCTCCCACGTCACCTTGTGGTCGCCCACCGCCTCGTAGTCCAGATACGGCACGCGGCTCCAGTGCACGAGCGGCGCCCGCCGGCCGGCGACCGGGTCCAGGTGCCAGTCGATGGGCGACCCGAACGACAGCCCCTGGTACCCGAGCAGATCGAACCGCCCTCGCAGCAGCTCCTCCGCGCGGGCCACGGTGCGCGCCTCGTGGTCGGGCGCCCGGTCACGGATGGCGGCCACCGTGGCCTCGCGGTCGGCAAGTCCCCCGAACGCGCGGGCCGGCGCCCGCAGCCGGAAGCGTTCCAGCAGCGCCGCCGGGTCCCGGGGCACGTCGGCGGCCAGCCGGCCCGCGAGGGTCGACTCATCCAGCGCGAGCGCCCCACGGCCGGCCGCCGAGTGCCGTTCGGCGAACGCGGCGGCGGCCTGTCCCAGCCGCTCGCGCAGCTCGGCCGCGCTGCGGCCGCGGAGCTTGCGCGACGCGCGCACCACGCGGCCAATCATGCCGTGGGCTCCAGGGTCGGCACCACCATCCGGGCAGGGGCATCGAACGGCACGCCGGCCAGACGCGCGTACAGCCGCACCCACTCGTCGCGCACCGCCGGCCACACGTAGCGCTCCATGCACTCGACGCGCGCCGCATGGGCCAGGCGCGAGGCCAGCCCCGGCTCGCGCAGCAGGCGCAGGGCCGCGGCGGCCATGGCCGCGGCATCGCCGCTCGGCACCATCAGCCCCGTGCGCTCGTGCGATACGATGTACGGAATGCCGCCCGCATTGGACGTCACCACGGGCACCCCGGCGGCAAACGCCTCGATGATGGAGCCCGGCATGTTGTCGATGTTGGGGCTGTTCAGGTAGATCTCCGCCTGGTCGTACAGCGCGGGCATGCGCTCCGGTGGCACGCGTCCCACGAAGCGCACGTTCCGCACGCCCAGGGAGCCGGCGAGCGCCTCCAGCGCGCCCCGCTGGCTGCCGTCGCCGGCCAGCACGAGCGACGCCTCCGGCACCTGCTGCTGCACCAGCGCGAACGCGCGAATGGTGCACGCAACGTCGTAGAGCGGCTCGAAGTTCCGGTTGCTGAAGAACACCGGCGCCGGCGTGCCGCGCGCGCGATATGGAATGCGCTCGGCATCCACGAAGTTGAAGATGGAGTGCGCCGGCAGCCCGAACTGGCCGAAGACGTCCACCAGATATCCCGACGGGACGGCGATGGCGTCCACGTACCGGCGCATGGTGCCGGCGGATCTCGGCCAGTTGGTCAGATGATCCTCGGCCTCGCCGCTGCGGTAGTTGAGCACCGTGCGCCGTCCGTAGAGACGGGCCACGAGCAGCGCGGGGAGCGGCGCGAGCAGGTAGGAGTAGTACGACGCCGAGAATGCGTGCACCACGTCGTAGCGCCGGAGGCGCGCGAGCAGCGAGGCCACGTAGGCGACGGACGTCACCACGGTGCGCACGTACTTCACCCGCTGCAGCGCGCGCAGCACGCCCGGCAGGCGCGGGTTCACCGGCAGGAAGTCCACCTCCAGCTCCGGCACCGTGCGGAACCGCTCCAGCAGGCGTGCCGCCTGCACGGCCTGTCCCCCCAGGATATCGAGGGACGGACCCACCAGGCAGACGCGGATGGGACGCTGGAGCGGTGGCGAGTCAGGCATCGCGATCGGTCGGAGGTGCGGGTGGTGGTGCAGCACCACCGGCGGGTCCGGCGTGGCGACGGCGCCGCGATGCTAAGTTATGCGCCTCACGGAGCGGTGGCGAGCGACGTGGATCACGCCGAGGCCGACCTGGACAGGCGATCGCGAGCCCCTGACGGCTCGAGCACCTCACGGGCGGCCGGTGGCGACCAGGCTGACGACCTCCACCGGGTGCCCGGGCGACGGCGCGGGTCTGCGCGAGCGCCGACTCGATGGCGGCGGCGAGATAGCGCTCCGAGTTGTAGCACGGAATGATGACGGTGATACTGTGCATCGACACGCTGCGTGCTCCGAATGTCTGGCCGTGAGACCCGTGCAGGGGGCAGTCAGCCGGCCTGGCTCACACGCCCCATACGTTCCACTGCCCACGCACGCCGTTGATCGTGGCACGCACCACCGCGGCCTGCAGCGAGAGGAACCAGCCGACGGCCGAGAGCGCGCGACGACGCAGCGGTGTCACGAGCAGCACGACGAGCACGAGCGCTCCCACCCAGGGCACCACTCGCGCGAGCGCGGCGCCGCGGCGATCGGCCGCGATCCAGCCGCTGCCCAACACGAGGCCGGCGAGTAGCCAGGGGGTGAGCAATCGCAGCAGCTTATGGCAGACGAACTGCAGCCAGATGGGGTTTCGCACGGGCACCAGGACCGCGGGCAGCCAGGCACACAGCTGGAGGTTGCCGGTGAGTGTGCGAACCTTGCGGCGGTACTCCTGTCCGGCGGTGGTGCGGCGGCCATCGCGCGCGATCGCGTGCTCATGGAACCCGATGCGCCAGCCTTCCAGCGAGAGCCGCATGGGGACGTACACGTCGTCCAGAATGAGATCCGCGGGCAGCGGCGTCCACCGCGCGCGCCGCATGGCGTACACGGCGCCGGTGACGCCCACGGTGGAGTGCACCCGCGCCTCGTTACGGCGCAGCCACCGCTCGTAGCGCCAGTAGCGCTCGGCCAGCGACGGACGGCCCTCGTCGCCCGGCAGGTGCAGGGCGCCGGAGACCGCGCCCATGCGCTCGTCGGCCAGGCAGTCCACGAGGCGCGCGATCGCGTCGGGCTCGAACCGCTGCGCCGTGTCGGTGAACACGAGCAGCTCGCCGGTGGCCGCGCGCACGCCCGCGTTCAGCGTGGCCGTCTTGCCGCCCGGCGCGTCGCCGGCCACCACCGTGACCCGCGGATCGTCGAACCGCACGTTCGTGGACGGCTCCTCCACCGTGCGCGGGTCGAGCGCCACCACCACCTGCAGCGCGCCATCGTATCGCGCCGCCAGCACATCGGCCACGCGAGCGGCGATGGCGTCCGGGCTCTCGCGCGTGGCCAGCACCACCGAGACCGGGGGCGGCGCCGGCCACGGGGTTGCCACGGGCCTGGCGCGGAGCGCGGCCAGCACCGCGATGCACAGCGGGTAGCCGATCCAGGTGAAGCCGATGAGCCCCCCGCAGGCCACCACGATCCAGTCAACGAAGCTCATGGCATCGCTCGGGGGCGGTCATCGGAGACGGGTGGACGGGCACGCGAGCTGCGCGCGGGGCAGATTGAAGTATTGCACCCCACGGCGGAACTCCCAACCCCGGCGCGCCTCCGCGGCAGGAGGCGTCGGTGAGCCGACGATCACGCTCCCACGGCGGCAACGAGCAGCGCCATCTGCCGCTCGGCCATCCACTCGGCGAGCAGCGCGTCCTGGTCGGGCGAGCTGGCCGACGTCGACGTGGACGTGATGGCGCGCTCGATGGCGTGCGCCATCCCGGACTCGTCGTCGTCGGTAACCACGTGGTGGCCGCCGAGGGCGCGCAGCACCGCCGCCGTCTCGCCGTCCTCGTCCGCCCAGGCGAAGATCGGGATGCGCAGCCCCAGATACTCGTACAGCTTGTTGGGCACCTGGAGCCGCATGCCGCGCGCCAGCACGAGCAGCAGATCGGCGCGCGCGAGCAGCGCGCGCGCTTCCACCTGGGGCATCCAGTCGTGGAACGTCACCAGGTCGTCCAGCCCGAGGTCCGCGACCAGGCGCTCCACGGAGACGGCGCCGATGGTGCGGCAGTCGCCGGCGAAATCCACGCGCAGGTCGCTCGCGGAGATCGGGCGCTGCGCGCGCAGCCGGGCGAGCGCGCGCAGGAAGAGACGAGGGTCGCGATCGTCGTAGAAACTGCCCGCGTAGGCGATGCGGAAAGGCCCCGGCTCGCGATGCTCCCGCGCGGGGAAGACGACGTCGATGCCGTTGCGGGCGAGCACGAACTTGCCGCGCTCGTCGAGCGGCAGCTTCGCGGCCAGCGCATCGCGCGTCTTGGTCGCCACCGCCACCACATGGTCCGCGCGACGCAGGATCGCTCGCTCGATGCGCCGCAGGATCACGTCGGTGACCGCGGTGCTGTAGCGGTCCGTCCGCTCGGGCAGGATGTCCACCCACGGATCGCGGAAGTCCGCCGCCCAGCGCACCCGGTGGCGCCGCTGGAGCAGGAGACCCACGATGTGAGTGGACCAGGACGGCGCGGTGGTGTAGACGAGCGCCGTGCCCGCCATGAGCGGCCGCGCCGCGCGGAGAGCGGGACGGATGAAGCGCTGCTCGTCGTCGGGCAGCCAGAGCATCGCGATCACGAATCGCTTGAGCAACCCCGCCGTCCGGGGATCCTGCGCGGGTGCCGCCGGGACATCCGCAGCGGCGGCACCATTGGACGCGCCGAGCGCCGGGGTGGCGCGCCCCCTCCCGAGCATGCCGAGCACGCGCTCGCGTAGCTTGAGGCCCAGGGCCACCCGATGCAGGACGATGCCCGGCTCCTCCCGCCGCTCCGCCTCCAGCGCGTCCGTGAGCCGCTCCGTGATCACGTGCACCTGGTGACCGGCATCACGGAACGCGCGCGCGATCTTCTGCGCGCGAAACGCCCCGACCGCGGGATACGGCGGATACGCCTGGGCGATGAGCAGGATCGTCATCCGGCTGGAACTGGTGCGAGGGGCAGGCGGCACGGCGTCCTGGGCGATATCATCTCTGGGGCGTTGCACGGGACGTGCAATGGGCAGTGGTGCGGTCATGGCTCTTCCTTCTTCGACTTTCATGCCAACTGTATCCGTCGTCATTCCCTGCTACAATGGCGCGCGCTTCCTGGCCGACGCCGTGGCGTCGGTACGCGCCCAAACGTACCCCGTCCACGAGATCTTCGTGGTGGATGACCACTCCACCGACGACTCCCTGATGGTGGCCGGGCAGCTCGGCGTCACGGTGCTGCGTACCCCGCGCAACGGTGGTGCTGGCCCGGCGCGCAACCTGGGCATGCTGCAGGCTACCGGTGACGTGGTAGCGTTCCTGGATTGTGACGACGAATGGGACGCGATCCACCTCGAGACCGTGGTGCCGCTGCTGGAGCGCTTTCCCGAGGCGGTGCTCGCCTTCTCCCGCGTCCGCTTGGTCGGCGACCGCCAGGGAGAATGGCGCAAACCCATACCCGAGCACCAGCCCACGAACGTGCTCTGGGACAGCATGGCCGGCGCCATCGCGCCGATGATGACGGCCGTGGCGCGACGCGAGGTGCTGCTGCGCGTGGACGGCTTCGACCCACGCATGCGCTATGCGGAGGACTTCGACCTGTTCGTGCGACTGGCGCGCGAGGGGCCGTTCGTCTGCACGCACACGGTGACGGCGAGCTACCGGCAGCACGGCGCACAGACCACCCACCACCGGCGCGGCTTCCGCCGTGACGGCTGGGCGGCGCGCCGGCGCTGGTGGGAGGCCTGGGGACGCGACGCGGAACCCGCGGTGCGCGACCGGTTCGCCGCCGCGCTACGCGCGTCGTGGGAGCTGCACGTGTGGGAGGCGTGGCGCGAGGGCGCCGCTGGCGAGTTTCACGAGCTCATGGCCCATGCCGCGTGGGTGCCCGGCATCGCCGATTCCGCTCGCCGCTGGCGCCGGAAGGGCCATCTGCTCGGGGCGATGCGCGTCTGGCGCTCCCTGCCGCTGGGCGTGCAGCGCACCGTGCGCCGCATCGCGGGCCGGGCGGTACCGGCGCCGCCGGCCCCGCCGGCGTCCTCCAGCATCGCCTAGTACGAGGGCCAGGCCGGCACCGCCGGCCTGGCCCTCGTGCTCACGCGGAGTTGGCCACCGCCACGCGCCGCTGCGCCACCACCCGCATGTCGGCGTTCATCTGCACCGATCCCTCGAACCGGCTGTCGCCCTCCACCACCTGCAGGTACATGAAGGGGCCCTTGAGCTCGTCCTTCACGCCGTTGACCTCGCGAAGGCTGGTCTCGATGGCATAGATGCCTGGCGCCGTGTTGAGCTGCAGCTCCACCTCGGCCTCGAACTCGCCGGGCTCCGGGCAGGCGACGCCGTGATGCCTGCCCCAGGCGCCATACATCACCCGCCCCGTCTGGGCGGACCGGACCCGGATGCCGAACGGATCCCACGTGCCGGAGCTCCCCGGGTCGGCCACACCGGTCACCCGGAACACCACCCGGTCGCCCGCGTGAATGGGACCGGTGGTGAGCAGCTCGATGGACTCCAGGTGCACCGGTGCGTCGCCCCGCCGCTCCACCACGTCCTGCCCGGCCTCGGTGACGTACGCCGCGATGCACTCCGCCGGCGTGCCCTCCTTGGTCAGGTGCCCCTTCTGGAGCAGGATCGCCTTCGTGCAGAGCGTCGCGATGCGGTCGAGCTGATGCGAGACGATGATCACCGGGATGCCGCTCTGCACCATCTGCCGGATGCGCCCGAAGGCACGCTCCTGGAACGACATGTCACCGACGGCCA
This sequence comes from Gemmatimonadaceae bacterium, assembly GCA_036266115.1. GTDB lineage: Bacteria > Gemmatimonadota > Gemmatimonadetes > Gemmatimonadales > Gemmatimonadaceae > DATANT01. The sequence continues at coordinate 6,693 of DATANT010000511.1, read as the reverse complement.
GCACCTCGTCGATGATCAGCACGTCGGGGTCCAGATGGCAGGCGATGGAGAAGCCGAGACGCGCGTTCATGCCGCTCGAGTAGCGCTTCACCGGCGTGTCGATGAACTCCTCGATGCCGGAGAAGGCCACGATCTCATCGAACTTGCGATCGATCTCCACCTTCCGCATGCCCATGATGGCGCCCTGCAGGAAGACGTTCTGCCGCCCCGTGAGATCCTGGTGGAAGCCGGCCGAGACCTCGATGAGCGAGCCGGCGCGCCCGCGGATCTCACACCAGCCGCGGGTGGGGCGGATGATGCGATTGAGCGTCTTGAGGACCGTGGACTTCCCCGCCCCGTTGGGCCCGATGATGCCGAGCGCCTCCCCCGGCTTCACCTCGAAGCTCACGTCGCTCAGCGCCCAGAACTCCTTGGGGGCGAGCAGCGACTCGTCGACGGCGCTCGGGCGACCCAGCAGCCGGCGCGTGACCGCGGGGATGAGGTCGCGCAGGCTGTCGTGCACCTCGCCACGCCGGAACTTCTTCCAGATGTGGTCGAAGACGATGCCGGGTTCGGTCTTGGGGCTCACGCGTACTCCGCAAACTTGTAGGCGGCCCGCCGGAACAGGCGGAGGCTCACGAGCGCGCCGCCGATTCCCCACACCGCCGAATAGACCAGGTACCACGGCGTCCAGGCCAGGACCTCGACGCCGCGCGGATTCTTCATCACCAGCGTGGTGGCCAGGTTGTGCGCGTCCACCACGACGAAGCGCAGCCCTTCCATGATCGGGGCGAGCGGGTTCAGCATGAGCAGCTGGGCCACCCGTGGGCCGAACATCGAGGGCTCGTAGAAGATCGGCGTGACGAAGATGCCGAACGTCAGCAGCACCTGCACGATGTACTTCACGTCGCGGAAGAACAGGTTGGCGCAGCTCAGGAAGAACGTGCAGCCCAGCACGAAGGTGAAGAGCAGCAGGAGCAGCACCGGCACCCAGAGCAGCTGCAGCGAGAGCTGCGCCCCGAGAAAGGGCAGCATCAGCGTGAGCACGGTGCCGCCGATGAGCGTGTCGAAGCACTGCGCGAGCAGCGTGGAGAACGGCAGCACCTCGCGCGGGAAGTAGATCTTGGTGAGCAGGTTCATGTTGCCGATCAGGCTCGACGTCGCGAGCCCGATCGCGCCCACGAAGAAGGCCCACGGCAGCGCCTTGACGGCCATGCCCGCGATCGTGGCGACGTCCAGGGACCGCCCCGACGTCTGCGCCATCGCGAAGCGCACGAGCACGCCGGACAGCACGATGAGCATGGGCATGAACAGCGCCCAGCCGAATCCCATCACCGCCTGCTTGTAGCGGATGCGGATGTCGCGCAGGGTGAGCTGATGAATCAGGTCCCGGGAATGCCAGAGGTCCAGCGCGATGGTCCGCAGCTCGGCGCCAAACGAGAGGTCCTCGCCGCCCAGCCGGTGCACGCGTGGCGCGGTCGCCGTGCGATCCCCGAGTTCCGTGATGTCAGTGCTAGCTTCGGCCAACCGATTCTCGCTTGAGGTGTCGTTCGTTGTAGTGACGCGCATCAGCGGACGGCGGCAACGAGCCGCTTCACCACGCCCCGCGCGCCCAGCGGCATGCGGTCCCAGGTACGCGCGATGAGCGGCGAGAGGGACGCGCGCCGCTCGTACGTTCGCACCAGCCTGGCCGACGCCCCCGGAAGCTGCGGCGCCAGGGAGAGCAGCCCCCGCATCGCCTCCACATGACGCCCCTGCCACATGTCCCGCAGATCGGCCGTCCAGTACGCCAGCTCCCGCCGTTCGGCCTCCGCGGCCACGTCATCCTGCCCGATCCGCCACAGGTGCGCGATCAGCTCCAGGCGGTACCGGTGCATGGAGACTCGCTGCAACTCGGGGCGGCTGCTGAGCTGCGCGTCGTGCCATCGGTACAGCCCGGTGATCTGGTGGCTTCCCACGAACTTATTGCTGAGCGACAGCCAAAGCCACCGACCGAAGTCTTCGGCGGAGCCGTGACGATCGTTGTAGGTGCCCACCACCTCGAGCAGCGCCGAACGTCGCGCGCCGGAGCTGGGGCTGGGCACCGGCGTCGCGCGAAAGCACTCCCAGAACATCATCTGGGGGACGCCGTCGGGCATCCGGGGCAGCCGCGGCTTGTCCTGTCCGCCGAAGTAGCGCACCCCGGTGGCGGCCACCCCGGCGTCCGGGTGCGCGTCGAACAGTCCGCCGAGCACCTCCAGATGGTTGGGCTCCCACCGATCGTCGCCGTCCAGGTTGGCCACGACGTCCCCGGTGGCGGCGCGGTAGCCCTCGTTGCGCGCGGCGCCGCAGCCCACGTTCTCCCGGAGCTGGACCACGCGCACCGGAAAGCGGCGCGCGATCGCCACGGAGTCATCGGTGGACCGGTCGTCCACCACGATGATCTCCTTGGGTTGGCGAGTCTGCAGGAGCACGGACTCGAGGGCTTCGGCGAGATGGGCCGAGGCGTTGTAGCAGGGAATGACGACCGAGATGCTATTCATTCAACGATTGAGGCGTGGCCAACGATTGAGGCGGGCCAGCGCCTGAGCTGAGAGGCGAGGACTGGATGCGGTCCCGGCGGGCCGCGGAGGCTCAGCGCGGCTTGGCCGGCACCGGCGGCCAGGTCCGCACCCCCACCTCGGCGAATGCTTCCGCCGCCGGGTGTGGACGTGGATCACCTAGCAGAACCCGCGCCATCCAGCCCATCACCCCGGCAGCACCGCTCGCCAGATAGAACGCCACCTCCAGCGGCACGGCGGCCAGGGCGAACAGCACACCCCGCTCCTGCGCCAGGAAGGCCAGCTCACCAGCGGTGGCCACCACCAGCGCCACCAGGCAGAGCAGCCCGGCCACCAGCAGGGCTGGCACGCTCCAGATCGCGCCCACGAGCAGCGCGAGCAGCGCCGCCCAGCTCAGCGCGGCGTTCACCCGCTGCAGCCCCGGCTCGCTCGGCACCCCCATCCGCAGGGAGTAGCCGCGCCCGCCCTCCAGGCGGGCCCAGGGCGCGCCGACACCCGTGACGTCGGCCGCCATGGAGCCGAATAGCGTCCAGCGCTTGAGGTGCTTGCCCGTGATGTCCGGGCGGAGCTCGATGCGGTGCCCGCGCTGCCGGAGGCGCTGCCCCAGCTCGGCATCCTCCACCTGTGGGCGAGAGAAGCGCCACTCGTCGTACCGGCCGGCGTCGCGGAACGCCCGCTGGCGCACCGCCCCGCAGCCGGACCAGAACGCCGCGCCAGCCGGATCCTGCCGCCGCTGCACCCAGTGGTTGAGCAGGTTGCGGTACTGCGAGACGAATCCTGGCGCCGTCGGAGTGGTGTCGTAGATGCCCACCACGGCGCTCAGCGACGCGTCCCGGACAAGGGCCTCGTGAAAGCGCTCCAGCGCGGCGGGGTGAACCTTCACGTCGCCATCCACGAACACGAGATGCTCGGCACTGGCCAGCTCGGCGCCGCGGTTGCGGGCGTACGCCGGCCCGTAGGCGCGCCCACCGGGCAGCCGCACGACGAGATCGGCCTCGCGCGCGGCGATGGCTGCCGATTCGTCGGAGCACGCGTCACAGACCACGATCAGCTCCCAGCGAGCGCGACCCAGACCGCTGCCCGCCAGCGCGAGCAGCGTCTCCTGCAGCGTGGCCGCTCCCTGGTGCACCGGCACGATCACCGAGAGCACGGGGGCCGATGCCGGCGGCGTGTCCAGCGACGGCACCCGCTCGGTGTCGGCCGTGCGCGTGCGGAGCGCGACCAGCCGCGCCTCGAGCGCGTCCGCCTGGTCGTCCTCCACGAACAGCAGCACGTCACCGGTGGCGTAGCGGGCCCCCACGTCGCGCAGCTGCCGCACGTCCGCGCCAGCGGGCGCCGGCACCATGCGCACGCGAGGCAGCGAGCCGAGGCCGGCGTGCAGTCCGGGGTTCACCACCACCAGCTCGGCGCCAGCCGCCGAGCAGGCGCGGTGAAGGCCGAAGATCGAGCGGCGGAGCGACTCGGGCCGTTTGCGCGGCGCGAAGATCACGCTCAGCTTGGGTTCGGCGCTGCCACGGGCCAACCGGTCGTGGGGAGACACTGGCGACGGGGAACCTTCGATGTCGGCTGACGGCATCAGGGATCGGAAGTGCAGTGCGAGGTTGGCTCGGATGGTGCTCGCCCCGCGACCGCGGCGTTCGAGCCACAGTTCGATGGCGCGCCTCCCCTGGCGCAAGAGTGACGCCAGACGAGAAGACGCAACATATCGGAGCAGCAGGGTGACGTGCGGGGCAACAATGCGACGTGGATCACCATCCGGTCGCAACATCGCGGCAATCAGCGACGTGGATCGCCGCATGCACGCCGCACGGTGTCGCACGCCAGCAACACCGAGACGATGCCGATACACGCGCCCACCCGTCACGACTACCGCAACCCCGGCTCGAATGCCCCTGCACTTGCCACGCGATCGCCGCGCGCGCATCGGATATCTGGTGATCGCGGTCACCGTCTCGCTCATCGGCCGCGTGACGCTCACGTCGGGCGACCCGCTGCTGCTGGAGCCCACCGGCGTGTGGTGCCTGGTGTGCGGCACGCGCGGCGGCGTGGACGTGTTGCTCAACGTCCTCCTCTTTCTGCCGTTGGGCGTGGGGCTGGCGCTCTCCGGTGTTGGCGTGCGCCGAGCGGCGCTGGCGGGCCTCACCCTCTCCCTCGGCGTGGAGGCCATACAGTACGGCGCGCTCGTGGGCCGTGCCGCGAGCCTGAGTGACCTGCTCACCAACACCACCGGCACGCTGCTGGGTGCGGCGCTCACCCGCCACTGGCGCCGCTGGCTGCTGCCCGCGCCGGCCACCGCGGCCAGGCTGGCGGCCGCGGCCTGGGTGCTCTGGGCGGGCACCCTGGCGCTCGGGAGCTGGGGACTGGGCCGGTCGCCCATCGCCGCCCAGGGTGGGCACGTGATGGAGCTGCCGCCACGCTCGGGGCAATTTCGCACCTACGAGGGGCAGGTACTGGCCGCCACGCTCGGCGGGCGTGCGGCCAGCCGGGTGACGCCCGATGCGCTCCCCGCCCTGCTGGCGGACAGCGCGACCGCGAGCGCCGCCGTGCACGCGATGCTCCCGCCGGGCATGATGCGCCCCGTCGTCTACGCGTTCGACGAGCGGTGGGGGGCGATCCTCGTGCTGGGCCAGCGGCAGCGGGATCTCCGGTTCACGGTGGGCACCAACGCCACCGCGGCGCGGCTGCGCAACGCCACCTTCACGCTGCCCGATGCGTTCCCGAGTGCGGCGGAGGTGGGGCCCGGGCACGACCCGGCGCGCGGCCCGCTGGTGCGAGTGAGCGCGCGCGCCACCCGTACTCACGTCACGCTGGGCGCGGAGTGGGCGAACGAGCGACGCGTCCGCACGGTGGTGCTCTCGCCGCACCTCGCGTGGACGTTCGTGGCGCCGTTCAATCAGGTGTACGGGCGATGGGGCCCGGCGCTCACCGTGCTCTGGGTGGCCGCGCTGGTGCTCCCCATGGCCTACTGGATGCGGCGCGCGCGGCCGCCCGGTCCGGCCACGCGTGCGCTGCTCGCCGTCGTGCTCGTCGCCACCATGTGGGGTGCATCCTGGCTCGCCGGACTGGCCCCGATGCCCTGGTTCGAATGGTTGGGCGCGGCCATCGGGGCGGTGCTGGGATGGGCGTTCGGAGGCCGGTGGTCGGCGAGCGCCGCGCCTTGCCGCGAGAGCAGCGCACGGCGAGTATTCGCGGCGTGACCACCTTTCTCACCGCCTTCGCCACGGCCTTCGAGTACCTCCGCGTCGCGTTCCTGGTCGCGGCGGTACTGCTGACCGTCGTCGTTCTCATCGACTGGGCGGTGCGCACGCGGCGCCTGAGCCCGTTCGGTCCCGTCGCGCGCTTCTTCCGCTCCACGGTGGACCCGCTCATCGCGCCCGTGGAGCGGCGCGTGGTGCGGGCCGGCGGCGTGCCCACGAGCGCGCCCTGGTGGGCGCTCGCCGCGGTAGTGGTGATCGGGATCCTCGTGCTCAGCGCGCTGCAGTTCATCGGCACGCAGATCGCGCAGACCATCACCGCGGCGGCCATCGGGCCCCGGGCCATCGTGAAGCTCGTGGTGCACTGGGCGTTCAGCCTCGTGCAGATCGCCATCGTGGTGCGCGTGATCGCGTCGTGGCTGGGCGGGCCGTCCTACCGGTGGTGGTACCGGGCCGCGTTCTGGCTCTCCGAATGGCTGCTCGCGCCGCTGCGTCGCGTGATCCCCACACTGGGCCCCATCGACATCTCGCCCATCGCCGCGTTCATCCTGATCGGGCTGTTCGAGTCGCTCGTGGTGGGGCTCTGGTAGCACCGGGCGAGCCGGGGCCGGTCGCGGAGCCCCACCGCTAGCACCCACCTCGGCCGGCGCCGCGGATCCCGCGGGCGGCAATCCGGCTCGGCTGCTTGCGCCCGCTGGCCGGCGGCGTCAGAATCGAGCGCGGCGCGGAGCGCCGATCCAGGAGAGACCCGAGACTCGTCGGCGACGCCGCCGCATCGGTCAAAGCTCATCGGGCGGCATGCCGCCCGATGAGCGGATGCAGAGTCCTCAGGCCGCGAGGTCGCGTCCTATGTCCGTCGACATGATGCCCGCCGGGTGCACGGTGCTCCTGCTCGGCCCCGATCAGGCGGCCCTGGAAGGGCTGGCGCAGGCGCTGACGGCGGCGGGCTGCCGCACCCACGTCGCCGGATCGTTGCTGGA
>DATANT010000510.1:0-4699 GCA_036266115.1 Gemmatimonadaceae bacterium | reverse complement strand
CCCTGGTGACTGGCATCGCCTCACCACCCTCAGCTCGCCGGCGATGTCCCCCGATGGGCGGCGCGTGGCGTTCACCGTCACCACCGTAGTGGAGAAGGAGAACAAGCGGCACAGCGAGGTGTGGGTGGTGCCGGTGGCCGGCGGCGCCCCGGCGCGCTACACCGCGCCGGGCTACGAGAGCTCCGATCCCCAATGGTCGCCGGACGGCAGGTATCTCGTCTTCTCCTCCCGCCGCCCCGGCGGCACGGGCGGGAAGTGGGCGCTCCGCATGGATGTGCCGGGTGGCGAGGCCATGCCGCTCGAGAACTATCCCATGGGGTCCACGCCGCGCGATCGCTCCTTCGCCGTCTGGAGCGATACCGCGAGCGCCGCGGCCGCCGACTCCGCCGCGAAGAAGGCCGCCGACCCATTCGAGAAGATGGCGGCGACGGCCCGGCCGCCCTTTGGTGCCATCACGCGGCCACTCGATCCCGCGCGCTTCGACGGCCGTCACGTGGTGGACCTGGGCTACAAGCGCAACGGTCCCGGCTACGTGCCCAACCCGCGCGAAGCGCGCCGCTGGCACCCCGCCCAGCTCTGGACGCAGCGGTTCGACGGCTCGGCCAAGCGCCAGCTCACCAACACCCAGTACTCACACCGCGGCGCCGTGGTCTCGCCCGATGGCCGGCGCATCGCGTTCATCGCCGACGCCGAGCTCCGCCCCGACTCCGTGGTGAGCGCCGAGCGCGACTCGCTCGCCAGGCTGCCGTACGACGAGGCCCGCGAGGCGGCACCGCGCAACGAGACGGACATCTTCCTGCTCGACGTCGCGAACCCGGCCCAGCCACGGCGGCTGGCCACCATCGTGGGCACGGAGAGCGATGTCGCGTGGTCGGCGGATGGCGAGCGCATCGCCTTCATCAGTCGTCCGGCGCGAACGCAGAACGCCCGCCTCTACGTCATCCCGACCAGTGGCGGGTCCGCCGAGAACCTGCTCGGCGACTGGCAGTACGAGCCGGATGGCTTCACCTGGCTGCCCAATGGCGACATCGCGATGGACGCGACCATCGGCGGTCGCACCGCGCTGTTCCACGTGTCGCCCCGCACCAGGCAGCGCACCGAGGTGATCGCCGGCCGCCGGCGCATCAGCGGATTCTCGTTCGACGAGGCGCGCGCCAGGGTGGCGTTCGTCGCCACCAGCCTCACGCGGCCCACGGAGCTGTACGTGGCCGACGCGAATGGCCGCAACGAGCGGCGGCTCACGTCGTTCAACGACGCGATCACGAAGGAGATCGCGTTCGCGGACGCCGAGCGCTTCACGTATCCGTCGGTGGGCGGCGTCGAGATCGAGGGCTGGCTCATGAAGCCGCACGGTTATCAGGCGGGCCGGAAGTACCCGCTCGTGGTCTACATCCACGGCGGTCCGCACTCGGCGTACGGTGAGAACTGGTTCGACGAGTTCCAGAACCTGGCCGGCGCGGGGATGTGGGTGCTGTTCACCAACCCGCGCGGGTCCAGCGGCTACGGCGCCGACTTCACCTTCAGCACGCGCGGGCGGTGGGGCGCCGAGGACTACCAGGACATCATGAAGGCGGTGGACATCGCGGCCGCGCGGCCGGACGTGGACTCCACGCGCATGGGCGTCACCGGCGGCTCCTACGGCGGGTTCATGACGGCGTGGATCACCACCAAGACCAACCGCTTCAAGGCCGCGCAGGCCGATCGCATGATCAGCAACTGGGGCTCGTGGTACGGCTCATCCGACGCGCAGGGGCTCACCGAGTTCGAGTTCTACGGCAAGCCCTGGGAGAACCCGGCGATGTACGACACGCTCTCTCCCATCCGCTACGTCACGCGGGTGAAGACGCCCACGCTCATCGTGCAGTCGGAAGAGGACCACCGCACGCCGATGGGCGACGCGGAGCAGTGGTTCACCGCGCTCGAGAAGCAGGACGTGCCGGTGGAGTTCGTCCGCTATCCGCGCTCCACGCACGACCTCTCGCGCACCGGAGAGCCGTGGCTGCTGGTGGACCGCCTGGGGCGGCTGCGGCAGTGGTTCGGCCACTGGCTGCAGGACCACAAGCCCGGCGAGCCGACGAGCAAGGTGGTCGGGCAGTGACAATTGCCGGCTGACGCCGCACGAGTCGGGCGAACTCGGCGATCGTCGTGACGGCTGGGCTGGCGGCAACACCGTTGCCGCCAGCCCATTTTCGTACTTGACGCCACCCACCAACGGTCGTAGCGTCGATCCTCGCGGCGGGCGCGATGCACCCGGCGCGCGGTCGTCCCAACGGTTCCGTGCCGTCCTCAGAATCCTCCGCAGCCTCCGCGTTGTACCGCGTCTCGCTCCACGCTGGTCTGGTCCTCTGGCGGCTCGCCGCGGAGGACGGCGCGGCCACGTCCTATACGGACGCGGCGCTCGCCCGGATATGGCACCGCATCCCCGCTGAGTGGCAGCACTCCTCGGTGGGGCTCGCCTATGGCCGCTTCCTGCATCACCGCGCCAGCCGCAACCAGCAGCGCCTTCCGGAAGCGACGTCCACGTTCTTCCTTCGCAACGAGCCGCAGCTCGCCGTGCTGCGCGACCTGGTGGTCGCCTGGCCCGCGGAGCGGCCGCTGCGCGTCGCATCGATCGCCTGCAGTTCCGGCGCCGAGCTCTACTCCATGCTCTGGACGCTGCGCACCGCGCGCCCGGATCTGTGCATCACGGGCGTTGGCATGGACCTGTCGGCCGAGGCCGTGGCACGGGCGCGGGCAGCTCGCTACCATCGCGCCGACCGGGAGCTCGCCAGGATCGACGACGAGCGGCTGGCGCGGCTGTGCGGGCCTGGCGGACTGTTCGCGGCAGAGGACGACGCTCTCGTCGTACGCCCCGAGGTGAGGGCCAACACCCGCTGGCTCGTGAGCGATGCGCTGGACCCGGCGCTGTCGTTCAACCTGGGTCTGCAGGACATCGTGCTCGCGAACAACATCCTCTGCCATCTGGCCGACGACGTCGTGGAGTCGTGCTTCCACAACCTGGCGCGCCTGCTCGCTCCAGGCGCCGTGCTGGGCACCTACGGCGTCGATCTCGACGTCAAGACCCGGTGCGTGCGCGCCATCGGACTGCGTCCCCTGCCGAGTCGAGTGGCCGAGGCGTACGAGGCCGACCAGGCGGCGCAGCACGCGTGGCCGCTCATCTACTGGGGGCGCGAGCCGTTCGATCCGCGGCGCCCGGACTGGCTGGAGCGCTACGCATCCGTGTACACGGTGCCTGGCTGAGCGGCGGCGCCGGCCGGCATCGCAACATCCCACGCCGGCCGCTGGAAGATCACCGCGTAGCGACGGATCCAGTCCGCGCGGCGAACGTCCAGCGGCTCCCGTGCCCAGTACGCCGTGGGCCATCGCGCGAGCGCCGCCGGCTCCGCCTCGTGCATCGCCGCGATCTTCACGGGCACCGGCAGGTAGCCAAGGCGCCGCATGACGCGCAGCCGGACATCGGCGTTCATGTGGCAGGCGATCACGTAGCCGCCCGGCACGACGAGTCGCGCCACGCGCTCCAGGCACCGCTCGGCGTCGGCATCGGCGAGGTGGCGGAAGGCGTCGTTGGCGAGCACGATGTCCTGCCCGGCGAGCTGGGCGAGCGCCGCCTCGTCGCGCACATTGGCCTCGAGCCACTCCACTCCGGTCGCGATCCAGGGCCTGACGACGCGATCGTCCTGCTCGAGCTCGAACAATGCCGCCGTCTCGGACTCGCCGAGCGACGAGAGCTCCATATCGCCGGCAGCGTAGCGAGCGGCGCCGGCCGTGGCGAGCGCCGCCGCTGAGTCGTCTGCGCCAATGGCGTGCACCACGAGGTCGCGGCGTGCGCCGCGCATGGCCCAGAGCACCGAATAGAGCTCGGCGCCCGTGCCGCACCCCACCGACGCGAGGCGCACCGGTTGGCCCGCCGGCCATTCCATCGCCAGGCGGCGCAGCACCTCGAGGAGCGGGCGGTTGCGTAGGAACGCGGGCCGGCGCGACTCCGGCCGGCGCCGTTGCAGGCGGCATACGCGCCGGTGCACGACGTATCCGGCGCCTCGCAGGGCGCGCGTGCGGAACAGGCTCGGAGCGATCTCGCGGCCGAGCCGCCGCACGGCCCGGGCCGGGTAGCCCTCGCCCGTGCTGGCCACGGTGACCACGTGCCATACCGCCAGCACGGCGCGTCGCAGCAGATGCGCGATCTGCACATGGTCGGCCGGGTGAGACAGGAGCGACATGCGACGCTCTCAACTCGCGGGCTTGACGACGGTCCCTCGCCTACGTGCCGGACGAGCCGTCCCGGCCGGCCGCTACGATAGACTGCGACCGCGGCCACGTCAATGGTGCTCAGCCCATGCTGAGCACCACCTTGCCCACCACCCGGTTCGACGCCAGCCGGGCATACGCCTCGGCCGCCGCCTCGAGCGGGAACACGGCATCCACCACCGGGTGTACCGTGCCCGCGGCGAGCAGCGGCACCACGTGGGCGGCGAAGTGTCGCGCGACCATGATCTTCTCTTCCAGCGGACGCGCGCGCAGCACGGTCCCTCGCACGGTCAATCGCCGGCGGAGCAGGGTGGAGAGGTCCACCGTCGCGCTGCGGCCGGCGAGCGAGCCTACGAGCATCAGCCGGCCGCGCGTGGCCAGCACCTCCAGGCTCGCCGGCAGATAGTCACCACCCACGAGATCGAGCACGACGTCCACGCCGCGCCCGCCCGTC
>DATANT010000509.1:0-3598 GCA_036266115.1 Gemmatimonadaceae bacterium | reverse complement strand
GCAACTGCGATGACGCGCGAAGCCACGCTCCCCGACCCACGGGGCGCGCGTCCCCGGTGGTCGCGCGACGCACGGCCGCTCGCCGCGGCCGCGCTGGTGCTCCTGCCCGCCGTGGTCACGCCCGCCGTGGCGGCGGCGCAGGCGCCGACGCTCTGCGGCCGCGTGCTGGACGCGGCCACCAGCGCGCCGCTGCCCGGCGCCGAGGTGCTGGTGGCCACGGGCGCCGGCGACACGCTGCGCGCGCGCACCGGCGCGCGCGGCGAATGGCGCGTGACCGGCGCGGGCACCGACACCTATCCGGTGCGCGTGCGCCGCCCCGGCTACGCCGCCGCCACGAGCTCGGCGCGGGCCGCCGCCGACGGTGCGTGCTCGGCGCCCGTGCGGCTCGCGCCGCTGCCGGTGCTGCTGGACGCCACCGTGATCAGCGCCGCTCGGCGTGAGCAGCGGCTCAAGGACGCCGTTGCCGCCACGGAGCTCATCTCGCGCCGCGAGATCGAGCGCACCGGCGCGAGCGACGTGGCCACCGTGCTCACCGAGCAGACGGGCATCCAGCTGGACGGCGGCACGCCGGCCGGCGCCGGCGTCTTCCTGCAGGGGTTGGGCTCGCAGCACGTGCTCGTGCTGCTCGACGGGCAGCCGCTGGTGGGCCGGGTGAACGGCAACTTCGACATCTCCCGTCTGCCCACGAGCATGGTGGAGCGCGTGGAGGTGGTGAAGGGGCCGCAGTCCACGCTCTACGGCAGCGAGGCGATGGGCGGCGTGATCAACGTCATCACGCGCGAGCCGGTGCGGGACGCCCTGGCTGGTGAGCTCTCCATGGTGGGCGGCTCCGAGGGGCGCCTGGACGCGAACGCGAACGTGCTGGGCGGCCTCGGGCCGGTGCGCGCGACGCTCGACGTGGGCAACCGGCACGTGGACCTCGCGCCGGGCGTGGGCGGGAACGACGGCACCTACGCGAAGCGGTGGGACGGGCAGCTCAAGCTGCAGTGGCGGGCGAGCGACGCCGTGGACGCGTTCGCGAGCGTGACGGGCATCGTGGAGGACCAGCGCTACCGCGTGGGGCAGCTCTTCCAGTTCTCCGACAACACGCAGTGGGCCGCGCGGGCCGGCGCGGCGTGGCGGCTGGGCGCGCACACCGTCACGCCGCTCGTCTATCTCTCCAGCTTTGGCCATCGCTCGCGCGCCAGCACCAATCCGGTGCCACTGCCCGGCACGGGGCAGGAGGACGAGCAGCAGCTCGCCGAGGTGGAGGTCACCTACAGCGGGCCGGTGCTGCGCGGCACCATGGACGCCGGCGTGGAGTGGCGGCAGGAGCGCATCACCGCCGATCGCGTGGAGGGGCGCACGCGCTCGCTCACCGGCGTGGAGCCGTTCGCGCAGCTCACCTGGACGCGTGGCGACGTGAGCGTGACGCCCGGCGCGCGGGTGAGCGTACACGAGCAGTGGGGCACCACCGTCACGCCGCGCCTGGCGGCGCTCTGGCGCCCGATCCCGGAACTGGGGGTGCGCGCCTCGGTGGGCCGCGGCTTTCGCGCGCCCGACTTCAAGGAGCTGTACATCTCGTTCGTGAACGAGGCCGCGGGCTACGCCGTGGTGGGCAATGCCGATCTGCGCCCCGAGACGGCCACCAGCGCCTCGCTGGACGTGGAGTGGGCCACGGCGGGCTGGCTGCTGCACGCCAACACGTTCCACAACCGCTTCACCGACTTCATCGAGGCCGTGGACGCCGGCACGCCGGGCACCTTCACCTACGCCAACGTGGCCGACGGCACGACGAGCGGCGTGGAGACCGAGGCCGCGTACGTGGCCGGCGCGCTGCGCGTGGACGGCGGCTACGGCTGGCTGCGCGCGCGTGACGGCGCCACCGGCGGTCCGCTGCTGGGTCGCGCCGAGCACTCCGCTCGGCTCGGGCTGGCCTACGCGCTGCCGTTCGGGCTGCGTGCCAGCGCGTACGCGCTCTACACCGGTCGCACCCCCACCCGGCGCGACGACACCGGCGCGGTGACCGCCACCCGCGATCCGTACACGCGACTCAACCTGCGCGTGGTGCAGGAGCTGCCACAGGCCATCGCGCTCAGCGTGGGCGTGGACAATCTGCTGGACCAGCAGCCGGAGCAGGGCTGGCCGGGGTTCACGGGGCGCACGCTCTACGCGGGCCTCGCCTGGAGCGTGGGACGATGACGTCGTCGCATGGCCGTCTCCGCACTCACCGCGGCATCACGACTCTCGCCTCGTTCGTGCTTCCTCACTTCGTGCTTCCTCACTCGCTCTCCACGCACCTGCCCATGCGCCTGCTCGCCCGCTCCGCCGTCACGCTCGCCATCCTCCTGCTCCCCGCCGCGGCCAGCGCGCAGCACGCGGGGCACGCCGCACCGCCGGCGGAGGCCGCGGCGCGCAGGTCACAGCCGGCGGTCAAGGCGGGGCCGGTGGGGGTGATCCTGATCGCGCACGGCGCCGAGCCGTCGTGGAACGCGGAGGTGGAGCGCATCGCGCGGACGGCGCGCACCGGCGGGCCGCTCGAGATCGCGTATCTCATGGGACCGGCGGCCAGGGAGCACCGGTTCCAGGACGCCGCCAGCCGGTTGGCGCGGGCCGGCGTGGGGCAGATCGTCATCGTGCCGCTGCTCGTCTCGAGCCACAGTGGCCACTACGAGCAGATCCGCTGGCTGGCCGGCGAGACGGACACGCTGAGCGAGATGATGACGCACCATCTGGAGATGTCGGGGCTCACGCGCGCGAGCGTGGACGTTCCGCTGCGGCTGGCGCGCGCGCTGGACGATGCGCCGCAGATGGCGCGCGTGCTGGCCGAGCGTGCCCGTGCGCTGGCCACCGCCCCCGCCACCCAGGCGCTCTTCCTGGTGGGCCACGGCCCCAACTCGGCGGAGGACTACGCGTTCTGGATGAAGAACCTGCGCGTGGTGGCCGATTCCGTGCGCGCCGCCACGGGGTTCAGGGACGTGCGCGTGGATCTGGTGCGCGACGACGCGCCGGCCCCCGTGCGCGCCGAGGCGGTGACGCGGGTGCGCGAGCTGATCGCCATGCAGCGCGCGCTCACCGGGCAGCCGGTGGTGGTGGTGCCGGTGCTGGTGAGCAAGGGACGCGTGAGCCGGGAGAAGTTCATGGCCGACCTCGCGGGGCTGGACGTGGTGTACAGCGGCGAGCCGCTGTTGCCGCATCCCGAGCTCGCGCGCTGGATCGAGGCGCGGGTGCGGGAGGTGACCGGCGAGCAGGGGCGGACGGCGGCGCGGTAGCGGCGTGGGCGCGCGGGCGGGCGGTGGGCGGGTGGGGTAGATTCGGTCCGCGTCGTGAGGCCGTGGGCGCGAGTGGCGCGCGGGAGGGAGCCTTCTCGGTCAGCGCGGAGGGCGGAGCCTTATTGTCATCCCGCCGGAGCGTCGAAGACGCGAGTGTCGGGATCGCCGTCCCGTCCCGTGATGCGCCGTCGCTGTGGGGTGCTCGGGGTCGAACCGCCGCGAGGGAGAGCGATCCCGACACTCGTTCGCTTCGCTCACTCCTGCGGGATGACAATCTTGGCCGGCATCCCTTGCGGGAGCGCTCCTGCGGGATGACACCGTGGGCTGGCCCCACGCTCGGCAGTGCT
>DATANT010000508.1:0-8083 GCA_036266115.1 Gemmatimonadaceae bacterium | reverse complement strand
TGTCCGCGTCCAGCCGCGCCAGCTCGTCCACCACGGCGGCGGCGTCCGTATACCGGGCCTGCTCCTCGTGCAGCCGGAGCAGGTCGCGCAGCACGCGGATCGCGGACTCGCGGTCCCCCACCCCGGCGTACGCCTGCGCGTCGGCCAGGGTGAGCCCGCGGCTCATCGTGCTCGACGCCGCGCTCGCGTCGGACGCGAGGTCGGGTGAGACGTCGGGTGCGCGGTCGGGCAGCTCGTCATCCATCGCCGCCTCGGCGACGCTCCGCACGTCGGCGCCAGCCGGCTCGACGACCGCCGCAACCGGCGCCTGCTCTGCCTCGACCTCGATCGGAGAGACTCCGGCCTGATCCATCCCGGCGTCCACGGCAACCGCATGCTCGGGCGCCGACTGCACGGGCTCGGCGTCCGCCGCCGGCGGCACGCTCACCAGCGCGTCCGGCGCGAAGGCGGCCTCGATGTCCTGCGGCTCGAACGGATCGCCCGGGGCAAAGCTCGTGTCGCCGAATCCCGAGTCCGCCTGATCGTCCGCGAGCTCCGGCAGACCACTCGAGAACTCGGCGGAGAAATCCAACGAGTCGGTGGAGCCAGGCTGGATCCACGCCACCGCGGTCTCGGCGTCCGCGGCCGCCGAAGCCGGCGTGCCGTCCGCCGCCACCGAATCCTCCAGCGACACGGCGTCCGGCACGAAGAACGCCGCGTCCGCGTCGGCGGCCGGCGTGCCGCCGTCGGCATGCACCGCTGGCGAATCCTCGTGCCCTGCCCGCTCGTCCCCTCCCCACTCGTCGGTCGCCGAGGCCGCGAACGCAATGGAGCCAGCGATGGCGTCGGTGAGCGGGTCCGCGATGGCGGCGATGGACTCCTCGTCCGTGGCCGCGTCCTCCATCACCGGCACCAGCTCGACGGGCTCGGACTCCAGGGGCGCGCCCGGCGACAGATTCATCGGCTCGAACACGAGCGGCTCGAGCAGGATGGGCTCGAACGTCTCGGATCCGGCCATCACCGGATCCATCGTCAGATCCTCGCCCGCCGACTTCGGGGCCATCGACTCCAGCGTCAGCACCGCGTCCACGTTCGCGTTGCCAACATCCGGCTCGGTCACCGGAGGCTCGGTGACCAGCGGCTCGAGCGCGAGCAGCTCGGCAGCCAGCGGCTCGTCGGGGACGGCGAGCGGCGATGCGGGCTGCGCGTAGTCGGGATTCGTGGGCTCGCCCTCGAGCGCCTGCGGCATGAAGTCGAGCACCAACCCATCGGCCGGGGTGATCGAGAAGCCGGGGATGCTCGTGGTGTAGATGGGCGTCGGCGAGGACGGGCGAACGGCCGGCGGCGCGATGGGCGTGGGACGCGACACCCGCGGCCGGGTGTCGGTGCGCTCGTGCCCTTCGGGCTCGAAGAACACCAGTCCGGACATTCCGGAGGCTGGCGCGGCCGCGCTGCGGGTGCCGTCCACCACGTTACCCTGCTCGTCGCGCCGCTCGTCGGGGTCCGTGGGCGGCGCGTACTCGGGGTCGATGGCGCGGATGCGCTTCACCACGCTCCGCACCAGCTCCGTCTGCCCTCGCTCCTGCGCCCGTGCCCGGAACGCGTCCAGCAGGGCGACGGCGCTCTCGGTCTGCTTGCCGCGCGCCATGAGGTCGGCCACCACCACCTGCAGGTCCTCGTTGTCCGGCTCCGAGTCGGCGAACGAGCGCAGGTTGGCGAAGGCCACGTCGGCCGCGCCGTTCAGGCGCATGTGGCCCACGTACTCCTCGAAGTGCTGCTGGGCATCGCTGCGGAAGCCCGTGCGAATCTTGATCTTGCCCAGGCGCAGCAGCACGTCGGGGCGCGAGACGCCCTGGCGCAGGATCTTGTTGCAGAGGGCGATGGCGTTCGTGAAGAAGCCGCGCTCCGCGTACAGGTCCACCCCGCGCTCGTACGAGCGCAACGCCTCGCTCACCTGCCCCTGCCGCAGGTACAGATCGCCCACCTTGTTGAACAGGGCGATGTCGAGATCGTCGATGCGCTCGGTGGGCCCGAGAAGTTCCGCGTATACCACGAGCGCCTTGTCGAACTGCTTCTTCTGCTCGAACTCGGCGGCTCGCTTCTTCAACTTCGCCTGGTCCACCATTCGCGCGTACGGGCTCGGAGGGAGGGGTGTGCGGCGGTCGTCCCACGACGTGTCGGGCCGGGCAGAGCTACCAGAGTTACCAGAGCTACCGCCGGCTGCCGGTCGAGTACGAGGACGCCACCCCTGATGACGTGCGAGAGATCGCGGGGGCACGGAGCGGGATCACCGCCGGATCACGGACGGAGCCGGCCCCGGCGCACGCTGGTGATGCCTCCAGCGCGCTCACTCGCCCGGGTGCCGGACGCACCGTTCCGCGACCCGCCTGCCCCCGAGGAGAGGACGCATGGTCGGGAGCCGCGCAACCAGCGTCCACCCGCCCGCCACCGCGGCGACGGCGGGCGCGCCGCCCCTCACGCCATCACGTCGCGCACGCGCGACAGGCGCAGCGGCGCCTGGGCCTCGCCCCGGCACGCATAGTAGCAGGCGTTGCAGTCGATGGGCTTGTAGCGCTTGAAGTCCTTCCAGTGGAAATCCACGGGGAAGTCGGGGCAGCGGCGCACGAAGCCGGCGGGGTCCACGTGGATCGTGGACATCCCGCTCTGGCACGGCTCCTTCATCTCGCCGCGCACGTAGCGAGGGATCTGCTCCAGGTAGTAGTCCGAGTTGGTGATCACGCCGCGGCGGCGCCGCTTGAAGTCGAGCAGCCGATGCACGAGATCGTCGATCTCCGCGTACTGCTCGCTGCGCACCAGGTGCTCCTGGTTGCCGTTCTTGGAATCGGTGTAGACGCTCAGGTTCACCCCGCACCCCAGCGCCTCCGCCTGCTGAACCAGGGGGAAGATCTCCGCCAGGTTGTCGTCCTTGATCACCGTGTTGAAGCGGATGTTGTCGATGCCCTGCTCGCGCAGCCGCGGCACGGTGGACAGGATCTTGGCGGTGAGGCCCGGGATGCCCCGAGCCGTGTCGTGCCTGCCGTCCAGGTAGTCCAGCGAGATGTTGAACTGGTTCACGCCGGCGTCCCACAGCGACTTGCCCCGCTCCGGCGTGAGCATGGCCCCGTGCGTGATGAGCGTGATGTACTTGAGCCGGATGGCGCCCGACACCGCCGCCACGAGATCCTCGAGATCACGACGCAGCGTGGGCTCGCCGCCGGTGAAGGTCACGAGCATCGGGTTGAAGTACCGCGCCGCATCGGCGAAGCTCGTGAGCTCCCGCGCCTTCTCGCTCGGATCCGTCTTCCAGTAGTCGCAGAAGCCGCACCGCGCGTTGCACCGCAGCGTCACCTCGAAGTGCACGAGCACCGGGCGATGGCGCGCCTTGAGCCAGGCGTACTTGGCCAGGAACAGGGGAACGTGCCAGGGTTTGAAGCGCGCGGAGAGCATCGTGGGATGGGTGAGAGAGAGTCAGATGATGAACACGCCATCGGCCACCGCGGCCGCCAGGCGCTCGATGTCCGGGCTCAGCACCCGGTCTCCCTCGAGTGGGGTCACGAGGCGCCGTACGCGGGCGTGTGCCTCGGCCACTCCTGCTCCGGGGCGCAGCGGCCGCCGATAGTCCAGCGCCTGCGCGGCGCACATCAACTCGATCCCCAGCACGTACTGCACGTTCCGGACGATGCGACGCAGCTTCCACGCCGCGCCCATCGCCATGGGGACCACATCCTCCTTGTTGCCGTCCGTCGGGATGGTGTCCACGCTGGCCGGGTGCGACAGCACCTTGCACTCGCTGGCGAGCGAGGCCGCGGTCACCTGGGCCATCATGAACCCCGAGTGCAGCCCCGCGTCCCGCGCCAGGAACGGCGGCAGCCCCTGGTTCAGGTCCGGGTGCACCAGGCGGTCGATGCGCCGCTCGGCGATGGTCGCCAGGTTGGTGACCACGATGGCCAGCACGTCGAGCGCCAGCGCCACGGCCTGCCCGTGGAAGTTCCCCCCGCTCAGGATGTCGCCGTTCTCGAACACCAGCGGGTTGTCGGTCGCGGCATTGAGCTCGCGCTCCACCAGTCCCTCGGCAAACTCGATGGCGTCCAGCGCCGGGCCGTGCACCTGCGGCATGCAGCGCAGGGCGTAGGCGTCCTGCACGCGCGGGTCGCCGTGGCGGTGCGACTCACGGATCTCGCTGTCGGCCAGCAGGCGTCGCAGGAGCGCGGCGCTCTCCATCTGCCCGCGTTGCCCGCGCGCCTCGTGGATGCGCGGATCGAACGCCGTAGGGGTGCCGAGGAGCCCTTCGAGCGAGGCGGCGCCCGCTACATGCGCCGTATGCCAGAGCCGCCGGACGTCCACCAGGGCGAGCGCGGCGACGGCCGTGTGCGCCTGCGTGCCGTTGATGAGGGAGATCCCCTCCTTGGGGCCCAGCGCGAGCGGCTCGAGCCCCGCCGCGCGCAGCAGTTCCGCGGCCGGCCCGCGCGTGCCGTCGCAGCTGAGCTCACCCTCGCCGATGAGCGAGAGGGCGAGCGTGGCGAGCGGCGCCAGATCGCCGCTGGCACCCACGCTGCCCTGCTCCGGCACCAGCGGGTGCAGCCCGGCGTTGAGCATCCCCGCCAGCAGCTCCACCAGGGCGGGGCGCGAGCCGGAGTAGCCCTTGGCCAGCACGTTGGCGCGCAGCAGCATCATGGCGCGCACCTCCCGCTCCGGCAGCAGCGGGCCCACTCCGGCGGCGTGACTGCGCACGAGGTTCACCTGCAGCTCGGCCAGCCGGTCCATGGGGATGGCCATCTCCGAGAGCTTGCCGAAGCCGGTGGTGACGCCGTAGACGGCAGCGGAGCTCTCCACGATGCCGGCGACCACCGCCTGCGTGGCCTGCATCCGGGCGCGGGCACCGGACGCCAGGGACACCGGCGCGCGGTCCACGGCCACGCGGTGCACGTCGGCGATGCTCAGTGCGCCGCCGTCCAGCTGGATGGAATTGTCGGGAGTCTGCATCCCGGCAAGTATCACGGGAGCCTGCGCGGGCGGCAAGGGCGCGTGCGCGCCGCCGCCGCCGGCCGAGTCTACGCTAGAAGCCCGAGCCGGCGCCGCGGTAGCTCTGCCGATCGAAGTCGAACTTCAGGTCGGGCTCGGCCTTGAGCGCCACGTAGAAGGTGAACGAGAAGTTGCCGTTCGGCGCCTGGGTGAACGCGAAGGTCGCGCGCCAGTCGTGCAGGTCGCGCTGCAGCGACACGATGTGGCTGGCGAACTCGTCCCGCTGGAAGTCGTAGCTCGTGGACCAGTTCACCGCCCACTTGCTCGTGAGGTCGAACGACATCGTGGACGACAGCGAGGCCAGCGACGGGCTGATGTAGGTGGGGCCGCCCAGCGAGCCGGGCACCTGGACCGCGTCGCTGGTGGGGTTCGCCCGTTTGTCCTCCAGACATTGCTGGTAGGCGAACGGCTGATTCCGGATGCTCTCGCACTGCTGCGCGGGGTCCACGATCACCACGGTGCCGCCCACGGGCGGCCGCTGCCGCTGCGAGCTGAAGCTCAGGTTGCCCCGCCACCCCTGCCCCGACGCGATCTGATCCATCGGCCGGCGGAGGTCGCTGCCAGCGGCGCGGATGCCCGGCGGATTGCTGAGGTCCGGCGCCGAGCTGGACGAGGTATCGGCCGCGGCCACGCCGCCGGCCGCCGCGGCGCCGGTGGCCGCCGGTGCCCGCTCCACGCCGAACAGGCGGGCCAGCGTGCCGAACACGTTGACGTCCTTGCCGTACGAGAACGACGCCTGGATGGTGGTACGATACGGCTTGAACACCGCCGTGTCGCTCATCGGGTCACCCTGGAAGAGCGACCAGGCCATGGACCCCTGGAAGCCCGGCAGCAGGTCGGTGGCCGCATTGACGCTCAGGCTGCTGTTGGTGAACCCGGAGCCCGCCGTATCGGCGCGAATGAAGTCGTAGGCGAGCGAGCTGAAATTCAGCGAGAGCAGCCGGATCTTCTCGGCATCGGGCCCCTCGCTGGCGGGCGCGCCGCCGGCTGCGCCGCTGTCAGCGCGCGCGCCGGGCCGCGGCTTCCACTTGGCCTCCAGATTGGTGGAGAGCCCCAGGCTCACCGCGCTCTGCGCCAGCGTACCCAGATACGTGGACGGGTCGATGCCGGCGGCGGCGAGGAACTCGTCGTCCACCCGCGCCGACGGCGCGTACGAGTACGACATCGTGGGCGAGATGGCGTGGCGGAAGCGCGTGAACGGCCCGAAGCCGGGGTAGAGCCGGAACAGTGTGGGCGAGGCGCCCACGCCGAACGCCAGCCGCTTGGGCTGCTGCACGAAGTTGGTACCCGATCGCTCGGTGCGCAGGAACGAGCCGAAGCGCGACTCCACGTTCTGGATGCTCACGGCGGGCACGATGTTCCAGCTGCCCTGGAACAACGAGGGCAGCGCCACGCTCGTCTGCCAGTCGATGTCCGTGCGGTACCGCCGCTCGTAGACGCGCGTGCTGGACTGCCCCGGATTGGCCGGATCGTACACGACGTTGGTGACCGGGAAGTTCTCCTCGGAATCCTGCACCCGGATGGTGTTGCGCCACGTGAAGCCGAAGATCTCGAACGGGGTGTCGAGGTTGAGCTGCGTGTTCCGCGTGTTGAGATGCTGGCTCGCGCTGTCGGTCACCACGCCGCCCGGGGTCACCGTGGTGGGCAGGTTGGTGAACTGCCCGGTCTGGTCCAGGTTGCGCTGCTCGGTGTTCGTGAACGCCAGCGTGGGCGTCCACGTGAGCCACGACGCCACCTCGAGCGGCTGCGTGGTGATGTTGAGCGTGGGCAGCGTCTGGTCCACCTGGGGGCGGCCCGAGTACTGCCTCCGATCCCCGCCCAGGCTGTACTGGAAGTTGGTGAACTGCTGCTGGAAGTTGAATCGGGAGCCGATCACGGCCAGCGCGGTCGCCGCGGTCAGCGCGTCCTCTCGCTGCTTCTCCGTGTCCTGCGCGTAGTTCATGTCGGCCGAGAACCTGGTGCGCTGCGAGAACTCCTGGCTGTGCTGCCACGACGCCCTGAGGTTGGTTGCCCCGTCGCTCCAGTCCTCGTAGCCGGCGGCGATGGAGCCCCGCATGAACCGGTCGAGCCAGTTGTACCGCGACTCGGCGTTGTAGCTCCAGTACCCCGCCTGCCCCGGCTCCGGGCGCGCGCCGCTCTTCCAGTCCACCCACAACCGGGAGTCCACGTAGTCTCCCAGGTTGAAGTAGTACCCGACGTTCTCGACGCGGCGCTGCTCGAACGAGCCGCTGCGCACCAGCGTGTTCACGCCGAATCGGGGGGTGAGAAAGCCGCTCCGTCGCCCGCTGCGCATGTCCTGGAACATGAACGGCAGCCAGAGCACGGGTACGTCCCCGATGTAGAGCACGGCGGGGCGCGCGACCATGATGCTGTTGCGCACCACCTTGATGTCGCGGGACTCGAAGTGGTAGTGCGGATACGTGAGGTTGCAGCTCGTGATGTTGCCCTGGTGGACGTAGAAGCGGCTGCGGTCGCCCCCCCCGCTGTCGGCCACGAAGCCGGCCCGATCCCCGCCCACGAACCAGCGCTCCCCGCTCACCACGCTCGTCGCGATGTCCGTCACCGTGCCACGCCGGCGCGCCAGGTCGTACGTGATGCGGCGCGCCACGATGTCGTCCTCGCCCTGCGACGGATCGTGCAGGTACACAGTATCGCCGGGCGCGGTGGCCACGGTGACGAACTGCGTGGAGTCGTTGAAGACGATGGTGTCGCCCACCACCAGCACCTCGCCGCGCTGCACCGCCGATCGCGAGCCCACCAGCGACAGCTCCCGCGCCGGCGCGTGGAAGATCACCTGGTTGCCCTGGTAGCGCGTCATCACGTAGCCCGACCGCTCACTCAGGGCCCGCATCACGGAATCCTCCTCGGCCCACTTCACCGTGGTGCGGAAGCGCCGGGTGGAGTCGGTGGCGGCGGAGTCGGCGGGCAGCGAGTCGCGCCGGGTGGTGTCGACGGCGGCGCGCGGGGGGACGAGCGTGTCCGGCCGAGGCACCGTCACCGGGAACTGCGCCTGAGCTCGCTTGAAGGGCGCCGCGAGCGTCAGGCCGGCCAGCAGCAGCGGCAGGTACAGCCGCCGCCGGAG
>DATANT010000507.1:0-1761 GCA_036266115.1 Gemmatimonadaceae bacterium | reverse complement strand
CGCGGCCGATCGTCACCGTCGCCGATGGCCGGCCCACATCCTGCCACGCGTCCTCGGACGCGCGGTAGCTCTCGGCGCCCAGCTCGAAGCGCCACAGGGCACCCTGGCCGAGTGAGCGGGGCTCGGCGTCACCCGGCGCGGCCGAAGGCGAAGGCGAGCTCTCGGGCACGTCGGACCCGCGGCGGGCACCGGCGAGCCGGACCACCGTGCGCGCGTGCGGCTCTCCGACGCGCACCTGCCAGCCGTGTGCCCAGCGCTGGTGCCGGTGGCGCGTGCCGTCGGCGAGCGAGACGACGGTGCGCTCGCC
The DNA here is from genome assembly GCA_036266115.1 of Gemmatimonadaceae bacterium. Lineage (GTDB taxonomy): Bacteria > Gemmatimonadota > Gemmatimonadetes > Gemmatimonadales > Gemmatimonadaceae > DATANT01. The sequence continues at coordinate 1,454 of DATANT010000507.1, read as the reverse complement.
CTCGATCGTCACCGCCTGCACCGTGCGCCGCCAGCTCCACACCGTGACGATGCGGCCGGCGGTACCGTGCACGCGAAGCCACGCGAAGGGGCGCGCGGGCGACCCCGGTGGACCCGGCGCCCACGCGCGCCACCAGCTCGCGCCGTCGCCGTGCGCCACCCACGCATCCACGGTCTGGGCCTCGGCGATGACGGCGGGCCCCTGGACGCCGTCCGCGGCCAGGCGGGTCACCGCGCCGATCGCCGGCGCCCGCTCCACGTCGCGCAGCGACGGAAAGCCATCGGACGGATCCTCGCCCCCCGCCGGCGCGGCAGCCTGCCAGCTGCCCACCGCGAGGCGCGCGCCGGCCACGTGAAACGGGAGCTCGATGCGCGCGTCGTGCGCCGCGGTCCACGTCAGCTCGTCCAGCCAGTAGTCGCCCATCACGACGAGCGCGCGGCGCATCACCACGCCGGGCGCCACCTCGCTCGCTCGCGCGTCCACCCACCCCGCCCCGCCCTGCTCGTCGAACGCCAGCAGCTCGCCGTGCACGCGCCGCTGCGACACCCCGTCCACCAGCGGCGCGTGATGGGCGAGCGTGCTGCGGTACCAGAAGAGCGACGGGTCCACGTACGATCCGGTGCCGGGGTCGTCCAGCCAGCGCGTGTGGCCGGTAGCGAACAGCACGTTCAGCCGGTCGGGATGCCCGTGGCCACCGCCGCCGTGGCCGTAGTCGAGCGCCACGTACGCGCGCCCGGCATCGCGCCGGAACACCGCGAGTCCCTGGCCGTCCAGCAGCTCGGTGCCGGGCGTGGCCGCGTGCAGCTCGGGCAGCTCCGGCAGCGCGAGCAGCAGCGAGCGCCATCCGAGATCGGCGCGCGTGAGCGCGGACGCGGGCTCGTTGCGCTCGGCTTCGGCCGTGGAGCGCGCGCGCCCCGTGTCCGCATGCGGGACGTCCGCCGCGTAGAGGCGCGCGAGCGCGGCCCGGAGCCGCGGGTCGCCGGGCTCGCGCGCGAGCCCCAGCTCCGCCAGCTCCGCGAAGCGCCACTGGCGCAGCGACACCGCGTACTGCGAGTCGCGGCGCGCCGGGAAGGTGAGATCGGGGAGCGCGGTGCGGAACGGCAGCGCGAAGCCCGCCGCGAAGCGCTCGCGCAGCTCCGCGGGCAGCGGGCCGAGCCCGGCCTGCTCGGCGAGCGTGACGCCGTACCACAGCCCGCGGTGCGCGAACAGATGATAGTTCTCCCCCTCGTACCAGCTGCCGTCGTGCAGCAGCCCGTGCGCGAGCTGCGCGGCCAGCCCGGTGGGCGCGCACACGAGCGCCGCGGCGGCATCGCGCTGGCCCAGGAACAGGTGCGCGGCCATGAGCGCGGCATCGTTCCACACCTGCCGGTTGGACATCCCCTCGTCGTAGCCGGCGATGAGCGCGGCGGCGTGCACGGCGCGCTCGGCCAGCCAGAGCTGGTAGCTCATGATCC
>DATANT010000506.1:0-2066 GCA_036266115.1 Gemmatimonadaceae bacterium | reverse complement strand
CGGTCCGTGGCCGGTGCCCCCGTCGTCTCGTGGTTGATGAACGACTGCCTACGGCGCCGTCCCCTCCAACGTTGTCCCCTTGGCCCGGTACACCGCCTTCCCCCCGACGTACGTCGCCAGCACCTTCGTCGCCAGCACGCTCTCCGGGGCCACGCGCATGATGTCCTGGTCCAGCACCACGAAGTCGGCGTACTTGCCCGCCGTGAGCGAGCCGAGCACCTCCTCCTGGAACGCGGCGTAGGCCGGCCAGATGGTCATGGAGGCGAGCGCCTCCTCCCGCGTCATGCGCTGCGCCGGGAACCAGCCGCCCACCGGGAAGTTGTTGGCGTCCTGCCGCGTGAAGGCGGCGTGGAAGGAGAGCAATGGGTTCACCGCCTCCACCGGGAAGTCGCTTCCGTTGGGCACCGGCACACCGGTGTCGAGCAGCGAGCGCCACGCGTACGCGCCCAGCAGGCGCGTGTCGCCCAGCCGGGCGCCGGCCCAGTACATGTCGCTCGTCTGGTGCACCGCCTGCATGGAGGGAATCACGTCCAGCTCGGCGAACCGCGGGATGTCGTCCGGGGCCAGGATCTGGGCGTGCTCCACGCGAAAGCGGTGGTCGCTCGACGGCACCGCGCGCAGCGCGGCGGAGTACGCGTCCAGCACCACCCGGTTGCCGCGGTCGCCGATGGCGTGCGTGTTCACCTGGAACCCGAGGCGCAGCGCGCGCTCGGCCACGCTCTGGATGAACGCCGGCGCGGTGACGAGCAGCCCGCTGTGACCCGCCTCGTCGCTGTACGGGTCCAGCAGCGCCGCGCCGCGCGAGCCGAGCGCGCCGTCGGAGTAGAGCTTCACCGACCGGATCCAGAGCCGTCCGTCGTGCAGCGCGCTCTGCGGCCCACGCGCGAAGTAGTGCGCGATGGTGCCGGAGTCGCCGCTCACCATGGCGTACGTGCGCACCGAGAGCGCGCCGCTGCGCGCGAGCTCCTCGTACAGATCGATGCTCCGGCGGCTGGCGCCGGCGTCGTGGATGCCGGTGAGGCCCCAGCGGTTCATCTCCGCCATCGCCGCCACGAGCGCCTGCCGCACCTCGGCCGGCGTCAGGTCGGGGATCACGCGTCCCACCAGTGCCTGCGCGTTGTCCACGAACACGCCCGTGGGCGCGCCGCCGGCGGCGCGCTCGATGCGCCCGCCGCTCGGATCCTGGCTGGCCGCGGTGACGTTGGCCTTCTGCATGGCCAGCGCGTTCACGAGCCCGGCGTGGCCGTCCACGCGCGTGAGGTAGACCGGGTGGTTGGGCACCGCGGCGGACAGCTTCTCGTGCGTGGGGAAGGCGGTATTGCCCCAGTCGTTCTGGTCCCATCCGCGCCCCACGATCCAGCTGCCGGCGGGCGTGGAGGCGGCACGCGCGACGACGCGCGCGATGACCTCGTCGTACGATCGCGTGCCCGTGAGGTCCACGTCGCGGAGCGCCTCGCCGAGCCCGAGGAAGTGCGCGTGCGCGTCCGTCATGCCCGGGATCACCGTGCGCCCGCCCAGATCGACCACCTGGGTGTTGGGCCCGCGGAGCGCCAGCGCACCGCGCGAGGAGCCGGTGAACTGCACCTTCCCGCCGCGCACCGCCATGGCCTCCACCGTGGGCCGAGACTGGTCCACGGTGTAGATGCGCGCGTTGGTGACGATGAGATCCGCGGGCCGTGCCGGGGGCGCGGCGGGCTGCTGCGCGCCGAGCGGCGCGGCGAGAACGGCGAGGGCGGCGGAGACGAGACGCAGTCGCATGCGGCGGTGGGCTGATGTGGCGGAGGCGCGCGAGCGGGCGGTGGGCACGCGAAGTGTGGCACGTGCGCGCTCAATCTACCAGACTCCGCCGCCGCCCGCCCGCGGCGGGCGGATGGCGCACCTTCGCACTCGATCGAGCGGGCCTACACCGGCCTGGAGCCCGCGGCGCGAACCGGGGACCGCTCGGTGATCTCGCCCACCACCCGCGGCCATCGCCCCATGGCCGCGTGCTCCTCCGCGGGCGCCGCATCGCCCGCCGCCACGATCCGGCGGCGCTACGCCTCCCCGCGCGCCGCGTCCGGCGCGGC
>DATANT010000505.1:0-4772 GCA_036266115.1 Gemmatimonadaceae bacterium | reverse complement strand
GACGGCCGGTGCCTGCGCTGGCTGCGAAACGCGCTCGTGGACCTCGAGGACACGGGCGTGATCGAGGCGACCGAGGAGTTCCATCCGGCGCACTTTCACGTGGCGGTGTACCCGGACGCCATGCGCGAGCGGGAGCGCGAGCGCCAGGAGCCCACGGTGATGCGCTCGGCCAGCCTCGCCCGGAGCAGCGACGAGCAGGCCGCCCGCAACGCCGACGCGCGCACCGCGAGCTACGAGATCCGCGCCGGCGACACCCTGTGGGACGTCGCCCGCCGCCACGGCACCACGGTGGCGCAGATCCGCTCGCTCAACAACCTGTGGAGCAGCTCGGTGGTGCGGCCCGGCCAGCAGATCAAGCTGCCGACGGCGCGGTGAGCGCCGGGCGGCGCGATGCGCCGCCCGCCCGCCGCTCCCTCGCCCGATCGTTACTCCCCCGTCGTGTGGCCGTGGTGATCGCGGCGCATCGTGTGGTGACCACCACCACGACGCGTCACCACAGGGGAGAGTCCACATGGCCGCCTGCATCGCCGTCCGCCCTCCGCGCACCAGCGACCCCGCCGCACCACGCGCCACCACCCGCGCCGAAGTGGAGGACGCCCTCGTCAGCGCGCTCCGACAGGGCGACGGCGGCTCCCGGCACGCCCGCGCCGCGCTCCGCCCGTACGTCCGCGAGCTGCACGCGGCCGGAGCCACGGCGGAGCAGACGATCCTCGCCCTCCGATGGCTGCTGCGCGACGCCGTGCTGCCGTGGCTCCCGCCCGTCGCCGCCCGCACGCTGCTCGAGACGGCGCTCTTCGTGGCCGCCACGGAGTATCACAAGGCCGCCTGACCCGACGAGCTGAGCGGTCCATCGAGCGATGGCCGGCCTGCCGGCCGAACCGGCGGCGGTCCGCCGCCGGGTGACATGCGCCCTTGACGGCGACGGGTCCGTGGACGGACCATTGCGAGAGGGGCCCGCTGTTCGGCGGGCGTCACTCTCGCCGAGGCTCGCATGCGGCTCGCCTCTCCACGCATTCGCTCCGTGCTCGTGCTGGCCGTCGTGCTCGCGGTGGCCTCACCGGCCGCGGGCCCGCAGGCGGGATCGTCGGTGGAGGCGCAGGCGCCGGCCCCCGCGCGCCAGCCGGCCGCACCGCAACGCGCCGACACGCTGGCCGAGCTCGTGAAACGGCTGGCCGACGACTACATGCGCGCGTACTTCGAGCACTATCCCGAAGAGGCCACCCTCAACGGCAGCCGGGACGCGCGCCACGACCGCTTCACCGATCCCTCGGACTCCGCCCTGGCCAGCTGGCAGCGGTTCGAGGACCGCACCCTGGCCACGCTGCGCGCCCTGGATCTCTCCGGCCAGGTAGGCAGCGTGGCGTGGGTGACGCACGGCGTGCTGCGCGAGAAGCTGGAGGCCGACGTGGCGATGCGCGCGTGCCGCCGCGAGCTGTGGAACCTGGACGCGATGCAGAGCTGGATGAACGACCAGGTGCAGCTCGCGCTGCGGCAGCCGGTAGGCACGCCGGCGCGGAGGGCGGCGGCGCTCACGCGGTGGCGCGGGTTCCCAGCAGTGGTGCGCGCCGAGATCGCGCGGTTGCGCACGGGCATCGCCCTGGGCTACACGGCGCCGTTCCCCATCGCGGCCAAGGTCACGGATCAGGTGGAGGCGCTCCTGGCGCCAACGCTGGAGCAGTCGCCCTTCATCAGCGCGGCGCGGCGCGACGACGACGTGGCCTTCGGCCTGGCCATGCGGCAGGTGGTACACGACTCGGTGCTGCCGGCGGTGCGCGAGTACCACGACTTTCTGGCCGGCGAGTACCAGGGCCAGGCACGCACGACGCTCGGCGTGGGCGCGCTGCCGCACGGCGACGCGTGCTTTCTGGCGATGATCCGCCGCTACACCACGCTCGAGTGGAGCGTGCAGGACGTGGACTCCACGGGCCGCCGACTGCTCGCCGACGCCGAACAGGCGCGCGCGCGGGTGGCGTGGGACCGCTACGGCGTGCGCGACGGGCGGTTGCTGATGGAGCGCCTGGCCAGCGACCCGCAGTTCACGTTCCGCAGCACCACCGAGATGCTGGTGGTGAGCCGCGCCGCGCTGGCCCGCGCGCAGGCGGCGGTGCCGCGCTGGTTCGGCCACGTCCCCTATGCCCTGGTACCGCAGGTGGACACGTTCCCCGCGTCGGTGGGAGCCAGCGGCCCCACCGGGCAGGCGTTCGCCGCGGTCGGCCCTGGCGCCGAGTCGCGCTACTCCATCAACGCCGAGCATCTGCGCTACGCCGGCGGCAAGCTGATGATCGAGCAGCTCGCGTTTCATGAGGCCGTGCCGGGCCACCTGCTGCAGGGGCTCATCCAGCTCGAGCGACCCGAGGCGCATCCCGTGACGCGCTACTTCTGGCAGCCCGCCCTGGGCGAGGGCTGGGGAATGTACGCGCAGGAGCTGGCCGACGAGATGGGGCTGTACAGCGCCGAGGCGTACCGCGTGCCGCTGCTGGACCTGCGCGTGCTCTCCGGCGTGGCGTTCGTGGTGACCACGGGCATCCACGCGCACGGCTGGACGCGGGAGCAGGCGCTCGACACGCTCGCCGCGCACCTGGCGTGGACGCCGGAGCGGCTGGAGTACCAGGTGGATTATCTGGCCGGCTCGCCAGGCCAGGCGCTGGCGTACAGCGCCGGGCTGCTCGAGATCCGGCGGCTCCGCGCCGAGGCCGAGCGTGCGCTGGGGCCGGCCTGGGATCCACGGGCGTTCCACGACGTGGTGCTGGCCGATGGCACCGTGCCGCTGCCGATGCTGCGCGCGAAGGTGGAGCGCTGGATCCGCCAACGGCTGGCTGGTCCCGGCGCTCCGGTGGGCGCGCGGCAGCCGCGCTAGGGCGCGGCGAGCGCGCTCGCCGCGTGGCGCGCTAGAAGATCAGCCCTACGGTGAGCGGCGCGAACGTGAGGTCCTGCGCGCCGGTGCTCACGTCGAAGTGGCGCGCCTCCACGAACATGCCCAGCCCGCCCAGGCGCAATCGCAGGCCGGCGCCGGCGTTCCACCCCCCGTTGCTCCTGCTGACGTCCTCCACCCTGGTGCCGTAGTAGCCCACGCCACCCAGTAGATAGGGCGTCACCACCGGCATCGGGAGATCGTAGATCAGCGAGAGGGCCACGCCCGTGGCCCTGGCGTCCGGCTGCACCACTCCGGACACCGACGCGCCCGGGAAGCTCGCGTGCAGTCCCTCGATGCGCGCCTTCACGGGTACGAGCGGAACCCCGACGCCCAGGTAGAGCTGCGCGTGAAGGCCCGTGCCGTGCGTGTCCGCGAGGTCGCTCGTGGGCAGCGCGGCACCCCCCATGAGGCCGAGTGAGAGCTGAGCGCGAGCCGGGGCCGCGGCGAGAACCAGGGCGATGGCGGCAGCGGTGGCCGCTCGAACGAGGATGCGCATGCGCGCAAACTAGTCGCCGGCACGGCGAGGTGGGACCAGCGGCGTGGCGGCCGGAGTGACGTGCGTCCCCTCGCCGGGGGTGAGCGCCTACGCGATGCGGCCGCGCGCGCGGAGGTAGGCCTCGATCGCGGCGCGGTCCACCGGCGCGGCTTCCTCGACCACCGCGGCCTCCTCGATCACCGCGGCCGGGAAGCGGTGCCCGTCGCGCAGGAACTCGATCAGCTGATCGTCCGACGGCGTCGGGTTGCCGGGGAGCGCCAGACGCTCGCCGTGCGGCCACGCGTCGGCGTCCATCAGGCCGCTCGCCTGCTTGTTCCACATGTCGAAGGACCAGCCCCAGGCCGACTCGCCTGGCCGCACCGTCCGTTGCACCGGCCCCTTCTCCGTCTCGGCTACTAGGACGACGGCGGACGCGGTGGCGTGCTGGATGGTGATGTGCATGGCGGATTCCTGATCGGAGGGACGGAGGCAGCAGGCGCCGCTGAAGCGACGCTTCCGAAATCTAGCGTCCGGACCGGCCGAACGTGGTCATCGGTACGCGCGGCGTTGGCGAGCGCGTCGGCACCGCTGGCGGTGCGGCGTGCCGTGAGCGGTGGGAGATCGCATCACCAGGGCCGATCCACAGCCCACGGAATCGCGCGCGAACACACGCGCGAACACAGACGCGAACACACACGCGCGAACACACACGCGCGAACACACACGCGCGAACACGCACACGCCAATCGCACACGGACCTCGCGTTCCACGACCACGTCACCGCGCGCGCGAAGTTGCCGCGATGTTGCACACGGATGTGACGCGATCCGCGAACCCGGGGTGATTGCGTTCGTGACGGACGCATGAGGCGTCCGCATCACATCGAGATGCTCACCACGGAGAATATCCATGCTGCGAAAGACGTTCGCGCTGGCGCTCGGCCTGGCCGCGCTCACCGCCTGCAGTGACGACGACGGTACGAATCCCCAGACGCGTGGTCGCCTGCGCGTGGTGCACGCCGTGTCCAACGTGGCCACCACCGACGTGCTCTTCGGCACGACCACCGTGAAGAGCGCACTGGCGTACAAGGCCGCGTACGGCTACGACGAGGAGAACACGGGCACGGTGTCGGTGAAGGTGCGCAAGGCCGGGGCGACGGCCAATCTGGTGAGCATCGACCAGCCCGTGGCCGCCGCCAAGGACTACACCATCGTCGCCATGGGCACCGAGGCCGCGCCGCAGTCGCTGATCCTCACCGACGACAACGCCGCGCCGGCCGCCGGCAAGGGCAAGATCCGCGTGGTGCACGCAGCCATCGGGCAGGGCAACGTGGACGTCTACGTGGTGAAGGTGGCCGCCGACGTCGCCACCGCCACGCCCGTC
>DATANT010000504.1:0-14174 GCA_036266115.1 Gemmatimonadaceae bacterium | reverse complement strand
CCCAGCACCACCAGGTCGCCCTGCAGGCCGGCGAGCAGCGCGGGGAGCGCCGGGCCGGGGCGCGAGAGCCACTCGTCCAGCGCGTCCACGCCCGCGGTCGGCGCCGCGCTCGGCGCGTCGTCCGGCGAGGGCGCGGCGCGTCCGTCAGCCATGCAGGGAGCTGGCGTCCGGGTGTGGGGGACCGAGCGCGGAGGCGTCCTCGCCGTCCGTCTCGCTCACGTCCGCCTCGAGCGCCGGGCCGGGTTGGGCCGGCGCGGGCGCCGGGGGAGGCGTCTCGCCCCGCTCCACCGCCAGCAGGCGGCGCTCGGCGGCGATGAGGGCGCGCACCCGCTCGCGCAGCGTGGGCAGGTCGTCCAGCGTGAGGCCGGTGGTGGGCACCGGGGGCAGCACGCGGCAATCCGCGTGGGCGGGGCGAAACTGGAAGCTCCCCTTGGCCATCATGCCGCTGGTGCCGGCCACCACGATGGGCAGGATGGGGAGCTGCATGTCGATGGCCACGCGAAAGGCCCCGTCACGAAACGGCAGCATGGCGCCGCTGCGCGAGCGCGTGCCCTCGGGAAAGATCATCACGCTCACGCGCTTGCGCAGGCGGTCGCGGCACTGCTCCAGCGCCTTCACCCCGCTCCCCCGCTTGGAGCGCACCAGGTGGATGTCGCCGGCCATGCGCATCATCCACCCCATCACCGGGATCCTGAAGATGGTCTCCTTGGAGAGCCACTTCATCTCCCACGGCAGGTGGCTGATGAGGAAGATGTCGGCGTAGGACTCGTGGTTGGACACCGCCACGTAGGGGTGCCGGGGGTCCCGCGGATAGACGCCCGACAGCCGGAAGCGCCAGAGCGGGTTGACGGCCGTGTGCACCACCCCCAGCCGCCGGAACATGCGCCCTGCCTGGTAGCGGCCCGGATCGAATGGCGCGGTGACCAGGAAAACGGCCAGCACCACCGGGAAGCCGAGGAGGACGATGAGGACGACGGAGACCCAGAGCCAGGCGTTGACGAGGCGGAGGTACATGGGGATGGTCGGGGGAACGGCGCCGCGTCAGCCGGTGGCCGACGCGGCCTCGTGGGCGTACCGCTTGAGACGGGTGACCATCGCGCTCAGGCCGGTCTCGCGGGCGTGCAGGCCGATGCTCGCCATCACCTGGGGAACGAAATCCCCGGGGATGGCCAGCGTGGTGGACGGCGGCTGATCGTTGACGGCGCTCAGCAGGATGGCCAGGAAGGCGGCCACGGTGGGCGACTCCCGCACGTTCACGTCGGCGAAGTAGTGCATGTGGCCGTCGCGCAGCTCGGGAAAGATCTCCACCTTCGTCTGGCACTCCGGAATGGCGAAGTTACTCCGGTCGATGGCCGCGAAGCGCTCCGGCAGCGGCTCCAGCTTGCGCGCGTAGCTGAGCAGCGCCTGCATCTTCTCCTCGCGCTCCATGCGGCGAAAGCGCTCGAGAACGCGGGCGATGGAGGGCGGCAGGGCCTCCGGGACGGCGGTGCTGTCGGGTACCATAGGGCGGATACAACGTCGGCGCCCGCGTGCCGTCAAGCGCCGCCGGGGCGGCGTACGGGCGGCGGTGGCCCGGCTTTCGCGCCGGATGCGCCACCACAGAGCATGGGGCGGCCGCGGCGCGCTGCGAGAGCTTCACCCGGCCGTTCATCATATCCCACGGACAACGAGAGGAGACGACGAGATGCCCACACGAAAGGCGACGGCGCAGTGGAGCGGGGGATTGCGAGGCGGCAAGGGAAGCTTTGCCGCGGAGAGTGGCGCCGTTGGCGGCGACTACTCCTTCGGCTCGCGATTCGAGCAGGCGGGGGGCTCCAATCCCGAGGAGCTGCTCGCGGCCGCCGAGGCGGCGTGCTTCAGCATGGCACTGGCCGGCGCGCTCGAGGGCGCCGGCACCCCCGCCGAGCTGGTGGAGACCGAGGCCCGCTGCACCATCGAGAAGGGAGCCGACGGCTTCAAGATCACCACCATGGCGCTCAAGGTGCGCGCCCGGGTGCCCGGTGTGGACCGCGATGCCTTCAAGGATGCAGCGGAGGCCACGAAGGACGGCTGCCCGGTGTCCAAAGCCCTCCTGGGCAACGTGACGCTCACCGTGGACGCACAGCTCATGGACTAGGATCGGGCGGCCCGGCAGAGGCTGCCGGGCGGCTCCATGGATCCGTTACATTCGGGGCCGCGCGGCCATCCGGCCGCGCGGCCCCGCATCGCGTTCACCAGCCTCCCCTTCCAGGTGCTCCCTCCTCGTCTCCTCCCTCCGCGGCTGGTCGCGCGCGTGGCCGTGCTGGCCGCGATCGTGGTCGCCGCCCTTCCGGCGCACGCGCAGCCCTCGGTGGTTGCGCCGCCCCCCGATTCCGTCACGCACTTTCCCGACGTCCGCTTCACCGGGCGCGTGCACGTGCAGGGCTACTACGCCGACAACGGCCCGTACGCCACGACCGTGGGGCCGAGCAGCACGGTGTTCCTGCGCCGCGTGCGCCTCGAGGCGCGCGGCTTCATCACGCCGCGCATCGCGTTCATCGTGATGCCGTCGTACGAGCAGGGGCGCAGCGGCAGCGTGCGCCTGCTCGACACGTATCTCGATTTCCGCCTCACGCCGCTCAAGTCCACCGAGAACGTGGTGGTGTGGCGGGTGGGGAACGAGAAGCGGCCCATCGGGCGCTACGAGCTGACCTCGTCCAACAACCTGCCGAGTCTGGAGCGGGGCGCCGGCCGCGGGCTGGTGGCGGCGCAGAGCAACGACCTGTTCCTGGGCAACAACTACCTGGCGTGGGACATCGGCACGAGCCTCATCTGGATCGGCGGCTCGGGCCGCTACTCGCTGCAGGCGGGCGCATACAACGGGGTGGGTGAGGCGTCGTCGCGCGACAACAACGACTCCAAGGCGATGGGGGGCCGCGGCACGGCCACGGTATGGCGCAAGCTGAGCGTGGGCACGTCGTACTACGTGAACAACGTGGTGGCGACGGACACCACTCCGCGCCGCGACGTGGCCGAGGTGGACTTCGCGTGGGGACGTCCCGGCGAGCCCGGTCTGTACCTGCTGGGCGACTACATGCAGGGGCAGGCGCAGACCACGGCCGGCGAGCGGATGCGCGGCGCCACGCTGGTGGCGGCATACCACGTGCGCAACCCGGGGCTGCGCGGTCTCTATGCGCTGGAGCCCGCCGTGATGCTCGACGTGGGCGATCCCGACAGGAGTCAGCCGGACAACGAGGCGTATCTGGTGCGTGTGCTGGCGGCCGCGTACTTCGCGCGCAACGCGCACCTGCGGGTGGCCTACGAGCATCAGACGTTTGCGGACATTCGTCCGAGCATCGGCGCCGTGCGCACACAGGTGACGGTGTCGTGGTGAGCTGACGACCGCGCGGCCCGCCGTTGTTGGCAACGGCCGTGGGGGGATGTGAAGGCATGAGGTGACGCGTGCGCCGCGCCCGGGGTCCTATGAGATCCCCGGGCGCGCTCTCGCTGCGCGGGTCTTGCTGTGCGCGGTCGTCGCGCGCTCACGGAGCGCCGCCGGCGGGCTCGGCCGCAGGGCCGGCGTCACGAACGCGCCACGAAGCTGAAACCAGTGCGCGGGGCGGTGCGTTGTATGCAAGCACATACTTGCACCGCACGTCCGGAGGTCCTAGTTTCCGCGCCCATGCCCAGCCGAGTGAAGATTCTGGAAGCCGCCGCGCGCGTCTACGCCGCCAAGGGCTATCGAGGGGCCACCACCCGCCGCATCGCGCAGGACGCCGGCGTGAACGAGGTCACCCTCTTTCGCCACTTCGGCTCCAAGGCGGCGCTCATCGACGAGGCGCTGCGCCTGCGGGTGGCGTCCGAGCCCGAGGCGGCCGTGACGCTGCCCGTCGTGCCCGTCAGCCCGGAGCGCGAGCTCACCCGCTGGTGCACCGCGCAGCTCGCACGGCTGCGCGGTGCGCGCTCGCTCATCTGCATGACCATGAGCGACCTCGAGGAGCGGCGCGACGTGCCGCCGTGTGCCGCCGAGAGCGTGGAGCCCGCCGCGCGTGAGCTCAAGTGCTACATGCTGCAGCTGCGCGCGGGCGGCTTTCTCGCCGCCGGCGCCGAGCTGTCCGAGGCCGAGGCGCACGCCGCCGGCACCATGCTCATGTCGGCGCTCCTCGGCGACGCCATGGGGCGCGACATGATGCCCGACCTGTACCCGCGGCCCGTGGAGCGCGCGCCGCTGATGTATGTCCGCGTGTTCCTGCGTGCCATCCGCTGCCGTGCGGATTCGGCACCAGCCCGCGCGGTGGATCGTACGAAGGAACGGCCCGTGGTCGCTGCTGCCAAGCGCGCCGTCGGCCGCCGGGACGAGAAGCGCGTCCCCGCCCCCAGCTCACCCCGAACCACGCATCGTTCATGATACAGGCATTCCCGGGCGCGACGACCGTCGGCGCGGTGCTCGCCTCGCTCCTCGTCCTGCTGGCCGCGCCGGCCGCGGCGCAGCAGCCGGCCGCGCCCCGCCCCGTCTCGCTGGAGGACGCGCTGTCGCTCGCCGACGAGCGCAGCGAAGTCGTGCGCATCGCGGAGGCGCAGGTGTCGCGCGCGCGCGGGCAGCACCAGCAGGCGCGCAGCGCGTACTTCCCCCAGCTCGAAGGCACGGTGGGCTATCAGCGCCTGCTGCAGAGCCAGTTCGAGGCGGTCAACGACCGCTTCGGTTCCGGCGATGGCGGAGAGCCGTCCGGCGGCGCCGATTCCCTGGCCGACAACCCGCTCACGCGCATCTTCGCGTCACCCAACACGCTCACGCTCGGGCTCAGCCTGCAGCAGCCGCTGTTCACCGGCGGGCGCATCCTCGCACAGGATCGCGCGGCCGCGGCCGGGCGCCGGGCGGCGGACATCAACCTCACGTCGCAGCAGGCGCAGGTGCGCCTCACCGTGACGCAGGCGTACTACGACGCGGTGCTCGCCAACCGCCTCGTGACCATCGCCGAGTCCACCCTGGTGCAGACCGAGCGCACCTTCCGCACGACGCTCGTGGGGCAGGAGGTGGGGCGGACGTCGGAGTTCGAGCTGCTGCGCGCCCAGGTGGCGCGCGACAACCAGCGGCCGCGCGTGATCCAGGCACGCACGCAGCGCGAGACGTCGCTCCTGCGGCTCAAGCAGCTGCTCGAGCTGCCGGCCAACGAGCCCATCGCGCTCACCACCCCGCTCGAGGACCCCTCGCTGCCCGCCGCTCCGCGGGTGGCCGGGGCGCCCGGGGCTGCGGCCGCGCCGGTCGCGACCACCATGACGGTGGCCAACGTGAACGCGCCGGTGGATGTGGACGCGCTGCTGACGCTGGACCCGCAGGTGCGGCAGTGGGTGGACACGGCGGCCGCGCGGGCCGACACCACGGTGGAGGCGCGCGCGGCGGTGCGCCAGCGGGTGCAGGATGTGGACGCGCAGGAGCAGATGTTGCGCGCCACGCGGGCGCAGCGGCTGCCGCAGCTCTCGCTGTCGTCGCAGTACCAGCGCTTCGCCTACCCGGCCGGCGGCATCGACACGCAGTGGAGGAACTACTTCCCCAACTGGACCGTGTCGCTCGGGCTCTCGGTGCCGCTCTTCACCGGCGGGCGCATTCGCGGGCAGGAGATGGCGGCGGAAGCGAGCCTGGTGGAGGCGCGCGCGCTGCTCAAGCAGGTGCAGGAGCTGGCCGCCCTCGACGCGTCGATCGCGTTGGCGCAGCTCGAGCAGGCGGCCGAGGCGTTCGCGGCGAGCGCCGGCACCACGCAGCAGGCGGAGCGTGCCTACTCCATCGCCGAGGTGCGCTACGGCGAGGGGCTGAGCACGCAGGTGGAGCTGGCCGACTCGCGGCTGCTGCTGCAGCAGGCGCAGGTGAACCGGGCACAGGCGGCGCGCGACCTGAGCGTGGCGCGCGTGCGGCTGGCCCTGCTGCGCGACCTGCCGCTGAGCAACGCGGACGCGCTCCTGCAGACTCTGGGCGGTGCGGCGCAGACGTCGCAGCCCTCGGCACCATCGCAGCAGACCACGCCCGGGCAGCAGGCCGGAGCAGCGCGTGGAGCGTTCACGTCCCCGTCGGGCCAACCTTAAGGTACTCCCCGTGACTGATAGCATGAAGCATCGCTCCCCCCGACACGCGGCGCTCCTGGCCGCCGTCGCCCTCGCCGTGGCCGCCTGCGGTGGCGGCGAGGCCGCCGAGCGCGCGGACTCGGCGCTTGCCGAGGTGACCATCGGGCCCGAGAACGTCGTCGTGACGCGGCTGGACACGCTGGAGAACGGGCCCACCGTCTCGGGCACGCTGGCCGCGGAGCGCGAGGCCACCATCCGCGCCGAGGTGTCGGGCGCGGTGCTGCAGACGTACGTGGAAGTGGGCCAGCGCGTGGAGCGCGGCACGCTGCTCGCCCGCATCGACGCGGACGGGATCACCGATGCCGCGGCCAGCGCGCAGGCCGCGGTGGCCAACGCCGAGAGCCAGGCTCAGATCGCGCGCCGCGAGGAGGAGCGCGCCACGCGGCTGCTGGCAGCCGGCGCGGTGGCCGAGCGCGATCTGGAGGCCGCGCGCAACGCGCGCGTGGGCGCCGAGGCACAGCTCGCGGCCGCGCAGGCGCAGCTCGCCGCGGCGCGCAAGAACCTGGGCAACACCACCGTGCGCGCCCTGTTCCCCGGCGTGGTGAGCCGGCGCGCGGTGAACGGTGGCGACATCGTCTCGCCGGGCACGGAGCTGTTCACCGTGGTGGATCCCGCGCACATGCGCTTCGAGGCGTCCGTGCCGGCCATCGCCATCGCCGACGTCCGCATGGGCGCACCCGTGTCGTTCACCGTGGCCGGCTATCCCGGCCGCACGTTCACCGGCCGGGTCACCCGCATCAGCCCCATGGCCGATCCCGTCACGCGCCAGGTGCAGCTGCTGGTGTCCGTGGCCGACGACGGGCGCGGGCTGGTGGGCGGCCTGTTCGCGCAGGGCCGCATCGGCGCCGAGCGCAAGACGGGCATCGTGGCGCCGAGCGTGGCCGTGGACCTGCGCGGCACCGAGCCGGCCGTCTACCGCGTGAAGGGTGGCAAGGTGGAGAAGGTGGCCGTGGCCGTCGGGCTGCGCGACGAACAGAACGAGATGCTCGAGATCACCAAGGGGGTGGCGGTGGGTGACACGCTGCTCACCGGTGCCGCCCAGGGCATCACCGCCGGCACGCTGGTGCGAGTGAGCGAGCCGGCGGACGCTGCCATCGCCAAGCAGTAAGGAGCCTTCATGGTCATCTCCGATTTCGCCATCAAGCGACCACTGATCACCGTGGTCGCGATGCTCGCGCTCGTGGTGTTCGGCGCGTTCTCGCTGTTCCGGCTGCAGACCGACGAGTTCCCCGACGTGCAGCAGCCCATCGTCGTCACCAACATCATCTACCCGGGCGCCTCGCCCGAGCAGGTGGAGCGCGAGATCCTGGAGCCGATCGAGGAGGCCATCCAGGGAATCAGCGGCGTGGACAAGGTGACGGGCGAGGCGCGTGACGGCTTCGCCTCCATCGTCACGCAGTACGTGTTCGAGAAGCCGGTGCAGGAGCAGACGCAGGACATCCGCGACGCCATCTCGCTCATCCGGCAGGACCTGCCGCAGGAGATGGAGGAGCCCATCCTGCGCCGCGTGGACCCGCAGGACTTCCCGATCATCCAGCTCGCGCTGGTGAGCAACACGCTCACGCCCGCGCAGCTCTACCGCGTGGCGGACCCGGGCATCACGCGCGAGCTGCGCTCGATCGCCGGCGTGGCGCAGGTGACGGTGGTGGGCGGCGTGGAGCGCGAGCTCACCGTGGAGCTCAAGCCCGAGGCGCTGCAGTCCGCCGGCATCAGCGTGCAGGAGGTGGTGCAGGCGCTGCAGCTGCAGAACCTCGCCGCGCCGGTGGGCCGCATCTCCGGCTCGCTGGACGAGCGCACCATCCGGCTGCAGGGACGCATCGAGAACCCGGACGACTTCGAGCAGCTCGTGGTGACGGAGCGCAACGGGCAGCTCGTGCGCCTGGGCCAGGTGGCGGACGCCTACGACGGCACCGAGGAGCAGCGCACGCTCGCCCTGCTGAACGGGCGCGAGGCGGTGGGCATCAACATCAACAAGACCAAGGGCTACAGCACCACCGACGTGGCCGAGAAGGTGCTCGCGCGCATCGCGGCCGTGCAGCCCACGCTGCCGGAGGGCGCGCAGCTCGAGGTGATCCGCAACTCCGGCGACAGCGTGCGCGACAGCGTGCGCAGCGTGCAGGAGGCGCTCCTGGAGGGCGCCATCCTCACGGTGCTGGTGGTCTTCCTCTTCCTGAACTCCTGGCGCTCCACCGTGATCACCGGCCTCGCGCTGCCGGTCTCGGTGCTCGCCTCGTTCATTGCCGTGTGGGCGCTGGGCTTCAAGCTCGAGACCATGTCGCTGCTCGGCCTCTCGCTCGCCATCGGCATCCTCATCGACGACGCCATCGTGGTGCGCGAGAACATCGTGCGCCACGTGGAGATGGGGAAGGACCACTACACCGCCGCGCGCGAGGGCACCGACGAGATCGGGCTCGCCGTGGCCGCCACCACGTTCTC
The DNA here is from genome assembly GCA_036266115.1 of Gemmatimonadaceae bacterium. Taxonomy (GTDB): domain Bacteria; phylum Gemmatimonadota; class Gemmatimonadetes; order Gemmatimonadales; family Gemmatimonadaceae; genus DATANT01. Next base: position 5,663 of record DATANT010000504.1, on the reverse strand, counting down.
CATCGTGGCGGTGTTCGTGCCGATCGGGTTCATGTACGGCGTGGCCGGCCAGTGGTTCAAGCCGCTCGCGCTCACCATCGCCTGCTCGGTGCTCGTCTCGCTGTTCGTGTCCTTCTCTCTCGACCCCATGCTCTCCGCCTACTGGGCGGACCCGCACGTGCCCGAGGAGAAGAAGTGGCGCATCACCAGGGTGCTGGACCGGTTCAACCACTGGTTCAACCGGCAGGCGGAGAACTACCGCCACGTGGTGGCGTGGGCGCTGGACCACCGGCTGGCCATGGTGGTGCTGGCCATCGGGAGCTTCGTGGCGGCGTTCACGCTGCCCGCCAAGGGATGGACCGGGCTGCTGGCGGCCGTCGTCGGGTTGGCCATCATCATCTTCGTGCTGCTGCGCCGCGAGTGGGCGTGGCCGGTACGGCTGCTCGGCACGGTGGCCGGCGTGGCGGTGTTCATCGGGCTCATGCAGGTGCTGCCGGCGTACCATCCCATCGGCAACCAGTTCTTCCCGCGTGACGACCGCTCCGAGTTCCAGATCACCATCGAGACCCCGCCGGGCTCCAACCTGGAGTACACGCGCCTGAAGGCGGAGGAGGCGGCGCGCATCGCCCGCCGCCATCCGGAGGTGCGCTATGCCTTCACCACCATCGGCGGTGAGAGCGGCGCGGTGGACAAGGCGGGCGTGTACGTGCGCATGCTGCCGCAGGACGAGCGCCGCGCCCGCGGCATGCTCGAAGCCGAGGACCTGGCGAGCGTGGTGCGCGCCGAGACGCAGCGCATGGGCGGCGCCACGGCCAGCGTGTCCACCAACTTCTTCGGCGGCGACGTGAAGCAGCTGCAGCTCCAGCTCCGCGGCACCAACGCCGAGGCGCTGCAGACGGCGGCCGACCTGGTGATGGCGCAGGTGAAACAGGTGCCGGGCGCCGTGGACGTCGGCCTCTCCAACAAGGGACAGAAGCCCGAGCTGGACGTGGTGGTGAACCGCGGCCTGGCCGGCTCATTGGGCGTGAGCGTGGGGCAGGTGGCGCAGGCGCTGCGGCCGGCGTTCGCCGGCATCGACGTGGGCGACTGGGTGGACGCGAGCGGCGAGACCCGCGACGTGTACATCCGCCTGGCTCCCGAGGCGCGCCGCCGCGTGGCGGACCTCGAGCAGCTGCCGCTCGTGGTGCAGGGCCCCGACGGGCGCTCCAGCACGCTGCCCCTGGGCCAGGTGGCCAGCGTGCGGCGCACCATGGGCCCCGCGGTGATCAACCACCTGGACCGCGACCGCGTGATCAGCGTGCAGGCCAACGCCGCTGGCCGCTCGCTGGGCGAGGTGCTGGCGGACGTCAACGAGCGGCTCTCCACCGTCACGCTCCCCGCCGGCGTGCGGCTCACCACGGGCGGCGAGAGCGAGGATCAGGCGGAGGTGTTCGGCAACATCTTCGCGGCGCTCGGCATCGCCGTGCTCTTCATGTACCTCATCCTGGTGGTGCAGTTCGGCAGCTTCCTGGATCCGCTGGCCATCCTCATGTCGCTGCCGCTCTCGCTCATCGGCGTCATGCTGGGGCTCGCGGTCACGGGGCAGACCATCAACCTCATGAGCCTCATCGGGGTGATCCTGCTGGCCGGCATCGTGGCCAAGAACGCCATCCTGCTCATCGACTTCGCCAAGTGGGCGCGCGAGAAGGACGGCATGCCGCTGCGTGAGGCGCTCATCGAGGCGGGCGCGATCCGGCTGCGTCCCATCCTCATGACCACCTTCGCGCTCATCGCGGGCATGATCCCGGTGGCACTCGGCCGCGGCGAGGGCGCGCAGTTCCGCTCCCCGCTCGGCATCGCCGTCATCGGCGGCGTGATCACCTCCACGTTCCTCACCCTGCTCGTGATCCCCACGCTGTACGAGATCCTGGACGGGTGGCGCTCGTGGTTCGCGCGGCGGCTGGGGCTCCGCACCTCGGCCCGCACCGCCGAGCATCGCATCCCGGTGCCGGTGGCCGGCGACTGAGCGGCGCGGCGGCTGGATGGGGCGGGGGCGGCGGACGCGGATCCGCCGCCCCCGTTCGCGTGTGGACAAGGGTGTGGACGCCGCGTGGACGACCGACACCGTAGAGTTCGCCGCAATTATCCACACGACGTTGCCCCCGGCCCCAGGCGCACTTAGCACCCTTGTCCACATCGGGCGCTTACGCGTATCCACATTGTCCACAACAACTTACGCGATCGGATCGTATTGCGGCGGGGGGACGGCGCGTCCTATCTTCCCAGCCGTGAATCACGCCCGGTCGCCAACGCGGCCGCGCAACCGGACATCCCCCTGCATGCGGGCCGTTCCCATGGATCTCCTCACCTGCTCCGCGCCCGCCGGCCGCATCGAGCCCGCACCCCTCACCAGCCTCCTCGCGGCCAGCGAGGGCACGGAGATGTGGGGCGCGTTCTGGGGTGAGGATGACGGCTACTACCTGCGGCGCACGGCGCGCGACGGGGCGGAGCGGTGGTTCCAGGTAGGCGAGGAGCCGGGTGCCGCGTCGGCACCGCGGACGTCGGCCCGGGCCACGCCGCCCATGGGGGCGCCCAACAGCGCGGGTGGCGCCACGGGGCGGCGCGTGGTGTTCCTGTTCCGCGCGGGTGCGCGCGGCGGACGCGTTACATCCCTGGCAATTCGAGTTGGTCCGTCACGCCGCCGGCGATAGTCACTGCCGCCGCGTGCACCCAGGTCAGCAGATGGTCCAACCCATGTCCCACGCTCGTGGCCGAGCGGGCCACGCTGAAGTGCAGCGTGAGCGTCGCGGCGGCGCTGCGGCCGGCGCGGCCGGTGCGCCGGTGCAGCGTGCTGGCCAGCAGCTCGGCCGACTCGGCCAGCTGGCGGGTGACGAAGATGTGGAAGCGCGCGTGCATGGCCGGGGCGCCCGAGAGGCCGGCCAGGAAAGGCGCTTCGCTCACCATGCGCAGCTCGCGCAGCAGGGCGAGCCGCTCGCGCACGAGCGTGAGCTGGGCGTCGTCGGGATGGCGGAGCAGGGCGATCCAGGCCAGCCACGTGAGGTGACGGGCGCGCACGTCCCACGGCTGTTGATCGAGCTCGCGCTCGAGCGTGGTCAGCGTCTCGTGCACCACGGCGCGCTCGGCCCAGCGCTCGAAGGCCTCGTTCTGGCGGCCCACCACGGCCTGCGCCGCGAGGCGCAGGATGCTGCGCGCCGCGAGCTCCGGCGAGTCGGGGGCGAGCTGCAGGGTGCGCAGGATGTGGAAGGCGCGTCCCGCGCCCATCGCGAGGCTCTCGCGCGCCAGCTCGGCGGTCGCGGACTCGTCGCCCGGCGCGAGCGCCGCGTCCAGGTGGCCGAGCGCGGCGATCTCGTAGGCCGTGGCCAGCATGGCCAGCGACTCGGCGATCGGCATGCCCAGCGTGGCTTCGTCGGACGGAGCCACGGCGGCCACACGCTCCAGCAGGAGCACCCGGCGCTCGGGGGCGATGGCGGCCAGTGCCCAGTGCTGCTCCAGGGCAGCACGGGCCAGCGAGAGATCGGCCAGTGGGCGCTGCGGTGTGAGGACCGTCATGGCGGTCTGCTCCCAGCAGGGCGGTGCCGCAGATCCGAGCGCGCCGGCGGGTGGGCGCCACGCGGAGCTGCTGAGCGTCGGTGGTGCAACGTGCCCCGCCCCAGACGGGGGACGGGGTCGCCACCGACAAGATAGTCCGTCTTTATAAGATCAGCCTGGCACGAATTGGTAACATACTGCGGAACAAGGAGATTGTCAGCGTGGGGTACGAATCGTCGGAGATGGCGCGGAGGCGATTGGGCGCCTGGGTGGTGCAGGATGCGGTCGTGTGGCAATCGCTGGCCCCAACCCCGGCGCCGGCGCTCGGTCAGGCGGAGCTGGATGCGTTCATGCGGACGGTGCTCGCCGAGCCCGGCGCGGCGGGGGCGCTGCTGGCCACCCTCGCGGTGCAGGTGCATGCGCTGAACCTGGTGTGGGAGGCGGAGCGGCGCGGTGTGGGCACGCTGCCCGCGGACGTGGTGGCCGCGGTGCGCTCGGCGGTGGAGCACGTGCCCGGTGGATGGGCGGTGTAGCGGGGCGATTCAGCCAGGGGCGGGGGCGGCGAGGTGGTGACGGTAGGGTGAGCAGGGCTCGTGTGCTCCGTGCCCGGAATCACGGGGCAGGCGAGGTGAGCGGAGAGGCAGGGCATCGGGTTCCAGGTGGAACCGGTTGCCCTGCCTCTCTCGTTGCGCCATCCGGTGGCTCGGGGCTCCGGTGGGCATGCCGGTTGCGCGCGGTGCCAGGCTCGCACGGGCGCGCGGCGCGGCGCGACCGGTCGAGCCCGTTTTGCCATCCGGAGGTCCGGACCATGATCGAACGCATCGACAAGCTCGCCCTCGAGCTCCCCGTGCCCAGGCACGCCAACGCGAACGGCGCGGCCGCCGTGCAGGAGCTGATGGGCGGCAAGTTCGGCGAGATGTCGACCCTGATGAACTACACGTTCCAGTCGTTCAACTTCCGCGGCCGGAACGAGCTGCGGCCGTTCTACGACCTCATCGCGAACATCGCCGCCGAGGAGTACGGGCACATCGAGGCGGTGGCCTACACGATCAACCTGCTGCTCACCGGCGCCACCGGCCGCGACCCCGATCCCGCCAGCACTCCGCTCAAGGACGCCACCGACTTCCGCAACTCCTATCATTTCATCGCGAGCGGGCAGGTGGCCCTGCCGATCGACTCGCAGGGGAGCCCGTGGACCGGCGCGAACGTGTTCTCCAGCGGCAACCTGAAGCTGGACCTGCTGCACAACTTCTTCCTGGAGTGCGGCGCGCGGGCGAACAAGATCCGCGTCTACGAGATGGTGGACGACGAGACGTCGCGCGCGATGCTGGGGTATCTGCTCGTGCGCGGCGGCGTGCACATCGTGGCGTACGCCAAGGCGCTCGAGAAGCTCACCGGCGTGGACCTGGGCAAGCTCCTGCCCATCCCGGACATCTCCAACAAGCGCTTTCCCGAGGCCAGGAAGCACGAGGAGAAGGGGCTGCATCAGCTCCTGTACCGCTTCAGCCGCAACGACTACAAGCGGATCTCCGAGATCTGGACCGGCCCACATCCGGAGGACGGCTCACCGTTGCGCGTGCAGGACGGGCCGCCGGAGGGCTTCGATCCGCCGGAGCTGCCAGCCGAGCCGCAGCTCACCGCGCCCATCGGACCGGACATCGACGCGGAGATGTTCAAGGACGTGGCGAAGAAGCTGTTCGGCTGAGCGGCGCGGCGCGACGGCGGGGTGACGTGGCCCCTCATGCGCGGGCCTGCTCCTTGCGAGCGGCCCGCGCATGACCCATCCGGACGCCGGCACGACTCCCGATGCACCGCTCTGGTGGCAGCGCGGCATCATCTACCAGATCTATCCGCGCTCGTTCATGGACGCGAACGGCGACGGGGTGGGTGATCTCGCCGGCATCGCGCAGCGGCTGGACTACCTGGAGTGGCTGGGCGTGGACGCGGTGTGGATCTCGCCGTTCTATCCGTCGCCGATGGCCGACTTCGGCTACGACATCGCCGACCACACGAACGTCGATCCGCTCTTCGGCACGCTCGCCGACTTCGACCGGCTGCGCGACGCGCTGCACCAGCGCGGGTTCCGGCTCATCCTGGACCTCGTGCCCAACCACACGTCCAGCGCGCACCCATGGTTCGTGGCGTCGCGGCGCTCG
>DATANT010000503.1:0-7479 GCA_036266115.1 Gemmatimonadaceae bacterium | reverse complement strand
CACCCCCTGTGGCGGCATTTGTGGGGCCTAACGCCCAAGCTCAGCTGCGAAGGCACCAAATAGAACGCGGGCGCGCAGCGCCCGCCACCACAGCGCCTTCGTCAGCTGCAGCGCCACGTTAGCCAGCAGCCGAGGGGAACTCAGTCGCCGACAAATCGAACGTACGTATGGATCTGCCCCTCAGCGCGCCGCACGAAGGCGATCACGGCGTCCAGCACCGATACGAGTTCCGCGTCGTGGAGCCTTCCCCGCAGCGCCCGGAGCTCGTCCAAGAGCACGGGGAGCTGCGCCTGGTTGAAAACCGCGTCGCCGTACGGGTCAAGGAAGCGTAGGCAGCACGTACCCGGGTGCTCACGGTCTAGTCGCTCGGTGCTGCGAGCGTGCCACCACGGCTCGCCCTCCCGGGCGCCATCCTCACCCTCGATATACGCGCTGATGGGCACTGACTCTCCGTTGCTGGCTAACGCCCACGTTCAGCTGCGAAGCGGCCCACGTGGAGTCTTGAATAGAGTACGTCGGTTGGGCCGCTTCGTCAGCTGCAACGACTCGTTAGGTGGCTGCCCGCGTTGCCGTAGCGGCCCAATCGAGGAAGTAGCCAAGCAGGCGCGCGAGCATCTGCGGCCCGCCACTCCCCCGCCACTGGCCGTCCCGCACTCGGCAGTGGACCCAGTCGCGTTCTGAATCGCGGTCGACCACCTCGACGAACGGAACGTGTTCAAGCTCCGTCTCCGCCAACGGAATGTGCACGGCCCATCCTGGGTTGTCGAGCGTCACGATCCGGATGCCGTACTCGTGCTCCCAGTCGCCATCGCACTGGGAGGTGTACCACTCCTGGAGCCTGCGAAGTTCGTCCATACAAGGATTTGTGTAGCCACCTAACGCGAGTTATGCAGTTCCGCCTACTGCGCCCACATTGCGGGTGTCGCAGCCTAATACGCAAGAGGTCGCTCCCTACAAGAGCGGCCATGTTGGTGTGGCCGCCCACGTTGCACCCTCGCCACTCTGGTCGCCCCGCGTAGTGATGCCTCGCGGCTCGCCGCCTGAACCGAGGCGCCGAGAAAGCATGAAAGCGGTCATCGCACCTGCCGTTCCGGCCCTCGCACACCGAGTCAGGCGCGCCCGCTCGAGGGTGACCGGCCACGGCGCCGCGTGTCCCAGGACCTCCCAGGCCCCGGTCCAGGATCGCGGGACGCACCGCGCGAGTTTGCCGGATGGCGTCGCGCCGCCGAGCGCGGCGCCGGTCTACCGACCGATCGTTTCATCGAGGAGGTGCACGATGCGATGCGCGATGGCGCTCGCCATGATCCTTTCCGTCGCCGCCGGCGTGGCGGCCGCCCAGGCGCCTCCCGAGGCGGTGAGCCCCGGAGCCCGGTGGGAACCGGACCCGGGCACGGTCCGGCGGCTCACGAGTGGCTGCGCGAACGCGCCCGCGCTCGACACATGCCGCGCGAAGGTGCTGCAGGCCGCCGGCGCGCCCCCAGCCGCGGTGGCGTTCGCCGAGCGCACAGGGTACACCGGCTTCCTGCGCGACTACCGGACGGCCAACCCGGTGGCCGTTGCGTACGTCGTCTACCCGTTCCGCGCCAACGAGAACAGCGGCGTGCTCCTGGTGAACGGCAGCCCGCCCACCATCGACGTCGACGACCCCAGGATGCTCGATACGAACGACCTCGCCGCCGATCCGCTCTACGCCTCGCTACTCCGGGGCAATCCGGGTCTCGCCGTATTCCCCGGCGACCGGTTCGACACCCGCTATCCCGTGAGTATGCGGACACCGGACGACGGGCGCCGCTTCCTCGTCGTCTACCAGTTGCAGACGTGCCACGCCTGCGCGCAGGTGGGCCAGGCGACGGTCGCGTTCGACTTCGCCGCAGACGGCCGCTTCGACGGCACGCGGCTGTGGGCGATCGACGTCGATGCGGCCGGCACCCCGGCGGCCAGCCAGAAGCCGGTGACGGTCTCCGCCTCGCCGCCGGGGCCGGTGGAGCTCGCCCTCGGGCAGCCACTCATCGTATCGCTCACCGCGACCGCGGCAACGGGCTACCAGTGGCGGCTGGCCGAGCCGTTCGACCAGACGGTCGTGCGCTTCACGTCGTCGCAGCATGAGGCATCGACGACGAGCGGGGTGGGCGCGCCCGGCGCGATGCACCTGGGATTCACGCCGGTGGGGCGGGGCACGGCGACGATCGCGCTGGAGTACGTGCGCCCCTGGGAGCGTGGCGTCGCGCCCGCGCGCTCCGTGAGGATCCCCGTGGTCGTGAGGTAGCGGCCGACGCGCGCGCCGGCCCCACCATCACCGCGCGCTCGACGTCGACGCGAGCGCCGCCTCCACGGCCGCCAGCTCGCGGGCGACGTAGCGGTAGTACCGATCGTGAAAGGCCCGGAACGTCTCGAGCTTCGCGCCGGGGCCCACGGCCTCGGCGTACGAGTCCGCGGGCCGCTGCAGCCGCAGCGCGTTGCGGTATCGCTCGGCGTACCAGGTGAGGTTTGCCTGAAGGTCGGTCGCACGCGGATCGCGCAACGCGTCCACCACGCGTGACTCCCGCGCGTGCACCAGTGGTGCGGCGCGCACGAACCAGAGGGTCGTGTCGGCAAAGAACGCGGAGTCCCGCGTCGGCATCTGTCGCAGCGCCACGGCGAGCACGCCTGGTCGGTGCGGAAGCCAGTCGTATTCCTCGAGGAGCCGCCGCCACCGCGCGTTCCGATAGTAGGCGAGCACGTCGTCCTGCTCGCCCATCGGGCCGCCGTCCGTCGCCGCGAGCCACACCGCCAGCTCGTCGGCCGGAATGGCGACGTTGAAGAGCTCCGCCGGCCCTCTCCGGTCCACACCGAGCGGCGCGAACACCCCGGTGGCGGCCATCGCGTTGTGGGCCAGGTGGGTGCAGTTGTTCCGCAGCAGGTGCCACCGGTACGGCCGTCCGGTCTCGGCGTACATCGCGTTTCGCGCATTGAGGAACTCGGCCATCGCGGGTAGCATCGTGGGGCTCAACGGGATGGACACGCACTCGAGCGAGCGGGCGAAGAGGATCGCCGCGTCGGTCCCCACCATATCCCCGGCGAGCTCGCGCGAGTCGGCCGGCCGCGCCGTCTTCTCGCCCGGCTGCTTCGTCTCGCCCCGAACCCCGCGGAGGACGCCCGCGCCGAGGAGCGTGTCGACGGTGAGCCGCACGTCGGCCAGGTCCACCGAATCGGCGGGAGGGTAGGTCACCCCGCGGTGGAAGAGCTGCGCGCCGGGGATGCCGACCCAGTTCACCGTCGTGCGGTACCGTCCGACGCTGATCCCGACGTCGTCGGTCCCGGCCGAGACCTCCGCGGGAGTCGCCAGGCGCACGCGCGGGTACGGCGCCCCGGTGTCGAGCACGAGCCCGCGCACGTAGAGCACGCCGTGGCCCGAGACACCGCCCGCCGGCTCTCCCTCGCGATGGATCTCGCTCGCAGCGCAGAAGCGTGCGTAGGTGGGAAACAGGCGGTGATAGGTGGCGAGCTCCGTCGCGGGCGTCGCCGGCGCCACGGCGGTGCGCGCCTGGCACCCGAGCGCGCCGACGGCGGCGAGCGCGACGGCCAGCATTCGCGGGGCCGCCCACGTCGTCCGCATTCGGCACGCTCTGGCGCCTCGCGCCACCGCCGGTGGCGTGTGACCCGGAACGCGGCGCTGCATGCGCCCCGCCCCGGCGCTCCTCTGGTCACTCATCGCGCCTCCGCGACGCTGACCCATGGTCGACGGGGCGCGCTCGGCCGCGGCCCGTCGCTGCCGCCGCACCGGTAACCGTCAGGGGGCCGGCGCGGACGCCAGCAAGATGCGCCGCGACAGCCAGGGGTGCAACACGTACGGGTGCGCGCGGCGCGAGCTGCACGCGTCAGTCACGCACGACGTCGTGCTCGGCGAGGTGCGGCGGTTCCACATCGCGATCCGCCGGACGATCGCGTGCACACGGCATCGAGCTCGTCCGCTCGTGCACCCACCTCGCTCACCGCCAGCGAAAGATCCTGAGCGCCACGGCGAAGGGGACGACCATCCAGAAGAGGATCACCAGCAGCGGTTGCGCGAGCGACGCGAGCGTGGCGCCCTGCAGCATCGTCGCGCGGAGCGCGTCCACGGTGGCGGTGAGCGGCAGCGCCCGGATGAACGGCTGGAGCGTCGCCGGAAAGTTCGCCGACGAGAAGAAGACGCCGGAGAGGATCCACATCGGGAGCATCACGAGATTGGCGAGCCCCGACACGGCCTCCACCGTGCGCGCGCGCGACGCCACGAGCAGCCCCAGCGCGCTGAAGGAGAGCGCCGCGATCAGGCAGACGGCGCCCAGCGTGATCAGGGAGCCGCGCATGGGCACGCCGAACACCAGCGCGCCGAACCCCACCAGCAGCACCACCTCGGCTACCAGAAAGGCGAGACGCGAGAGCAGGAAGCTGAGCAGGTATTCGCTGCGCGACATGGGCGTGGCGGCGAGTCGCTTGAGCAGCTTCTTGTTGCGCGCGGTGACGATGGAGAAGGCGATGGACCAGATCCCGCTGCCCATCAGATTCAGGCCGAGCAGCCCCGGGATGAGGAAGTCGATGTAGCGCGACCCTCGCGCGCTCACCGGCGCCTCGCGCACCGCGACCGGGTCCTGCCGCCCCGCGCCGCGCTGCAGGGCCTCGTTCGCCACCAGCCGCGCCATGCGCGCCTCCGGTCGCGACGGGTCGAATCGATACTCGGCCGCACCCGCGCCGTCCGGTACGACGACGAGCGCCACCGTGCCGATGCGGAGCGCCCGCGCCGCCGCGCTGTCGTCCGGCAGCAGTTCCACGGCCAGCCCGTCGGCGGCGCGCAGGGCACTCGCCGCCGCGTCCGCCGCCGGTGCCGACGCGAGCACACCCACGTGCACCGCCTCGGGCGCGCGGTTGCGGAAGGCGATGCCGAGCGCCGCCGCGAGCACGAGCGGAAAGACGAAGACCCAGAACACGGTCTCCGGCTCGCGCACGATCTCGCGCAACCGCACGAGCGTGAGCTCGACGATGGCCGACCGGTGGCCGCCGCGGTCTGCGTGGGGTGCGGCGGGCCCGGGCGCGGCCGGCATGAGCGTGGTGGGTTCGGTCGCGGAGCTCTCAGCCATCGCGCAGGGCCCGGCCGGTGAGGGATACGAAGACGTCTTCGAGCGTGGGCGAATGGGTGCGCAGCTCGGTCAGCCGAGCGCCGTGGCGCGGCAGCTCGGCGAGCAGGGCGGGGATGGCGGTGTGCGGCGCGGCCACCGGCAGCTCCCAGCCACCGTTGGTGGCGTGCGGCGGACGCACGGCGGCCACCGCGCGCCCCACGGCATCGAGCGCCGCCGGCGCGAGCCCGTCGCCGTTCTCCCCGCCACCTTCCACCGCGAAGAACACCACCTGCTCGGCGCCCAGGCTCGCGATGAGCTCGCGCGGGCTGCCGAGGGCGATCATGCGCCCATGGTCCACGATGGCCACGCGGTCGCACAGCCGCTCCGCCTCGTCCATGTAGTGCGTGGTGAGCACGATCGTGCGACCGCCCGCCTTGAGCTGCTCCACCAGGGTCCAGAGCTGCCGGCGCGACTGCGGGTCGAGCCCGGTGGTGGGCTCGTCGAGAAAGAGGAGCTCCGGGTCGCCCACCAGGGCGCAGGCGAGCGCGAGGCGCTGCTTCTGTCCGCCCGAGAGCGTGCCCACGCGCGCGTCGCGCTTCTCGTCCAGCTGCACGAGCGCGATCACCTCGTCCACCGCGCGGCCATGCCGGTAGAAGCTGCGGAAGAGGCGCAGCGTCTCCGCCACGGTGAGCTTCTCCGCGAGCTGCGTCTCCTGCAGCTGGATGCCGAGGCGCTCGCGGAGCTCGCGCGCGTCCGTGTCCCAGCGGCGTCCGCACACCACCACGTCGCCCTCGTCGGGAGGCGTGAGGCCCTCGCAGATCTCGATGGTCGTCGTCTTGCCGGCACCATTGGGCCCGAGCAGGCCGAAGCACTCGCCCACTCGCACCTCGAGATCCAGGCCGTCCACGGCCACGACGTCGCCGTAACGCTTGCGCAGCCCGCGCACGAGGAGCGCGGTCACGTCCGGTGGACGCGTGAGGCCGGAAGCCGTGGATGCTGGAGCGGACATGCGGGGCAAGGTACGGGGCACGGCGCGGGGTTGGCAACGCGGTGGGGATGATCGCCCGGGAACGTTCGATCACGGGCGGCGTCACCCGCGGCTTCCCGCATCACCGGGGCGCAGGGATGCGCTTCCAGACCCCGCCCGGCGATGGCGCGTCACGGTGATGGCGAGCGGGGAAGCAGCTCGGGCAGGGCGGCGAGCTCCGGGTGGAGCCGCTGCCCGGTGGGGCAGAGCGCGTAGACCACGCAGCGCTCGCAGGCCGGCTCGCGGAAGTAGCAGCAGCGCTGGCCGTGCAGCATCAGCACCTCGTGATTGTCGTACACCTGCTGCGCGGTGAGTCCGTCCGGCAGCTGCGCCTCCAGCACCGCGTGCGCGGGGCCGACGGCCAGTGTGCCCGGGATGAGTCCGAGTCGCTGCGCGACCCGATGATGATGGCTGTCCACCGGAAGCGCGGGCATCCGCAACCGGCTGAACAGCAGCGTGGCCGCGCTCGTCTTGGGGCCCACGCCGGGCAGTGCCTCGAGCCAGCGGCGCGCCTCGGGGACGGTGAGATGGGCCAGGAAGTCCAGCGCGAGCTCGCCGCGAAGTCTCGTGATCTCCCGCAGCACGTGCTGGATGCGCGGCGCCTTCTGCTCGGGCCACGTCACCGCGGCAATGGCCTGCTCCACGTCGGGCGTGGGCGCATCCCGCACCGCCTCCCACGTGGGGAAGCGCGAGCGGAGCGACCTGAAGGCCCGTCCGGAATCGGCGTTCCGCGTACGGTGCGAGAGGAGCGATGACACGAGCTCGCTCAGTGGGTCCAGCTCGTGGAAGTAGCGGATGGGGCACCCGTACTCCTCGCACAGCAGCTGGTGCACCGTCCACGCCTTCGCGCGCAGCGCGCGCTGCGCGCGCTGCGCCGCTGCGTCCGCTGGTGGCGCCGACGTGGCGCCTTGCCGAGCCCGTCCCGCCATGCCTCACTCCCCGCCTGCACGGCGCGAGGCGATTCACACCGTGTGCCGGTACCGGGGAGGTGCGTCGAGATCACGCACGCCGTCCGCGGCCGGCGCTCCACCCGGCGACCTACGGCACGGCGACGCCGGCCGGCCGCTCGACCGCCTGCTCGAGCGCATCGAGCTCCGACAGGGTGACCACGCGGTAGCCGCGCGCGCGCAGTGCAGGAAGCACGCGCCGAAGCACCTCGACCGTCCGCGGCCCCCGGGCGCCCCCCTCGTGAAGGATGATCACCGCCCCGGGTCGGGCGTTCGCCAGGACGTAGGCTGTGGCGAGCCGCACCGAGGGCAGGTGCGCGTCGTAGGGGTAGACGGAGCCCAGCGCGCAGCGGTAGCCCTCCCGCTCGATGGTGCCGAGCATCCTGGCGTCGTGCCACCCGGAGCCGGGCCGCAGCCAGCGCACCGGGCCGAA
>DATANT010000502.1:0-3172 GCA_036266115.1 Gemmatimonadaceae bacterium | reverse complement strand
CTGGATGCTGCGTCAGCAGGGGCCCGCGCTCATGGTTGCGCGGATCGGCCAGGTGCTGCGGCTGCAAACGCGGATCGAGGAGCTGCGCGTGCCGGTGAGCGCGATGCCGCGCGCGGCAAGAATTCCCTATGCGGTGCCCATGGCGGCCGGCCTGCTGGCCGCCCTCTGGTATCCCGCGGCCTTCTTCTGGATGACATAGCCGATGCGCATCTCACGTCGAACCACCCGCCGCATCACCACGATCGTGCGCGACGAGCGCGGCGCGGCCGCCGTGGAGTTCGCGCTCGTGCTCCCCATCCTCGTGGTGCTCGCCTTCGGCATCATCGATTTCGGCCGCCTGCTCTACACGTACAACAATCTCACCTCCGCCGTGCGCGAGGGCGCGCGTTTCGCCGCCGTGCAGACCGAAGGGAAGGTCGGCAATACCGCCGCCGTTCAAGCGCGGGTGAGCGACTATATCGCGGCGTTCGGCGGCACGCCCGTGGCCACCAGCCAGATCGAGGTGACGCTCGACGCCGCGCCACCGGCCACCCGCTTCATCACCGTGCGCATCGACGCGTACGAGTTCGAGCCCATTACCCCCATCGCCGGCCTGATCGGCCTGGGCGACATCACCATGTCGCCGCGGGCGGTGTTCCGGTGGGAGCGGGCCACCAACTGATGGTGCGGGCCGCGCCGCGCCACTCGTCATCACGTCGTCCTTCACCTGTCGCACACCCGTCGACCACCCGCAGCAGAAGGTATCATGGCCGATAGTCGCTACACCCTGGTCTTCCTGGCCGCGCTGATCACGGCCGGTGGCGCCACCTACGGCGTCTGGCGCACCATCGAGCGCACCCGCGAGGAGAACCGCGTGCAGACGCGTCCCGTGCTGATCGCGGCGCAGGACATCCCCGAGGGCGGGAGCATCGAGCGGCTGTCGGTGGCGGCCAGCGAGTGGCCGCTTGCCGCCGTGCCGGCGGGCGCCTACGCCGCCGTCGACTCGGTGGTGGGGCGCGTCGCGCGCGTCGCCATCTTCAAGGGCGAGCCCATCGTGCCCGGCCGCCTGGCCCCGCCAGGCACCGGTCCCGGCATCGAGGTGAAGATCGCCCCCGGCAAGCGCGCCATGGCGGTGAAGATCAACGAGGTGGCCGGGCTCAGTGGCCTCATCCAGCCCAACAGCCGCGTGGACGTGCTGGTGACCATCAAGCAGGAGAGCGAGCGCGACAAGCAGGTGGCCAAGCTGTTCATGAGCAACATGCGCGTGCTCTCGGTGGGCACCCAGGTGGAGCGCGGCGAGGACGGCAAGCCCATCAGCGCCACCACCGCGGCGCTCGAGGTGTTCCCCGACGAGGCCGAGCGCCTGGCGGTGGCCGCCAACCAGGGCACCATCCAGCTCGTGCTGCGCGGCTACGGAGATCCGGACAGCGTGCGCACCGCCGGCGCGACGTCCACCGACGTGCTCGCGCAGCTGCGCAACGCCGCCACGGTGACTGCGCCGCGCCCGGCGGCCAGGCAGCCCGTGCGCCGCGCCGCGCCCGCGCCGGTCGCGCCGCCGCCGGTGATCGTGCAGCAGCCCCCTCCACCCCCCAGGCCGGACACGCTCACGGTGCGCGTGTTCCGCGGCGGGGAGAAGGTGGAACAGCAGAAGTTCGAAGTGGGGAACGGTGCGCGCACTCCCTGAGGGTCGCCCCTCGTGAGATCGCCCGCCCCCTCCAGCCCGTTGCAGTTGCGACGCCGCAGCTCTCCACCCACTCCGAGGACGCCGTGCACCGTGCCCGCCCCCGTGGTCTTCACGTCCGCCTGTTCGCCGCCCTGCTCGTCGCCACCCTCGGTCCCGCCGCGCTCCGGGCGCAGACGCCGGACGCCGAGATCATCCGCGTGGACCTGCCGGTGGGACGCTCGTATCCCATCGAGATGCTGGTCACCATCAATCGCGTCTCGGTGGCCAGCCCGGACATCGCGGACGTGGCCGTGGTGGGGGAGCGCGACGTGGTGATCAACGCCCGCGCCGCCGGCGAGACGGACGTCATCCTCTGGGGAGCCGGAGTGCCGCGGCGCCACTACCGCGTGCGCGTGCACTCCCCGTCGGACCGGATGCAGGTGATCCTGGCGGTGAAGTTCGCCGAGGTGCGGCGGGACCTGCTCTACAACGTGGGCGTGAGTGCACTGTACCGCAATTCGGGCGGCGACCGCGTCGGCATGGGACTGCTGAGGAGCGACAACGCGATCGTCGACGACAAGATCCTGATTCCCGGTGACGCGAGCTTTCTCACCATCCTCTCGGACTTCGGCACGAAGGATTTTCTGGCGCTCATCGAGGCCGAGCAGACGCGCGGCAACGCGCGCGTCCTGGCCGAGCCCAACCTGATGGCGGCCAACAAGGAGC
The DNA here is from genome assembly GCA_036266115.1 of Gemmatimonadaceae bacterium. Taxonomy (GTDB): domain Bacteria; phylum Gemmatimonadota; class Gemmatimonadetes; order Gemmatimonadales; family Gemmatimonadaceae; genus DATANT01. The sequence goes on along the minus strand of DATANT010000502.1, from coordinate 804 downwards.
AGGCCAGCTTCCTGGCTGGCGGCGAGATCCCCATCCCGGTGGTGCAGGGCGGCTCGAGCGGACCGGGGGGAGGCACCAACGTCACCATCGAGTACAAGGAGTTCGGCGTGCGGCTCAACTTCACGCCGGAGATCGTGAGCGACAGCCTGATCAAGCTGCACGTGGCCCCCGAAGTCTCGAACCTGGACTTCGCCAACGCCGTCATCCTCTCGGGCTTCCGCATCCCGGCGCTGCGCAGCCGCAAGCTGAACACGGTGGTGGACGTGAAGCGCAGCCAGAGCCTGGTGATCTCGGGGCTGTTCAATACCGAGCGCGAGAAGGTGCGCACGGGCATCCCCTTCCTGAGCGACATCCCCTTTCTCGGCGTGCTCTTCGGCAGCACGCGCTGGCAGAACAACGAGTCGGAGCTGGTGGTGATCGTGACGCCGATCGTGGTGGATCCGATGCGCCCGCGCGCGCAGGACGTGCTGCGGCTGCTCCCGGACACCACCCTGCCGGCGCGCGAGTCGCTGGCGCCGCGGATTCCGGAGCGGCCGGCACCGCGACGGCCCTGATGCACAGTGACGGAGACGTAGCCTCATGATGCAACGACATGCCCTGGTGGTCGGCGGCGCCGCCGGCCCCGACGAGATGGTGCTCGGCGTGCTGCAGCGCTTCGGCTTTGGCCCGCCGGCCGCCGTGGCCACCATCGCGCAGGCCACCACGCGGCTGCGCGACGAGCACGCGGACCTGCTCGTGGTGCCCCTGCAGGACGTGGACGCGGTGGAGCTGGCCACGCTGGAGCGCGAGGTGCGCCGCGGCCGC
>DATANT010000501.1:0-7382 GCA_036266115.1 Gemmatimonadaceae bacterium | reverse complement strand
GCGCGGCGGTGGTGGGGTGGTGCGGCATGCGCGGCACCGTGACGCTCGCCACCGCGCTCGCACTGCCCATCGACTTCCCCTTCCGCGACCTCATCCTCACGACGGCGTTCGGCGTCACCCTCGGCACGCTCGTGCTGCAGGGACTGACGCTCCGGCCGCTGCTGCTGCGCCTGCGGCTCGAGGACGACGGCTCGGTCGATCGCGAGGTGCGCCTTGCCAGGCTCGAGACGCTGCGGTCGGCGGTGGCGGCTGCCGAGGCGTGTCCGGGAGCGGAGACCGCGGCGCTCGTCCGACACCGCTACGAGCTCGAGCTCCACCGCGCGGAGTTGGAGCTCGTGGGCGACGGCGTGAGCGGGAACGGGGCCGGACCCGAAGGAATCCCGCCGACACCCGCCTCCGCCGCGGGCGCCGCCGGCCGGGACGACGACGCGGCGGTCGTGCGCGCCGCGACCGAGGCCCAGCGCCGGCGTCTCGTGGCACTGCGGGCAGACGGCACCATCGGCGACGACGCGTTCCAGCGCATCGAGGAGGAGCTCGACTGGGCGGAGCTCGACTGGGCCCAATTCCTCCGGACGAGCCAGCGGGCAGACGGGGCCGGTGAGCGGCGACCGCTCGCGCGACCGGGCTCGGACTGAACAGGCGTGGTGACGCGCGTCGATCGGACGCGTCGCTCCCGAGTCAACGTGACGACGGAGCGAGATGCGGGTCGGCCTCCCGGGGTGACGGCCGCCTCCGGTCCGCGCGCTACATCGAGCCGTTCACCATGCTCATCGCGAAGCTCGCGTACGAGGGTGACGGCGGCCCGCCGCCGGCGTACCGGATGACTCATCCAGCTCTGGGAGCACTTCGCACTGGCGCACGATATGCTGGCAGCGGACCTCGGCCGACGCGCCGTCAACGGCCGCACCTTCCAGCCTTCGATGCCGTCCGTGACGCGCCCATCGGTCCGCAATGGTCCGTTGTCGTGACCGTCTCTTGCCGGAGGGTCCCATGCGTCACCTCGTTCGCGCTACCGCGCTCACGCTCTTCTCGCTGCTCCTGGCCGCCTGCACCGACACGAGTGGGCCGACCGCACCGGCCGACGACGCGGCGGCCCTCGCGCGCCGCAACGGCGGCGCTGACGATCTCGAACGGCGCGTCAACATGATGGATGCGTGCGACCCCACCACGTTCAACGCCGCGCTCGGCGATCCGGCGGCATGTGTGCGCAACGGTGGGGTGACGTTCGAGCACTTTATCGCGCAGTTGACGAAGCACCAGAAGGTCGGCGCGTGGCACTTCGCGCCGCCCAACATGCACGTCGCCGTCGGAGACGTGCTCCTCGCCGTCAATCGTGGGGGCGAGGACCACACGTTCACCGAGGTGGAGGAGTTCGGCGGTGGAATCGTCCCCGACCTCAACGCGCTCGCCGGAACGCCGGTCCAGGCCCCCGAGTGCCTCAGCCTGGACGAGGACGACTTCGTTCCCCCTGGCGGGACCTACCGCGATGAGGTCGAGGAAGCAGGAACGGAGCTCTACCAGTGCTGCATCCATCCATGGATGCGCACCGTCGTCCACGCGCGGGCGCACGATCGGTGAGCCGGCACGGCCTCGGCGTACGCGATCGTTCCGGTGCACGTGCACCGGAACGATCGCGTCACGAAGCAGGGATCTCCACACCAGAGCGGCGTTCCGCACGCATTGCGTTGGCTGCCTGACGCCCTTCTCACCCCGCCCGCGCATCACCCGTGCAGCAGTCGCCGGACGACCTCGACGAGTGCCTGCGGCAGCGTGCTCGCGCGGCGAAGCACCGTGTACGCGCCGGGCCCGAAGAGCCGAGGCAGGTAGGACGGCGCCTCCCGGTCCACCGTGAGGCAGAACGGCTGCGCACCCTGCAGCCGAGCCTCGGCCACCGCCTGACGGGTGTCCTCGATGCCGTAGCGGCCCTCGTAGAGGTCCACGTCGTTCGGCTTGCCGTCCGTCAGCAGGAGCAGCAGGCGATGATGCGCCGGTTCCTTGCAGAGGAGCGCCGTCGCATGTCGCAGCGCGGCACCCATCCTCGTGTACCGGTCGTGCTCGAGCCCGGCGATGCGGAGCCGGGTGTCCAGCCCGTACCGCTCGTGGAATCGCTTCACCGGATAGAGCGCCACGCTCCTCGGCCCCTCACCCGAGAATGCCGATACCGCATAGCGGTCGCCGAGCGCGTCGAGCGCCTCGCAGACGAGGAGCACCGCCTCCTTCTCGACGTCGATGATCCGACCCTGCTCGGAAAGCCAGCCGTCGGTCGAGCCGCTGATGTCCACCAGCAGGCTCACGGCGATGTCGCGTCGTGCCGGGCGCACCGCCTCGTAGAGGCGGTCGTCGCTGCCGCAGCCCGCGCGCACGTCCGCGTGCGTCTCGGTATAGGCCGTGATGTCGAAGTCGCTGCCGTCGAGCTGGCGGCCGAGGCGCACGCGCTGCGGGCGCAGCCGCTCGAAGCGGCGCCGCACCTGGTCGATCTCTCGTGCGTGACGCCGCAGTACCCCCTCCACCCACCGCGCGTCGCCCTGCGACGCGGGCAACTCGCGCACGATCGCATGTGCTGGCAGATACGCACCGATGCGGTGGTCCCATTCCGGGTACGCGACGCCGACGCGTTGCGGCACCGCATCCGGCTGCAGCGCCGAGCGAGGCGGCGGGTCCTCGCTCGCCAGCACCTCGGCGGGCGTCCCGGGGGCCGCGACCAGCCGGGCCTCCGGCAGCTCGGCGAGCGAGTCCGCCAGGTCGTCAGCGTCCTTCTCCGCGTCCTGGTCGGCGGGGCGCTGGAGCCCCATGGGATCCTCGACGTGCTCCTGCGGCTCGTCGAGCTGGATCATCCACAGGCCCATCTGGCCGTCGTCCTCGTCATCGGGCGACGGCCGGATGCGCGGGCGACGCCGCAGGGTGCGGACGCGCTCGTCTGGGAGGTGCGGCTCACGGGCATCCTCGCCGCCATGTGATCGGAGCGAGGGGGCATCCGGGGCCAGCGGCTCCGCGCGTCCCCACAGCGGCACCGTCGGCAGCCCGCGGTAGCGGCCCGGCAGCGCCGCGAGCGCCGCCGCGCGCTCACGCGCCCAGGCAAGCGAGCGCCGCGGGTCCGTGCTCACCGGCAGCTCGTGCGGTGGCGCGTCCGGCGGGGCGCCCAGAAGCGCACAGAGCCACTCCTCGACGGCCCGCTCGCGCGCCGTGAGTGCCGAGAGCGCCGGCCGCGCGCCCAGCGCATCGTGCCGGGCGGCACGCAGCTCCCCCGCCAGTCCGGGGAGTTCCCTCGCGAGCCAGCGATCCACGGCGGCCGCCTCGCAGAGTTGGAACAGGTCGCGAACGTCCGGGGTCAGCGCGCGGGCTTCCGACGCACGCGCCGTCGGGGTACCACGGGCAGCGCGCGCTGCCTGCTCCACCGCCAGCAGCCGGTACGCCACCACCGCCACGGCGCGATCAGCCGTCTCGCCTGCGCGCGCTGCACGCGCGTGCAGCGCGCGCGGGAGCCGGATGCGCACGCCATCGGTGGAGGCATGCGCGCGGCTGTCCAGCAGGTGCCGCGGGATGCGCCGCATGAGGCGCCCCACGAATGACGGCAACGCCGGCGGCTCAGCGGGCACGATCGAGGGGACGTCGCCGAAGATCGCGCCGACGAACAGCTCGAGCCGCGGCCGCACCTCGGCGAGCTCCACCCGCGGCGGCCCCGGCACGTGCCGGCGCCAGAGCCGCGTGACGAAGGTGGTGGCGGCGTACGCGCCCTCGAGGATGACGTCTTCCGGCTCCGACACGCGATATCACCGGCGGGGCGTTGGCGCGCCACGCACCGTGCGCCTCACGCGAGAACCGCCCCGACGAGATCGTGCATCGCGCCGAGCAGCTCCGGGTCGTCGCTGAGCGGCGAGACGAGCGCCGCGCGGCAGGCAGCGGCGGCCGGAATGCCGCCGGCGATCAACCGAGCCGTGGCCACCAGCACGCGGCTGCTCGGTACCTCGGCCAGTCCGCGGTCGCGCAGGTTGCGCAGGCGGCCGGCGAGCGCGACGAGCGCGCGTGCCGTCGCCGCGTCCACGCCCCCCTCGTGCTCGACGATGCGCACCTCCAGCTCCGGCCGCGGGAAGTCGAACTCGATGCCGACGAACCGCTGCCGCGTGCTCGGCTTCAGGTCCTTGAGCACGTGCTGATAGCCGGGATTGTACGAGACGACGAGCTGGAATCCCGGCACGGCCTCCACCAGCTCGCCCGCCTTGTCGAGCGGCAGGATGCGCCGGTCGTCGGTGAGCGGATGGATGACGACGATCGTGTCCTGCCGCGCCTCCACCACCTCGTCGAGGTAGCAGATGGCGCCGTGGCGCACCGCGAGCGCGAGCGGGCCGTCCTGCCACACCGTCTCCCCGCCGCGCACCAGCCAGCGCCCGGTGAGGTCGCTCGCCGACAGGTCGTCGTGGCACGCCACCGTCACGACCGGGCGGCCAAGCCGCCATGCCATGTGCTCCACGAAGCGCGTCTTGCCGCAGCCCGTGGGCCCCTTGAGCATCACGGCGAGGCCGCGGGCGTGGCAGCGCTCGAAGATGTCGATCTCGTCGCCGACCGGCAGGTAGTACGGCTCATGGCCCACGTAGCGGAGCGCCTGATGACGACTCGGGTCGCGCGACTTCGGGGCGTGGGGCGGCATCGCGTGGTGCCGTCCCGGCGCATCCACGCGCACCGTGCCGTTGGCGCCGGCGAGCCCGGTGAGCGCCGGAGGACGGGCCGTCATGAGGCGGGCACCGGTGTGGGCTCGGCGGGCATCGGCTCGGTGGCCGCCGCGGCCTCCGGAGCGCGGAGCGGTGGGTGACGGAAGAAATCCCACAGGAACGCGGCCACGCCGGCGGTGAAGATCGCGCCCGCGGCGAGCAGCATCAGGAAATGCACCTGGATCTTGAGCTGCGTCTCCAGATAGCCCAGCCCCATGATGCGCTCCAGGTACGTCTGCGCGATGCCCGCGGTGCCGTAGGCGAGCGTCATGCCGAACATGCCGGCGGTCATGAGCCAGAATGCCCAGAAGCCGAGTGAGTTGCCGCCGCGCTTCTCGGAGCGGCCGGTGAGGCCCGGCATGGCATACGTGATGATCGCCAGGTTGATCATCACGTATGCGCCGAAGAAGGCCGAGTGCCCGTGCATGGGCGTGATGAGCGTGCCGTGCGTCCACCTGTTGACCGACGGCCAGGTGTGCGCGAGCCCCAGGAGCCCGGCGCCGAAGGCGGTGAACACCGCGCTGCCGATCGTCCAGTGCAGCGCCAGTCCGTTCGGGTGCGACAGGCCGGAGCGCCGCATGGCGTAGTAGGCGAACATCGCCATGCCGATGAGCGCGAGCGGCTCGAGGGCGCTGAAGACGCCGCCGATCGGCAGCCAGTACCGCGGGACCCCTACCCAGTAGTAGTGGTGCGCCGTGCCGATGATGCCGGCGATGAACACGAGGCCCACGATGACGTAGAGCCACTTCTCCATCACCTCCCGGTCCACGCCAGACAGGCGGATCAACAGGTAGGCGAGGAGGCCGGCCTGCACCATCTCCCACACCCCCTCCACCCACAGGTGAATGGTCCACCAGCGATAGAAGATGCTGACCGTGTAGTTGTGGAAGACGAGCAGTGAGGGCAGGTAGAGCAGCGCTGCCAGCGCGAGCCCGGCCACGAGCACGCCCTCGGTGGTGGTCCATCGGCCCGCCTTCCGGATGGTCATGGCGATGTTGTAGAGGAACATCAGCATCACCACGACGATCACCAGCTTGAGCGGCCACGGCTGCTCGAGCAGCTTGTTGCCCGCGGTGATGCCGAACAGGAAGCCGACGACGATCACCACGCCGTTCAGCGTCCAGATGCCCAGCTGCCAGTAGGCGAGCTTCGTGCTGTAGATCTCCGTCCGCGATTCCTCCGGAACCACCCAGTACGTGGCGCCCATGAAGCCGGTGAGCACCCAGACGATGAGCAGGTTCGTGTGGACGGCCTTCACCCGGTCGAACGGCAGGATGTCGATCAGGGGGTCGGGCCCGAGATACTTCACCGCCGCGAGCAGACCGAACACCATCTGCAGGCCGAAGAGCAGCATCGCCACGACGAAGTAGGGATACGCGATCCACTGGGAGCGATATCGCATGGGCGTGGCTCTCCTAGCGCAGGGTCGCGAGATACTCGACGAGCTGGTCGATCTGCTCGTCGGTGAGCGTCGTGTGATAGTTGTCCGGCATGAACGACCGGCCGCCGGACGAGTAGATCGGCCCGGGCACGAGATACGCGTGCGGGTTGACGATGGACTCACGGATGTAATCGTCGGCGTCGGTCGCCTTGCCGGTGTAGCTCGCGCTGTCCACGAGGGCCGCGGCACGGGTGCCGATGCCAGCCAGGCTCGGGCCCGCGAGGTTGGCGCCCGGCGAGATGGAGTGGCAGGCGAAGCAGCCGGGCGGCGTCGTGCGGAAGAGCGCCTCGCCCACGGCCACTGGCTGGTCGGAGGCCACCCCTGTGGGCTCGGCGACCGAGGCGGCGCCGGCCATCTGGCCGCCGCTCACGAGGATCGGGCGCGGCGGCCACCCCTGATTGTCGATGTGCGACACCCAGTCGAGGAAGGCGATGATCTGCGTCATCTCCTGCTCGGTGAGCTTCGGGTTCGGCATCAGCCGCCGGTGCACCCGCTCCGAGTAGAACTGCGACGGGTCCCTGAGGAACGCGCGCAGATACTCCGCGCCACGCTGCTGCGTGATCTTCGTCAGGTCGGGGCCGTAGTAGGCACCCTCGCCGAGCAGCGTGTGGCAGTTGATGCAGTTCTTCTGGTGCCAGACGTCCTTGCCGGCCGAGACGTCGGGCGTGATGCGATCGGAGTTCGTGAGGCGGTCGAACTGGCGATGGCTGTCGATCGTCATGCCGAGGAAGATGGCGGCGAAGAGCAGCGTGCCGCCGACGAAGAACAGCCGGGTGTGACGCTTCGTCATCAGAGGCCCTCGCGATGCGAGACGAGGCAGGGGGCGTCCGCGCGAGACGCCTGTGGGGCGTCAGACCGTGATGAATCTCCAGTACGCGACGACGTGCCACGCCACGTACGCGACCGAGACGACCATCAGCGCCAGCACCAGCCACAGCGCCAGCCGGCCGACGGTGAAGACGGGCGGGGACGACTCCGACTCGACGGCCATGGTGCTCTCCGGTTCGCATGTGGCACGCACCCGCGCACCCGCGCACCCGGCGAGGGTACGACGGGTGGTGGCCTGGTCCCGGCGACGGACGCACGACGCGGCTCGTACGCGGGGCCGGCTCGCCCGACGGTATCGCCACCGGAGAGCGGCAGCAAGCAAGCACGGCGGTAGGAGTCGGTCGTGGGGTGATCGGTGGCGGGGCGACGACTACGCCGCTCCGGGCATCACGATCTTCGCCCGCCGC
>DATANT010000500.1:0-11334 GCA_036266115.1 Gemmatimonadaceae bacterium | reverse complement strand
CCTGTGCCGCCGCGACGATCTCGCCGTCACGCAGCAGGCACGCCGCGCTGTCGTGGTAGAACGCGGAGATGCCGAGAATACTGGCCATGGCTCCGATACGGGACTCCAGAGCGCGAGCAGGCGCTCGAGTCGACCGATGTTGCGAATGCAGCGACCTGGCAATGCATCCGGTCAGCCAGGCCAGCGGCGGCCACGGCGGCAAGCTAGGATAACGCGGTTGCCTGCCGCACGCCACAGTAGAGAATGAGGTCGTCCGCCATCGTCGACGTGCTCAATGCATTGCCGAGGTTGCTGCGGCGCGCCCGGGAGCCGCATCGGCGGGGCCGAGCGCGAGCGCCGCCTGCCCCAGGCTGATTCCGCCGTCATTGGGCGGCACGCTGTGAGTCGTCCACACGCGAATGGCCGTGGGTGCGAGCTGGGCGACCACATCGGTGAGCAACAGCTCGTTCTGGAACACCCCGCCCGACAGGACCGCGGTGCCGATGCGCTCCTGCTCGCAGAGCGTGACGATCGCGTCGGCAATCCCCCGGGCCAGCCCCGCGTGGAATGCGCGCGCGATCTCCGGGCTCGGCCGCCCGTGCGCGCGGTCTCCAGCCGCGGCCCGCAGGGCCGGGTGGAAATCCAGCTCGCCATGGACGAACGGCACCGGGTACGGGGTGACGGCCTCCGCGGCGCGCGCCAGCTGCTCGAGCCAGATCGCCGCCTGCCCCTCGTACGTGACCTCCCGCGTGAAGCCCACGAGCGCGGCCACGGTGTCGAACAGGCGCCCCGCGGAGGTGGTGGGAAGGGTGCGCAGCCTGGCGTCCACCAGACGGCGCGCCGCGACGTAGCGCGCTGGGAAGCGGAATGGTGGCGCGGTGAGGTCGGGCATGCCGTCGATCCCGGCGAGGAATCCCGCCGCCGCCTGCACCGGCCAGCGAGCCGCGGCGTCCCCGCCGGGGAGCGCCGCCTCCCGCAGGTGGGCCACCCGGCGGAACCCCTCCCGCACGCTCCCGACGAAGAACTCGCCGCCCCAGATCGCGCCGTCGTCGCCGTAGCCCGTGCCGTCGAACGCCGCGCCCACCACACGCAGCTCCAGCGCGCCGTGCTCGGCGAGCACGCTGGCCACGTGCGCCCGGTGATGCTGCACCGCGCGCCGCGCCGCGCACGGCAGCGTGAGCGCGTACGACGTGGACGCGTACTGCGGGTGGAGGTCGTGCACCACGGTGAGCTCATCCCAGCGCACCCGGTACATGGCGGTGAGGTCGCGCACCGCCTCCTCGAACGCCACGCGCGCCGCGTGGTGCTCGAGGTCGCCGAGATACTGGCTGACGAACGCCTCGCCGTCGACCACCAGGGTGATGGCGCTCTTGAGATCGGCTCCCACCGCGAGGATCGGCCGCGACGCGGGGAGCCGGGCCACGGCGCTCGGGGCGTAGCCGCGAGCGCGGCGCAGCACCATGGGGCCCAGCACACCCGCCCGCACCACGGAATCGTCCACTCGTCGGGCAATCGGCCGCTCCCCCATCAGGAACGCGTCCGCGATCCCGGAAAGTCGCTCCGTGGCCTCGTCATCCCGATAGGCGATGGGTTCGGCGGAGCGATTGGCGCTCGTCATCACGACGAGCGACGGTGCGCCGCGGGCGAACAGGAGGTGCTGGAGCGGCGTGTACGGCAGCATGACGCCCAGCTCCCGCGTGTCGGGCGCGACCTCGGGCAGCTCCACCCGCGCCGGCGCGAGCACGATCGGCCGCGCGGGCGACGTCAGGAGCGCCTCGGCGTCCAGCGAGAGGTGCACGGTGGCGCGGGCGACCTCCACGTCCCGTGCCATGAGCGCGAACGGCCGATCCTTGCGGAACTTGCGCTCCCGGAGCGCGCGCACCGTCGGCTCGCAGCGGGCGTCGCAGGCCAGGTGGTAGCCGCCAATCCCCTTCACCGCGACGATCTGCCCCGTCCCGAGCGCACGCACGGCGGCGGCGATCGCCGCCTCGCTGCCCGTCGTCACCGTGCCCGCGCCATCCACGAATGCATGACCCGGCCCGCACCGCGCGCACGCGAGCGGCTGGGCATGGAAGCGCCGGTCCAGCGGATCGTGATACTCGGCGGCACACCGCGCGCACATGGGCCAGCCGGCCATGGTCGTGCGCGCACGATCGTACGGCAGGCCACGGATGATGGAGAAGCGGGGACCGCAGTCGGTGCAGTTGATGTACGCGTAGCCGGCCCGACGGTCGGCCGGATCGAGCAGCTCCGCCAGGCAGTGTTCGCACACCGGCAGGTCCGGCGAGATGCGCGTGGTGGGCGGGCCGCGCTCCTCGCTCGCGCGAATCTCGAACGCGCCGAAGCCGGCCACGTCGGCGCGCGCGACCTCCATGGCGGCGATGCGCGCGGCCGGCGGCGGGTGCGCCTCGAGCTCACGCAGGAAGTCGCCCAACGCGGCCTCGGCACCCTCGGCATGAATCCGCACGCCGTCCGCGCCGTTGAGCACCCATCCGGTGAGCCCGTGCGCCCGCGCCAGCCGGAAGACGAACGGCCGGAAGCCCACGCCCTGCACCACCCCGCGTACGTGGACCAGCCGGGCTTCCCGCATCGAGCACCCGTCAGCCGTCGGCGGGCGGCGGGGCGACCACGCACCCGCGCCCCTGCCATCCCACCTGCGCCACGCGGCCGTCGCGCACCAGCACCGGAACCGTGCGCTCGCCGCCCGTGAGCGCGAGCATCCGCCGCAGCGCGTCCACGTCCTCCTCCACGTCGTACTCCGCGAAGTCGCTTCCGTCCCACAGCAGCTGCTCGCGCAGCTCGGCGGTGTAGGGGCAGCCACCGCTGCCGTACAGCTCGATGCGCTCAGCCACGGGTGGCCACCTCCATGGTCTCGCGCAACACGTGGTAGATGGACGCCTGCACTTCCTGGATACGCGGGATGTAGTCCGACGGCACCACGAGCGCGAAGTCGACGAGCCCGCGCCGCAGGATCTCCCCGCCGTCGTAGCCCAGCAGCGCGACGGTGAGCAGGCCGCGCCGCCGCGCTTCCTCGAGCGCGGCGATGATGTTGGCCGAGCCTCCGCTCGTCGACAGCCCCACCGCCACGTCCTCCGCGCGCGCGTGAGCGATGAGCTGGCGCAGGAACAGCACCTCCGTGCCGACGTCGTTGGCGATGGCGCTGAGGGTCGCCGGCTCCATCGAGAGCGAGACGGCCGGAATGGCGCGGTACCCGGGCGGCGGCGCGACGCAGTCGATCGCCCAGTCGTTCGCGTCGGTGGCGGAGCCGCCGTTGCCGAAGAGGATGAGCTTTCCGCCAGCCGCGACCCGCTCCCCCATGGCCAGCGCCGTCTCGGCGATCCGCTCCGCCTGGGTGCGCGCGATCTCGGCGCGCAGCCGCTCGTCGTCGCGCGCCTTGTCCTCGATCGAGCGCGCGACGTGCTCCACCACGCCCGAGGTGTCCTGCCGCTCCTGGCCGAGGAAGGGGTAGAGGAAGCCGGCCTCGCCCACCGCGTGCCCCAGCTCGCGATGCTCGAAGAAGACGTGCACCGTCTCCCAGAGCGTGTGGTAGAGGATCTCGATCACCTCCTGCTGCACGAACGGGTGGACGGAGGGAGGGGCGATGGCGTAGTCGCCCTCGGCGCCGGACAGGGCGAACGTCTGCGCGCCGCGCGACCGGGCGGCGGCGAGCACCGCCGCCACGGCGGCGTCGCCCTCGGGCGGCGCGAAGCCCATCACCATGTCGTCCGGCGTCACGAGCGCGGGTACCCACTCGCGGAACGCGACCGAGAGATCGAGTGCCGGGAGGGCGCGCTTGCCGACGATGATGGGATGCACGAACTCCACCGACACGTGCTGCGCGTCGGTGCTCTGGGCGCCCCGCCCGAACGCGAGCAGCCGGCCGCCCCGCAGGAAGCGCTCCGACATCTCCCGGCACGCCTGCGCCAGCCGGTCGGCCTCGGCGGCGAAGAACGCCGCCGTGACGGCGTTGCGGCTGAGCAGCGCGTCCTCCACGAGGCTCGCGTCCTCCGTCACGGTGCGCATGCGGCCCTCCCGCGCTGGCGTGCGCGACTCACGCTACTCAGCAGATCCTGGGGAGCGGGTCCCCGACGAGCATGTCGAGCACGCGGCGCCCGCCGAAGGCCGACTCGGCGAGCACGGTGCGCGCCGGTTCCGACCGCACCTCGCCGATGATCGCCGCCCCCCCGCCACCCGGCGCGCCGCGCACCGCGACGAGCGCCGCGTCCGCGTACTCGGGCGCCACCACGGCCACGAACTGCCCCTCGTTGGCGATCTGCAGCGGCTCGAGCCCCAGCAGCTCGCACGCCCCGCGCACCTGGTCGCGCACCGGGATCCGCTCCTCGGACACCAGCATCCCGAGCCGGGTGTCGGCCGCCAGCTCGTTGAGCGCGCTCGCCACGCCACCGCGGGTGGGGTCGCGCATCCAGCGGATTCCCGGCGCCGCCGCGTCGATCATCGGCGCGACGAGCGGCAGCACCGACCGCGTGTCCGAGCACAGGTCCGCCTCCAGGTCCACCTCGCCGCGCGCGAGGAGGATCGTGATCCCGTGATCGCCAATCGGCCCGGAGAGCAGGATCTGGTCGCCGGCGCGCACGGCCGCGGGCGTGCAGTGCAGCCGGGCGTCCACCAGGCCGATGCCGGCGGTGGTGATGTACATGCCGTCGGCCTTGCCGTGCTCCACCACCTTCGTGTCCCCGCCCACCACCGCGACGCCCGCGCGGTGCGCGGCGGCGGCGATCGCGCGCACCTCGCGCTCCAGCTCCTCGGTGGACACGCCGGCCTCGAGAATCAGGGTGACGAGCAGCGCGAGCGGCCGCGCGCCCGATACCACGAGGTCGTTCACCGTGCCGTTCACCGCCAGCTCGCCAATGGACCCGCCGGGAAAGCGCAGCGGCCGCACCACGAAACCGTCGGCGGTGAAGGCCAGGCGCGCGCGGTCCACGTCCAGCAGCGCGGCATCGCCGAGCGGGTCGAGCATCACCCCGCCCAGCAGCGGCGCGATCAGGCCCTCCAGCAGGCGGCGGCTGGCCTTTCCGCCAGCGCCGTGCGCCATCTCGATCTGCGGGTCGCGGAAGCGCACGCGCGGCGCGCCGTCGGGCGCTGCGCCGGGTGCCGCGGGGTCGCCGTCGTGGCGAGTGGTGGGGGTGGTCACACGCCGGCCGCCTGCGGCGTGCGCAGCGCATAGTTGTAGTACGCGGCGCACGCCCCCTCGGACGACACCATCAGCGCCCCCACCGGATGCTCCGGCGTGCACTCCTTGCCGAACAGCTTGCACTGGTGCGGCCGCAGCACCCCCTTGAGCACCTCGCCGCACTGCGCGGCCTTGGGATCGGTCACCCGCACCCCCGGCATGCTGTAGCGACGCTCCGCGTCCCACTCGGCGTAGCCGTCGCGGATGCGCAGCGCCGACTGCGAGATGAAGCCGAGCCCGCGCCACTCGAAGAACGGCCGCAGCTCGAACACCTCGGCCATGACCCGGAGCGCGGGGAGATTCCCCTCCCACGGCACCACCCGCGCGTACTGGTTCTCCACGCGCGCGACACCCTGCTCGAGCTGCCGGAGGATCATCACGATCGACTGCAGCACGTCCAGGGGCTCGAAGCCGGACGTGACGATCGGCTTGCCGTAGTCGCGGCAGATGAACTCGTAAGGGCGGCACCCGATCACCGTGGAGACGTGTCCGGGGCCGATGAAGGCGGCCACGCGCATGTCCGGCGACTCGAGGATGGCGCGGATGGCCGGGATGATGGTGACGTGGTTGCAGAACACCGAGAAGTTGCGCACGCCGAGCTGCCGCGCGGCGCGGAGCGTGAGCGCCGTGGACGGGGCCGTGGTCTCGAAGCCGATGGCGAAGAACACCACCTCGCGGTCCGGGTTCGCGCGCGCGATGGCGAGCGCATCGAGCGGGGAGTACACCATGCGGATGTCCGCGCCCCGCGCCTTGTGCTCGAGCGGGCTGCCCGTTCGCCCCGGCACGCGCATCATGTCGCCGAAGGCGGTGAGGATGACGTCGTGCTCGCTGGCGAGCGAGAGCCCGTCGTCCACCCGGCCCATGGGCAGCACGCACACCGGGCACCCGGGGCCGTGCACGAGCTCGATGTTGTCGGGCAGCACGTCCTGGAGCGCGAACCGGTAGATGGCGTGCGTGTGACCGCCGCACACTTCCATCAGGCGATAGTGCTGGTCCGGCCGCGCCAGCCGACGGATCTCCTGCGCCGCCTGGCGGATGAGCTTCGGGTCGCGGAACTCGTCGACGAACTTCATGATCTCGCCTCCCCGGCGCGCCCGTGCGCGCCGGCGCGTGCGTGCTGTCGCTATCCGAACTGGTAGCCTTCGAGCTCGTCCATCGCCAGCCGATCCTCACCCAGCATCGCGAGCAGGCGCATCTGCTCCTCGGCCTCGGCCAGCCCGATCTTGCTCATGGCGAAGCCCACGTGGATGAGCACCCAGTCGCCGACGGCGAGCCCGTCCTCGCGCACGAGATCCACGTTCACCTTGCGGCGCACGCTGGCCACCTCGACCACCGCCAGGTGCGACTCGGGCAGGAACTCGACGATCCTACCGGGAATGGCCAGACACACTGGAGCCTCCTGCGCGCGGGGTGGCCGCACGGTCCCCTGCATCCACGTCATCATCTGGCGGCTCGAGCACGCCGCACGCGCGTGCGGCGTGCTCGGCCACCAGGGCGACCGCCTCGTCCACCGCGCACGCGACGACGTCGCTCAGACCGATCCCTTCCTCCGTGCTCGCCGGCTCGCAGCCGACGACGAGCACCCGTCCGGGCACTCCGCCCAGCGCCGCGAGCAGCGCGAAGACGGCGTCCGGCGTCATGCCGTGCGCGTCCCCCGGTTCGCTGGAAGCGCCGGTGGTGGCGGCACCGCCGCCCGTGCCCGGCTCGGGCTCGATCAGGTACACCGTTCCCGGCCTGCCCCCGCGAGGCGTGGCGTCGACGAGGATGGTGGTGTCGTACGCCCCGTCCAGAAGCTCGTACGCCAGATGCACGCCCCGGATCCCGAAATCGGCCACCTTCACCCGCTCCGGCAGCGCACGGGTCGCGAGACGCCGCACCACCTCCACGCCGAAGCCGTCGTCGCCGAGGAAGATGTTGCCCACGCCGGCGACCAGCACCCGACGGTTGGAGGCGGATGTGGACGGCGTCTCGTGGTCAGCGCCAGCGCTCACGCCGGCCGGGCTCCCCGCCCGGGGGCGGATGTGCGCGCGACATGCATGCGCTCACATCCCCCTGATCCGGACGTACCGGCGAACATCGGGAAACGCTCGCGCCACGACATAGCTCACGAACAGCGCGAATCCCCACATCGCTAGACGTCGCATGTTCATTCCCTCCTCTCGTGAACCAGCGGTGACCCGCTCCCCTGTGCCAGCAGCTCCACTTCCTCGGGGTAGAAATAGAAGTAGCGCCCGTACCAGTCGTGCAGCTCCGCGGCCGGATCGCCCTCCACGGTAACCGCGACGTACGTCGCGCCGTCCACGTCGCCGTACACGCCCTGCACGCGCGCCGAACGGCCGGCCAGGAACATGTCCATGGCGTCGGCGCGCCGGCTCGGATGCAGGCGCACCAGCGCCCCGCGCGAGACGCGGCCACCCACCACCTCCACCGAGTCCAGCTCGGCGCGGGGCGCCTGGCCTTCGGCGGTGGCGAACGCGTCCCATGCGTCCGGGGGCAAGGGCTGGGTCGAAGGCTCGGGAGATGGCCCCGGTGCCGGCGCGGCCGCCGGGGCCAGCGATCGCATGGCGCCGTGGAGACGGGCGAACAGCTCCGGTGGGATCGCGTCGGATCGCTCCACGATCTGCCGCGCCCGGTCGTCGGTGGCGCGGGCTTCCCGCTTCTCGGCGTCGGTGAGCGTCATCACGCGGAGCATGAGGATCTCGTCGATCTCCGTGGCGTCGTACAGGTCGCCCGCGCTCTCCGGCGCCACCGCGGGGTAGTCGTACAGGATGATCGGCGAGGAGAGCATCACGTCGCGCGCCTGGGGATCGCCCACGAGCACCGGCCACGTGTGCTGGTTGTCGCACGACGCCGCGGCGGCCCTCGCCCACTCCGGCGGCTCGAGCAGCGACACGAACGAGCCGCCCCGCACCGCCAGCAGCGTGTGGGCGCCAAGCAGGGCGCGGCGCATGGCGGTGTCGCGGTCCACGTCGTCACCGAACGGCCACGGGGTCACGTTCTCGATCCGCACGCGCACCCTGGTCACGCTCCCCAGCCCCACGCCGGTGATGCGGACCACCGCCTCGATGGGCCACAACTCCCGGATCACCCGCCCCGCCACGGCACCGGACGCGTCGCGGACGAGCTCCACCTCCCGCCCGCCGCCGGTGGCCAACGGCACGACGCGCTCGCCGGCGATCAGGTCCGCGACCACCAGCCCGGGCAGGTCCAGGTGCCGCTCCACGCCCTCGTCCCACGCGGCGAGCGAGGCACCGTCCACGTCGAGACTGGCCACCTGGCGGAAGCGATCGTGCGCGGCGTCCACCACCTGCTCCACCGTGCGCACCTGCGCCTGCAGGAACCGGACGCGCACGTCGAGCACCGCATCGGCGCCGCCGTCCACCAGGCACTCCGTCTGCATCGTCCACGGCTCGCCGCCGGGGCGGTCGCCGTAGCCGCGCGGCACCACGACGCCAAACTGCCAGCGCAGGCGGTTCTTCGTGGCGGACGCGCGATAGGGGTACAGCACGTACCCCTCGTACAGCACCGCGTTGGCCACCTGCTCCGCCACGGCGAACGTCATGGGCGCTGCACCGGCTCGGGGGCCACGCCTGCCTCGGCGAGCAGCGTCGAGACCACGTCGTCCCACGTCGGTAGCGCGCGACGACTCTTGAACGCCTGGAGCGCGTCCACGCTGTCGCGGCGCAGGCGAATCCAGCCGGTGCCAGGAAAGTACCGCTCCAGGAGGTCGTGCCAGACGCGCACCGGAAGCCGGTAGCGGGTCTCCCTGGCCCATGAGATCTGCTCCACGCTGAAGCCGGCATCACCTTTCGTGAACACCGTGCCGCTGAACTGCAGCAGCAGCGGAATCTCGCCGTCGTCGAGCGACCGGAAGTACCGGGTGGACGCCACCTCCAGATCGTAGGTGCACGTGATGGGCACGTCCACCTCGGTGGCGCGCTCGAAGCCGCCCACCATGAGCGGGACGTGCGTCCAGAGCATCGACCGCAGGGTCGAGCCCCAGCGATGCGGCTCGCCGAACAGCTCCACCAGCCGGGGCGCCTCGCTGGCGGAGTAGTGCCGCCGCCGCGCCTCGATCAGGATCTGGCACCGCAGCGCGATCAGATGGATCCGCTCGCCGCCCGGCGCCTCGATCCGCAGGCGCAGCAGCAGCGTCGGCACCGCGGCGAACGGCTCGACCCGCGCTCCCGTGACGCCGAACGCGAGGTCGCTCATTCCCCACCCCCGGCCGGCACCGCCGGCTCGCCGCTGCGCTCCCGCACGAGCGCGAAGAACGCGTCGATCTCCGCCCAACCCTCCTCACCGCCGTCGAATCCCTTCCACACGCGGCGCATGCGGCCCACGAGCTCGTAGCACGCGTCGATGGGCACGACGTAGCATTCCACCACCCCATCGCGCCGACGGCGCGCGAGCAGCGCCTCCACGTCGGGCGCGAGGCTCGCGACGAGCGGGTCCCGCCCCGCCAGCCCGTCCCACGCGTCCAGCGGGAGCAGCGATTCCGTGGCCCCGGCGGGACTCGGATAGAAGGCCACCGTGCGCCCCTGCGCGCTGTTGACGAAGAAGAACGCGATGCCGACGGGAATCTGCAGCGCATCCCACTCCGCGCTCGTCATGCCGAGCTCGCGCGCGACCGCGTACCGATCCGGGATGGCCACGAGCTTGCCACCCGCCGCGCCGCGGCTCGTGAACAGCAGGTAGCAGGGGCGGCAAGCGCATGCGATGCCCCGCGTCTCGAGGTTGGCGACGTGCGAGTGCCCGGCCGGCACCGGCTCGCCGCAGAACTCGCAGCGCTCCCTGACCTGGGCACTCGCGCGCGGCTCGAGAAAGCGCCGGAGCCTGGACGCGATCGCGCCGCCGTCCAGCGCTCGCGTCTCATCCGGCGCCGGCTGGCTCCGGCCCGCGCTCATGCGCTGGGCGCCGATTCGAGCGCGCGAGCCGCCCGGACTCGCGCGGCTACCGTGAGCTGCACCAGGGGCTCGGGAGCATCGGGCTCCAGCCCTTCGATGTCGACCCACGACACCTCGGGCGCCACCCCTTCCACCGCCTGCTCGACGGCGCGCCGGATGGTCAGCGACGACGGGCCGCGGGCGTCCGCATTCCGCGACACCCGGATGCGCGCGACGCCGTCGCGCACCTCCAGCAACGTGGCGTCCGCGCCATGGGCCCGCACCCGCTCCAGCGCGCCCCGGATGCGCGTCTCGGCGTCCACGGGATGCAGTCCGTGCAGCAGCAGCAGGCTGGCGACGAGCGGGTCGTCGATGAAGCGGGCGAACAGCCGCTCCGCCTCCTCGTCGGGTTCGTCGTCCACGATCTCGAGCATGCGCTGGAGCCCCGCGCCGTAGAACCGCATCACCAGCTGCAACAGCTCCTCGGACTTCCGGCGGGCCACCGGATCCGCGAGCGCGCCGAGCTCGCCGACGAGCGCCTCGATGCGCTCGCCGACGGAGCGCAGGTCGCCGTCAGCGGCCATCGGCGCGATCCTCCGCCGATCCCAGCCGCGCGGCGCGCGGCGCTGTGGGCACGGGCATCACAGCTCGTTGAGCATGGTGGGTGAGTGTCGCTGCTCCAGCACCTTCCCAGCGCCCAGGTACATGTGCACGCCGCAGGGCAGGCACGGGTCGAAGCTGCGCACGGTGCGCATGATGTCGATCCCCTTGAACTTGTCCTGATCGTTCTCCTCGAAGATCGGCGAGCCCTGCACGGCGTCCTCGTACGGCCCGGGCGTGCCATAGATATCTCGCGGGCTCGCGTTCCACGGCGTGGGCGGGTACGGGTGATAGTTCGCGATCTTGCCGTCGCGAATCACCATGTGGTGCGACAGCACCCCGCGCACCGCTTCCGTGAATCCACACCCGATCGCGTCCCTCGGCACCCTGAACGTCTCCCACGTCTGCGTATGACCCGCCCGCACCTCCTCGAGCGCCTTCTCGATGAAGTGCACGGCGCAGGCGCAGGCGTACGCCTGGAAATAGGAACGTGCCCGGTCACGCTCGATGGTGTTGCTCCACTTCGGGATCTTCCACTCGAACTCGACCTCCGGCAACATCATCGTTTTGGGCAGGTAAATCTTGACGGACTGGCCGGTCGCCTTGACGTAGCCGATATCGACGAGGCCGGCGAGGGCCGTCGCCCAGAAGCGTGCGAGCGGTCCGCCGCCGGTGTCG
>DATANT010000499.1:0-2172 GCA_036266115.1 Gemmatimonadaceae bacterium | reverse complement strand
TGGCCGGCGGGGTATCGGGGTGCATGACCTCCAGCTCGGCACGCAGCTCGGCCAGCGAGTGCGCCACCGTGAGCAGCTCCCACACCCTGGCGCCCAGCCGATTGAGGCCGTAGTACACCTCGTCATCGGTGGAGAAGAGGACGCCGCCCTCGTCCAGGGCCTGGTAGACCACCGCGGGATGCGGTGCGGGCAGGGGCGAATCACTGGCGGAAGGCATGGCGGTGCGGCAGGGGGAGCGGGGAGCGCAGAAGGGAGAGCGCACACCCCGGTGAGCGCCGCGCTTCTCGAACACGGTTGCGCAGGGGAAGGTGCGTGCCGTCGAGCTCGGCAACGAACCTGTCCCGGAAGCAGCGTGAGCGCAAGCAGTTGCCGCCGGCGTCGCGGAGGGCGATGGATGCGCCCCTCACCCCACCGTCGAGCGGACTCTACAGAAGTGCTGCGACCGCGCCACATCGCCTGGCAACGAAAAGCGCCCTCCCACGAGGGAGGGCGCTCCGGACCGCCGACCGCTGGACGTGCTACCAGCGATAGTGCGCGAAGGCCTTGTTGGCTTCCGCCATGCGGTGCGTGTCTTCCTTCTTCTTCACGGCGTTGCCCTCGCCCTTCGACGCGGCAATCACCTCGGCAGCCAGCTTCTCCGCCATGGACTTCTCGTTGCGGTCGCGCGAGTAGCCGATCAGCCACCGCATGGCGAGCGCGGTGCGGCGATCGGGGCGAACCTCGACCGGCACCTGGTACGTGGCACCACCCACCCGGCGGCTCTTCACCTCGACGGCCGGCTTCAGGTTGGCGAGCGCCTGCTTGAAGATGTTCACCCCCGGCTGGCTCGTGCGCGCTTCCACGAGATCCATGGCCGAGTAGAAGATCCCTTCGGCGGTGGACTTCTTCCCCTGGTACATCAGGGAGTTGATGAACTTGGAGACGGTCTGGCTGTCGTAGCGCGCATCCGCGAGGATGGGGCGCTTGACGGACTTCTTTCGGCGGCTCACTTCTTCTTACCTCCGGCGGCGGGCTGCCCCGGCTTGGGACGCTTGGTGCCGTACTTGGACCGGCTCTGATTGCGGCCGTTGACGCCGGCGGCATCGAGCGAGCCGCGCACGATGTGATAGCGAACGCCCGGCAGGTCCTTCACGCGGCCGCCGCGCACGAGCACGATCGAGTGCTCCTGCAGGTTATGCCCCTCGCCCGGAATGTAGGCGATGATCTCGAACCCGTTGGTCAGCCGCACCTTCGCGACCTTTCGAAGCGCGGAGTTCGGCTTCTTGGGCGTGGTGGTGTACACGCGCGTGCACACGCCGCGGCGGAACGGATTCGCCTTGAGCGCGGGCGACTTGTCTGTCTTCACGACGTCGCGGCGCGCGCGCCGGACGAGCTGATTGATGGTCGGCATACCCCTCGGAGACCTATAGCCCAACGCGCCCACAGGCGGGGCGGCACAGACTGAGCAAATTAGAAATGACCCGGCGCGAAGTCAAGCGAACGATGGTACTGCCGGCTGCGGGGAGGCGCCGGGTGGCACCTCCCCGCCCCCGTTTCAGATCTGGCGCCCGTCGCCGCCGCCCAGCCCCGCGTCGGCCAGCGACGGGGACGGGAAGAAGCTCGCCGGCAGCGGCTGTGGCACTTCCGCCGGCTCGGGCAGCGCGGGCATCTCCGGCAGCCCGCTCGGATCCAGATCCACCTCGCTGTACCGGTACATGCCGGTACCCGCGGGGATCAGGTGTCCGATGATGATGTTCTCCTTGAGCCCCAGCAGGTCGTCCATCGAGCCGCGGATGGCGGCATCGGTGAGCACCCGCGTGGTCTCCTGGAACGACGCCGCCGAGATGAACGACTGCGTCGTGAGGCTCGCCTTCGTGATGCCGAGCAGCAGCGGCTCGCTGAGCGCCGGCTCCTGCTTGGCCTTCTTCACCTTCTCGTTGGCCTCGCGGAACACCTGGCGATCGACGTGCTCGCCTTCCAGGAACTCGGTGGCGCCGCTCTCCATGACGCGCACCTTCTGGAGCATCTGCTTGACGATCACGCCGATGTGCTTGTCGTTGATCTTCACGCCCTGCAGCCGGTACACCTCCTGCACCTCGTTCAATAGATATTCCTGCACGGCGCGTGGGCCCTTGATCCGCAGAATGTCGTGCGGATTCACCGGACCCTCGGTGAGGCGGTCACCGGCGCGGA
>DATANT010000498.1:0-1647 GCA_036266115.1 Gemmatimonadaceae bacterium | reverse complement strand
GCCCGCACGAGGTCCATGATGGCGCGCTTGCGCCGGGCATCGGTGGGCACCGGCCCGCGGAGCACGTCGGCCGCCCACCCGGGCAGCGCGTCATGGTGCGAGTGAAGGTCAGACACAGGCCGCTCCTTGCAGCAGTTCGCGCAACCGCGCGCAGGCGCGCTTCACGCGCATCTTGAGCGCCGACGTCCCGGCGCCGGTGAGCTCGGCGATCTCCTCGTAGCTCAGCTCCTCGGTGTACTTGAGGAGCAGCGCCTCCCGCTGGTCGGCCGGCAGCCGCGCGAGCGCCCGCTCCAGCTCCTCCCGCAACTCGGCCCGCTCGGCGGGATGCGCCGCGGCCAGCGGGTCGTCACCGTCCACCAACAGCGTGCCCGCGTCCAGCGCCAGCGCCGCCGTGGCCGGAAAGCGGTGGTCCCGCCTCGTGCGACGCACGGCCGCCGTGCGGCACTGGTTCACGAGGATGCGCAGCAGCCACGCCGCGAACCGCTCCTGCTCCCGGTAGCGCCCGAGCGCCCGGTACGCGCGCAGGAAGGCGTCCTGGAGCGCCTCCTCGGCGTCCTCCCGGTTGCCCACCATGCGCACGGCGTAGCGCGCGTAGCGGTCGTAGTAGCGATCCACGAGGATCTGGTAGGCGTCCACCTCGCCGGCCAGCACGCGGTGAACCACCTCGGCGTCGGTGGGGGTCACGAGTACTTAACTAGGGCATCGGGCCGCGGGTCACAAGCAGCGAGCGGCGGCCATCTGGTTCATGTGACCCTTCACTCCCTCCGTGGGGTGGATGCACCATGGAGTCGGCGCCGACGCCGACGCCACCGCCCGATGCACCCATGCCCCCCACCATGTCACTCCAGGCATTCCCGTTCCGGCCTCGCGCGATCCTCACCCTGGGCGCCGTCGCGCTGCTCGCCGGCTGCGGCAACGATCCCGGCGCACCGGAGCCGCGGGCCGCGTCGTTCACCGCGAACATCACCGGCGGGGTGACGCGCTCCCTCGCCGGCCCCGCGCTGTTCACCGCCGACCTGCCGA
This sequence comes from Gemmatimonadaceae bacterium, assembly GCA_036266115.1. Lineage (GTDB taxonomy): Bacteria > Gemmatimonadota > Gemmatimonadetes > Gemmatimonadales > Gemmatimonadaceae > DATANT01. The sequence continues at coordinate 624 of DATANT010000498.1, read as the reverse complement.
ACAGCGACATCGGCACCGCCGTCCTGCTCGCCCACGCCGGCGCGCCGGGCGAGGCCCGCCGGGTGGTGTACTTCCATCGCTGGTCGGCGGCGCCGCTCACGCCCGGCACCTATGCCGTGGTGCTCGGCGACGAGGAAGATCCCCTCACGGACTTCCGCGCCGGCATCGGCCTGGATATCGATACGGACGCGGAGCGGTCGTGCTTCGGCGAGACCGGCACGATGCGCATCACGCAGGCCACCCCGCAGCGCGTGGCCGGCACCATCGCGTTCACCGGCACCTGTACCCCGCCAACGGCGCCCGAGCCGCGCACGCCGTTCTCCGTCACCGTGACGTTCGACGCCGAAGCCGGCGCGATCGGCCCCATTCCTCCCGGGCCGCCGTGATGGCGCGGCCGCCCGCGTCGGTCAGGGCAACCGGCGCACGATGGCGTCGGCCAGCCGGTCCGGCGCCCCGGCGTCCGCGCGCAGGAACAGATCGGGCTCGATGAGCTCCAGCTCCATGAGCACGAACCGGCCGTCCACCACGCAGCCGTGAGGGCGCGCTACCGACGCCGGAGATGGTCGATCACGACAGCCGGCGCACGAGCGCGTCGGCCAACCGGTCCGGGGCCGCGGCGTCCGC
>DATANT010000497.1:0-3232 GCA_036266115.1 Gemmatimonadaceae bacterium | reverse complement strand
GTCGGCCGACAGACGTAGCCGTTGGCGTAGTAGGCCGTGTCCACCGGCGCCGCGTCGAACAGGGGATCGCGCGCCTCGTCCACGCTGTTCCACCCGATCTGCGGCGCGCGACGCGTGCGCAGACGCGTCACCGGCCCCGACACCACGCCGAGCCCCTCGCCCGGCCCCTCCTCGCTGCCGTCGAAGAGGAGCTGCATGCCCAGGCAGATGCCCACGCACGGCAGCCCGCGCTGCAGCGCACCGCGCATCGCGTCGCGACCCGGCGCCAGGCGCTCCGCGGCGGAGGCGAAGGCACCGACGCCGGGGAGCACCAGGAGATCGGTGTCCACCGCGCGGGCGGGATCGGTCTCGGTGCGCACGTCCGCGTGCGGCACGGCGAGCGCCTTGGCCAGCGAGTGCAGGTTGCCGGCGCCGTAGTCGAAGAGGGTGATGCGCATGGGGTGAGTGGAAGTAGTGGGCACGATCATCGCACGGAAGTCGGCGCGGGCGCGTGGGCCGCATGGGGCACGGCGCCCGCCAGCGCGTGCGGCAGCGCCGCCAGGCATTCGGCCAGCATGGCCCACGGCCCCACCGAGATGCGGAGCGCGTCGCCGATTGCCGGCAGCGCCCGGAACGGGCGCACGGCCACGCCGCCGGCGCGCAGCCGGCCGGCGGTGAGCGCGGCGTCGGGTACGGGCACGAGCACGAAGTTGGCGTCGGACGCCAGCGGCCGGAGCCCGAGCGCCTGCAGCTCGCCAACGAGCCGCGCGCGGTTGGCGATCGCCAGGGCCGCGTGCTCGCGCACCCACGGCAGCCCGTCGCCGAGCGCCGCGACGGCGGTGCGCTCGGCCACGCTGCTCACCTTGTACGGGCCGCGCGACTTCTCCACCTCGGCCACCAGCTCGGGGGCGCCGGCGGCGTAGCCGATGCGCAGCCCCGCCAGGCCGAACGCCTTGGACAGCGTGCGCACGACGAGCACCCGGTCGGAGCCCGCGAGCAGCGCCAGGTGGTTGGCGGCGGCGAACTCCGCGTAGGCCTCGTCCAGGATCACCACGCCCGGCGCCTCGCGCACCACGCGCTCCACGGCGTCCGCCTGCAGCCGATTGCCGGTGGGGTTGTTGGGCGAGCAGAGATAGATGACGCGCGCGCCGGTGGCGAGCATGGCGTCGGCGTCCAGCGCGGTGCCGCCGCGGAGCGGCACGGCCACGGGCTCCAGCCCGTTCAGCCGCGCGAAGATGGGGATCATGGCGAACGACGGGTCGGGAAACGCCACCCGCTCGCCGGGCGCGGCGACGGCGCGCAGCGCGGAGTCCAGCACGTCGTCGGAGCCGCAGCCGGTGACCACGCACTCCGCCGCCACGCTGAGGTAGGCGGCGAGCTCGCGCTTGAGCGCGTCGGCGTAGAGCGCCGGGTAGCGGGTGACGCTGGCCACGGTGGCGTCGCGGAGCGCCCGTTCGGCGGCCGGCGGCATGCCCCAGAGGTTGGTGTTGTCGGAGAGGTCCACCCGGCACGGTGCCCGATCGGGCGCGTAGAGCGGGATGCCGCGGTAGCTGGCGCGCGTGGCGGTCATGAGGGACGGCGGTCGGGGGTCTGGGTGCGGGGCTCCGGCGCGGCCGGGGCGTCGGGGTCGGGGTGGGGCGATGGGGTCCGGGACGCGGGGGATGGATGATGGTCGGCTGGCGGGCCGGCGGCATCGTGCCGTTCGGGGGGGGCCCCCCGTGCGCCGGCACCCGTTCGCCCACCCCGATCGCTGTCCGCCGATCCCCGATCGCCACCCGCCGCTCCCTGCCCCCCGCCCACCGCCCCACCCCCCTCCCCCCACCACCCCGCGGCCGCCGCGTGCCCCGGCAGCCCCTCGCTCTCCGCGAACCGCGCCACGTCCCCGGCCAGCCGCGCCGCCGCCGCCGGCGTCACCCGCTGGTACGTGGTCCAGCGCATGAAGTCCAGCGTCCCCAGCCCCGAGTACGAGCGCGCCAGCCCCCCGGTGGGCAGCACGTGGTTGGCGCCCGTCATGTAGTCGCCGAACGCCACCGATGCGCTCGCTCCCACGAACACCGTGCCCGCGTTGCGCAGCCGCGCCAGCAGGCCGGGGGCGTCCGCGTCCGCCACCACGAGCAGCAGGTGCTCCGGCGCGTAGAGGTTGGCGAAGGTCACCGCCTCGTCGTAGTCCCGCGCCGCCAGCACCGCACCGCGCGCCAGCAGCGCCTCGGCCGCCACCTCTCCACACGCCTGCGTGGGGAGCAGCCGCAGCACCGCCGTCTCCACGTCCGCGGCCAGCTCCTCCCCCACCGCCACCGCCACCACGCACGCCCGCGGGTCGTGCTCGGCCTGGGCCAGCAGCTCGCGCGCGACCAGCGCCGGATCCGCCGTGAAGTCGGCGATCACCAGCAGCTCACTGGGTCCCGCCGGCGCGTCGATGCCCACCTGGCCGCTCACCTGCAGCTTGGCCTCGGCCACGTACGCGTTGCCCGGGCCCACGATGCGGTCCACCGGCGGCACCGTCTCGGTGCCGTAGGCCATGGCCGCCACCGCGCCGGCGCCGCCCAGCGCGAACACGCGGTGCGCCCCGCCCAGCGCCGCCGCCGCCAGCACCACCGCGCTCGGCAGGCCGTTCGCGCCGGGGGGCGAGCAGACGACGATCTCCTCCACCCCGGCCACGCGGGCCGGCACCACGCCCATCAGCACCGAGCTCGGGTACGCCGCCCGGCCGCCGGGCGCGTAGACGCCCACGCGGCGCAGCGCGTCCGGCCGCCGGCCCACCGTCACGCCGGGTTCCGTCTCCACCTCGCTGGCCACCGGGCGCTGCACCGCATGCGCGGTGGCCAGATTGCGCGCCGAGCGCTCCATCGCGCGCCGCAGCGCCGGGTCCAGCGCGGCCAGCGCCGCGTCCCAGGCCGCGCGCGGCACCTCGAGCGCGTCCAGCGTCACCCCGTCCAACTCCTCGGCCAGCGCCAGCAGCGCCGCGTCGCCCTCGCGGCGCACGCGCGCCACGATCGCCGCCGTCCGCTCCCGCACCGCGGCGTCGCTCGACGTGGAGCGGTCCAGCAGCAGCGCCAGCTCCGCCTCGCCCAGCGCGCCCAGCGTGCCGCGCACGCGAACGGCGCGCCCGCCGTCGCCGGGCCCACCGCGCGACGTCCCTCGCCGGTCGGGCCTCTCGTCGCGCTTCTCGTCGCGCTTCTCGTCGCGCGTCATGGCATCAGCCTCTCGATCCGCGTCACCAGGATGCCCTCCCCGCCCAGCGACTTCAGCGCCG
>DATANT010000496.1:0-8446 GCA_036266115.1 Gemmatimonadaceae bacterium | reverse complement strand
CAGAAACCCACGCGTTTCAACAGAGCCGCTGTCATCCCGCCGGAGCGCGGCCCGCAGGGCCGCACACGAGTGTCGGGATCGCCTTCACGTCCCGTGATGCGCCTCCGCCGTGCCTGCCGGCCGCCGTTGCCGGCGGACCGGGGCCGAACGGCCGCGCGGGGAGAGCGATTCCGACACTCGCTCGCTGCGCTCGCTCCTGCGGGATGACGACGTTGACTGGCTTCATCGTCCATCAGCGCTCCGGCGGGATGACACGATGGACTGGCCCTGCCGTCCGTCAACGCTCCCGCCGGCCGACAGCACGAACCGCCCTTCGTGCCGGTCAGCGCTCCAGCACGCCGATGCGGAACGCCACGACGCCCCCCGACCGCTCCTACCCCCGCACCGCCACCCGCTCCCCCCGCGCGGCGAGGTGCTCGCGGGCCCGTGCCAGCGCGTCGTCCATGTTCCCGAACAGCTGCTCCTCGCCCAGCTCGTCGAGCAGGGCGGAGCGGCCGATGGCCACCAGCGGCTGCGCGCGTACCTCGCTCAGCAGCACCAGCGTGCCGTCGCCCTGACTGCGGCGCACGATGTCCTGCAGCGCGTGCAGGGCGGTGGAGTCGATCGACGGCACATCGCGCAGGCTGATGATCAGCACCTTGGGCTTGCGGGAGACCTCGGCCAGCGTGTCCTTGAACTTCTGCGCCGCGCCGAAGAAGAACGGGCCGTCGATCTCGTAGATCTCCACACCCGGCGGTACGTCGCCCGGGCGGTCGGTGCGATCGTCGCGGTCGTCGGGCGACTCGGTGAACTCGCGCGTCACGAAGCGCACGTTGGTCACCTCGCTCATGCGCTTCATGAAGAGGAACGCGGCCAGCACCATGCCCACCCCGATCGCCACGCTCAGGTCCACGATCACGGTGAGAGCGAATGTGGCCACCATCACCGCCGCGTCGTTCCTGGGCCCGCGCAGCTCGCTGCGGAACACCCGCCACTCGCTCATGTTGTAGGCCACGATCACCAGGATGCCGGCCAGCGTGGCGAGCGGGATGAGCGATGCCCAGCGGCCGAAGAAGAGCGTGACGAGGAGCAGGGTGAGCGCGTGCACCATGCCGGCCACCGGCGTGCGGCCGCCGCTCTTCACGTTGGTGGCCGTGCGCGCGATGGCGCCGGTGGCCGGGATGCCGCCGAAGAGCGGCGACGCGATGTTGGCCACGCCCGTGGCCACCAGCTCCATGTTGGACCGGTGCCGCCCGCCGATCATCCCGTCGGCCACCACCGCCGAGAGCAGCGACTCGATGGCGGCCAGGATGGCGATGGTGAAGGCCGGCCCCACGAGGGCGCGCGCCTCCCCCCAGGTCACGCTCGGCAGGGAGGGACTGGGGAGCGAGGCGTTGATCTCGCCGAAGCGCGAACCGATGGTCTCCACCGGCAGGCCGGCGAGCGCCACGACCCCGGTGGTGAGGATGAGCGCGACGAACGGCCCCGGCACGCGCCGGCTCACTCGCGGCCAGAACGTGAGGATGAGCAGTGTGGCCACGGATATCGCCGCTGCCCACGGATTGATCGTCCCGATCGCCTGGCCGAACGCCGCCCACTTCGCGAAGAACTCCGACGGTACCTCGCCCATCCCCAGCCCGAGCAGGTCCTTCACCTGGCTCGAGAAGATGATGAGCGCGATGCCGCTCGTGAATCCGGTGGTCACCGGAAAGGGGATGAACTTGATGGCCCCGCCCATCTTGGTGAGTCCCATCACCACCAGGATGACGCCGGCCATGAGGGTCGCCACCATGAGGCCATCGACGCCGTACTGCTGCACGATGCCGTACACGATGACGACGAACGCCCCGGTGGGCCCGCCCACCTGCACCCGCGAGCCGCCGAGTGCCGAGATGAGGAAGCCGGCGATGATGCCGGTGTAGAGGCCACGCTCCGGAGTCACGCCGCTGGCGATCGCGAAGGCGATGCAGAGCGGGAGCGCGACGATACCGACGATGACGCCAGCCGAACTGTCAGCGAGGAGCTGGGTGCGAGTGTAGCCTCTGAGGCTGGTGACGAGCTTTGGGACGAGCACGGGAGCGGGGGGGTGGTCGGGGCGGGGACGTGAGCCGGAGGGTCAGTCGAGCGTCCAGCGCCGCCGCGACTTCTTGTCGCTCTGCTTCTTCTTGTCCTCCAGCCGCGCGCGCTTGGCCGCGCGGCTGGGTTTCGTCGCCTTGCGCGTCTTGGGCACCACGAGCGCCTGACGCACCACCTCCGCGAGGCGGCTCTCCGCCGCCTCGCGGTTCCGGCGCTGGCTGCGGTGGTCGCTCGCCACCACGCGCACGTAGCCCGCACCATCCAGACGCGACGCCAGCCGCGCGCGCAACCGCTCCCGCTGCTCGTCGGTGAGCGCGAGGGACTGCTCCACGTTCCAGCGCACCTCCACCCGCGTGGAGCTGGTGTTCACGTGCTGGCCGCCCGGGCCGCCGGAGCGCGAGGCCCGCGCCTCCAGCTCGTGCCGCGGGATGGCGAGCGCCGCGTTCACCATCAGCGCGTCGTCGGCGGTGGGCGCCTGGTCGTCCGTCACGCCGGCTGGGCCGCGCCCACGGGCCGATGGACGCGCACCGCCGCCACACGCCGGCCGTCCATCGCCACCACCTCCAGCTCGCCGCCGGGGAACGGCGCGCGGTCGCCCACGTGCGGCAGCCGGCCCAGCTTGGAGAACACGTATCCGCCCAGCGTCGTCCAGTCGCCCTCGGGGATGCGCAGGCGGTGGTCGGAGCGGGCGTCCACCAGCGAGAGCGACCCGGCCAGCTCCAGCACGCCGTCCGTCTCGATCGCCGTGCGCGCCGCCAGGTCGTACTCGTCGGCGATGTCGCCGATCACCTCCTCCACCAGATCCTCCATGGTCACGATCCCCGCCGTGCCGCCGTACTCGTCGAGCACCACGGCCATGTGCGCGCGCGTCTTCCGCAGGTCGTCCAGCACGCGCTCGGCGGGCCGGCTGTCGGGCACGAACAGCGCCTCGCGCACGAACGCCTCCAGCGAGAACGGCAGCGACTCGTCGCGCAGCCAGTAGTCCTTGGCCAGGAACACGCCGGCGATGTCGTCGATGGAGTCGCGATAGACGGGGTAGCGCGAGTAGCGCTCCACCTGCAGGATCTCCCGCACCTCGGCCTCGGTGGCCTCGATGGGGATGGCCGCCAGCTCGGTGCGCGGACGCATCACGTCGTGCGCCTTCTTCTCGTGGAAGTCGAACACCCCGGCGAGCATGGCCGAGTCGCTCTCGTCCAGCGTGCCGTGGGCGTGCGCCTGCATCACGATGAGCCGGAGCTCCTCGGGCGAGTGCACGTGGTGCGCCTCCGACTGCGGCGACACGCCGAAGAGGCGCAGCAGCGCGTTGGCCGTGCCGTTCAGCACATGGATGAACGGCCACATCACGCGCGAGAAGAGGATGAGCGGCGGCGCCACCCACCGGCTCACGGCCTCGGGCTTGATGAGCGCCACCGACTTCGGGGCGAGCTCGCCGAGCACGATGTGCAGGAACGTGATGATGAGGAAGGCGGTGATGATGCCCGCCGTGGTGTGCGCGGCCCCGGCCGGCACGTTCACGCCCACCGCCGCCATCGCGCGGTCCACCAGCACGGCGAGCGCCGGCTCGCCCACCCAACCGAGCGCGAGTGACGCGAGGGTGATGCCGAGCTGGGTGCCCGAGATGTAACGGTCCAGGTGCGTGAGGGCGGTCTGGACCGTCTTGGCCAGCCGGTCCCCGTCCTCCACCATCGCGTCGATCTTGCTCCGGCGCGCCGCCACCAGCGCGAACTCCGCGGCCACGAAGAACGCGTTGAGCGCCACCAGCAGCAGCACCAGCGACAGGCGCAGCACGATGGAGCCCACTGTTACGGTTTGGTCCGCGTCCACCCGGTAACCCCCTCGACGTTGAATCGTCCGACCCTACAGGAGAATGCCACGGCGGGCGGCCGTTTCCAAGGGTACGGGGGCGCCGCCGGCCGCTCTCCCACGCCCGCTTCCCGTACCCCGGCGCTCCCATCACCGCGCTTCTCGATCCCGCCCGGCTCGTCCGCTGGGCCTACCTCGTTCGCCTCGTCGTGGCGGTCGCGATCTTCGCGGCCGCCGTGTTCGCGTGGCGCGTGGCGGCGCCGGCGGACACGCTCGTCGCCTCCGTCGCCTGCGTCGGCGCGCTCGTCGTCACGGCCCTCTCGGCGGTGTACTCCGAGATCGCGCGGCGCCCGCTCACCCGCACGTTCATCACCGCGCAGGCGGTGGTGGACCTGCTGCTCGCCACCGCCGTGGTGCACGTCACGGGCGGCATGGAGTCGCAGTTCGCCGCGCTCTACCTGCCGGTGCTGGGGGTGGCGGCGCTGCTGCTGCCCGGCCGCGGCGCGGTGCTGGTGGCGCTGCTGGGGCTCGTGCTGTACGTGGGGGACGGCATGCTGCTGGCCACCCAGCACGGGCCGCTGGTATGGCTGCAGTTCGCGGTGTTCGCCCTGGTCGCGGCGTGCAGCGTGGCCATCGGCGTGCGGCTGCAGCAGGTGAACCACGGCCAGCGCGAGCTGGTGGCCGAGCTCACGCAGGTGCGGCTGGAGGCGGTGGACATCCTGCGCAACATCCGGAGCGGCATCCTCACCGTGAACCGGCACGGCCACCTGCTCTATGCCAACCCCGCGGCGGCGGCGCTGCTGGGGCTGGACCTGCGGCGGAGCATGGGGCAGCTGGTGCTCCCGCGCATCGCCGCCGTGTCGCCGGCGCTGGCCGGCGCGCTGGAGCGCGCGGTGACGGCCGGCCGCCGCACCGTGCGGGCGGAGGGCACCATCACGGCCGGCGGACGCGCGTTCCCGGTGGGCGTGACCACCACGGTGTCGGACGGCGACGGGAGCGGCACCGGCGTCACCATCACGGCCATCTTCCAGGACCTCTCCTCGTCCAAGCGGCTCGAGGCGCTGCACCTGCGCGCGGAGCGGCTGGAGGCCGTCGCCGCACTCTCCGCATCGCTCGCGCATGAGATCAAGAACCCGCTCGCGTCCATCCGGAGCGCGGTGGAGCAGCTGGCGCGCATGCCGCAGGCCGGCGACGACGAGCGCGTGCTCTCCGGGCTCATCGTCCGCGAGAGCGACCGGCTCTCCCGGCTGCTCTCCGAGTTCCTGGACTTCGCGCGCGTGCGCGTGACGCGCATCGATCCCGTGGACGTCGCCGCCATCGCGCGCGGGGCGGTGAGCCTGGCCGGCGCCCACCCGGACCGCCGTGCCGGGGTGGAGGTGCACTGTGCCACACCCGACGGCTCGCTCGTCATCGAGGGAGACGAGGACCTGCTGCACCGGGCCATGTTCAACCTCACGCTCAACGCCGTGCAGGCCACGCCGGAGGGCGGGTGCGTTCGCGTGGACGTCACGGAGCTGGCGCAGGACCACGTGCCGGCCGGGCTGGCGTTCGAGCGCGGCGCGGTGATGGTGCGCGTGAGCGACACCGGGAGTGGCATCGACCCGCTGGTGCGCGACCGCCTGTTCGATCCGTTCATCACCACCAAGCCGGGCGGCACGGGGCTCGGCCTGCCGGTCGTGCACCGCGCCATCGAGGCGCACCGCGGGCTCGTCTTCGTGGACAGTGAGCAGGAGGGCGGGCGGAGCGGCACCACCTTCACGGTGCTGCTGCCGGCGCGTCTGGCGGACATCATGGGCAGCGACGAAACCGACGACGGGAGAGCGGAGTGAGCGACAGACCGGGTAGCGGGCCGCGCGTGCTCGTGATCGACGACGAGATGGGGATCCTGGACACGCTCAGGATCCTGCTCCGCAACGAGGGCTTCGTGCCGGTGGTGGCGCAGGGCGGCCGCGCCGGCCTGGAGGCGCTCGCCGAGCACGAGCCCGACATCGTGTTGAGCGACATCCGCATGCCCGGGCTGGACGGCGTGCAGGTGCTCGCCCACGTGCGCGCGCACTCCCCCGAGACGCCGGTGATCCTCATGACCGCGCAGGCCACGCTGCAGTCGGCGGTGCAGGCGGTGAACGAGGGCGCCTTCTATTACATCCAGAAGCCGTTCCGCAACGACGAGCTGGTGGCCATCCTGCGTCGCGCCGCGGAGCACCGCCGGCTGCGCGCGGAGAACCACACGCTCAAGCAGGAGATCCGCCGCCGCACGGCGCGCACCGGCGGCAACGAGCCGGTGGGCAAGAGCCGCATCTGGCAGGACGTGTTGCGGCTGGCCGAGACCGTGGCGCCCACCGAGAGCACCGTGCTCGTCACCGGCGAGTCGGGTACCGGCAAGGAAGTGGTGGCGCGCTACATCCACGACCTCTCCGGGCGCGTCGACGGCCCCTTCGCCTCCATCAACTGCGGCGCGCTGCCGGAGGGGCTGCTGGAGAGTGAGCTCTTCGGCCACGTGAAGGGTTCCTTCACCGGCGCGGTGCGCGACAAGTCGGGCCTCTTCGCGGCCGCCGCGACCGGCACCTTCTTCCTGGACGAGATCGGGGAGACCACCCCGGCCACCCAGGTGAAGCTGCTGCGCGTGCTGCAGCACCGCGAGGTGATCCCGGTGGGCGCCACCGACGCGCAGCCCATCGACGTGCGGCTCGTGGCCGCGACCAACCGCGACCTCGAGGACGAGGTGAAGCGCGGCGGCTTTCGTGGCGATCTGTACTACCGGCTGAACGTCATCAACATCCACCTGCCCCCGCTGCGCGACCGGCCGGACGACATCCCGCTGCTCGCCACCAGCTTCCTCGCGCGCACCACGACGCCGGACGGCGGCCCGCGGCGCCTGAGCGCTGAGGCGTTGGAGGCGCTGCAGGCGTATGCGTGGCCGGGCAACGTGCGCGAGCTGGAGAACGCGCTGGAGCGCGCGGTGATCCTCTCCTCGGGCGACGTCATCGAGCCGTCCGCGCTGCCGGGGCGGGTCGTCGAGCGCCGCTCCGAGCCGCTGGTGGCCGAGCGTGAGGCCGTGAACCCCACGCTGGACGTGATCGAGCGGGCGTACATCACCTGGGTGCTGCAGAACGAGGGCGGGCACAAGACGCGTGCCGCCGACGTGCTCGGCATCGACCCGAGCACGCTGCACCGCAAGCTGGCGCGATACGGGATGGCGGTGTAGGGCAGGAGATTGGGGGCAGGAAGCGGGTGCACGATGTCATCGCGCCGGAGCGCGGCCGAGGGCAATGCCAGTCAAGGGTGTCCTCCCGTCGGAGCGCGGCCGAATGGGATGCCAGCCCAGGGTGTCATCCCGCAGGAGCGAGCGCAGTGAGCGAGTGTCGGGATCGCTCTCCCTCGCGGCCGTTCGACCCCTGAACCCCGGCCCCGTGGTCCGCACTCCACCTCCTGCCTCCCGCTCCTCCCCGCGCTCGTTCGATGCCGTTCGACGCTGCCCGCGCACTCATGTTCGGCCCACGTCGCGGCATGCGCTCACGCACTCGTGCGGCCCTCGCGCCACACTCCGCCGGTGTGCCGCGCGCTCCACGCGGCAAGCTGCAACGCCCGATGCAGAATGCGAGGCTCGCCGAACGTGGCGCGTGTGCGACGCTTCGCGCCAACCCGCGCAGCATCAACGTCTTGCCTCGTGCGCGCCGCCGTGGTCCGCACGTTGCCTTTCACCGGGTCGGAAGTCTGTAGAGCAACACGGTAGGTTCCCCCGCGATCGACATCCAACTCGATCCACCGCACCACTCCTCAGGAGGCAGCATGCTGCAGAACAAGCGCAAGGGCTTCACGCTCATCGAGCTTCTCATCGTCGTCGTGATCATCGGCATCCTGGCCGCGATCGCGATTCCGAAGTTCGCGAACACGAAGGAGAAGGCGTATCTCGCCGCCATGAAGACGGACCTCCGTAACCTGGTGTCGGCGCAGGAAGGCTACTTCGCGGACAACACGGCGTACTTCGCCGGCGTCGCCACCTCCGCCGCTCCGGCGCAGGGTTATGCCCCGACCGAGGGCGTGACGGTGACGATCATCCCCGGCGTCGGCATGGGCTGGAGCGCGACCGCGGTGCATACCCAGGCGCCGCTCAAGACCTGCACGATCTTCGGTGGCGGATCCACGGCGGTCGCCCCGGCGACGGTCGAAGGCGCCCCGGTTTGCCAGTAAGCTACTGAGCGATCAGCAGCTGGTAGTCGAAGGGGTGGTGCCGAAGCCGGCACCACCCCTTCTGGCTTCTGGTCATCTCGTCGACGAGGGATCGGCAACGGCGCGCTCGCTCGACTGTGCCGGATCGTGCGGCGTGGAACGCTGCGTCGCTGAGTCGATGGCGGGCGTGGCGGGCTGTTCGATCGTGTCCCGTGCTCGCGTGGAGGTCCGCGAGGTGATGTTCACATGCCGTCAGGTTCTACGTGACGTCGTCCGCTAGTCGGTGCAAGGTGGGTATCGTCGATCCGCTGAGCCTGCAGGGTGATTCCAGCCTCACCGTCCTGGGAAGTGTCCATACGCATCTCCACAAGCATGGCGATGACTATTACGGTGACCCTTACGGCAAGAACGTCAGGTC
>DATANT010000495.1:0-9851 GCA_036266115.1 Gemmatimonadaceae bacterium | reverse complement strand
TCGCGAAGACGGCGCTCGCCACCGGACGGGGCGTCTACGAGATCGTCGGGGAGCGCGGGCTGATGACGCGCGAGGAGCTGGACCGGCTGCTCGATCCGAGCGCGATGACGGGCGAGTAGGACGCGTGGGGCGCACCGGCCGGGATCCGGCCGGTGCGCCCGGCCCGAGAAGCGCGAAGCGCCGAGCGCGGGTGGGTCCCGCCGCTCGGCGCTTCGTCGTTCGTGTGCTGGCGCTGGATCGCGCGCGGGTCAGCCGTGCGCGCCGCTCGGCGCGCGGGGCGGGCCGGGTGGATCGTCCGCCTGCAGCTGGGACCACCGGAAGAAGGCCACGGACAGCACGCCGTAGAAGAACAGCACGCCCGGTACTCCCAGGATGATGCCGGCCACGTCCTGGTCCGTCATCGGCGAGAGTCCCCACACCCGCGGCGCCAGCGCGTAGGCCGGATACAGCAGGTCCTCGGCCCGCACGATGCTCATCGCCACGAGGGTGACCGGCAGCGACAGCAGGAAGCTGTAGAGCATCTGCCCCGGGTAGGCGAGCCGCGGCAGCTCCTCCAGCGAGCCGAGGAACGGCCACCACATGAGCAGCGCGGTGCCCAGGATGGTGAGGTGCTGCAGCGCGTGCACCGCCGGGTGGGCCAGCGCCAGGTTGTGGAGCACCGGCAGGTGCCAGCCGATCATGGCCCCGCTGAACGACACGAAGCCGGCCGCGGGCCGCGTGAGCACGCGGGCCATGGCCGCCACCGGACGCCGGGCGAGCAGCGGGCGCAGCATCCACCCGGGAGCGCCGAAGAGCAGGAGCGGCGCCGCGACCAGGGCGAGCAGCAGGAGCTGCAGCATGTGTGCGCTCGCCAGGAACCGGTCGCCCAGGTCGCGCAGCGGCCCGCTGAGCGCGGCGAGCAACACGAGCAGCCCGGCCGCAAACGACACGCGCTGCGGCACGGTGGGCGTGGCGCGCGGCGGTGCACCGGGGCCGGACGCGGGCACGCCCACCGGAGCGGGCGTGTGAGCCGCTCCCCGGTGGGCGTGCCAGAGGTACCAACCTGCCAGTGCCGCCACTCCGACCACTGCGCCCGGGTGGATGGCCGCGAGGGTCCACCCGGAGTCCGCGACCGCCTGCACCTGAGCCAGCGCCGGCGTCACGACCCGCTCACCCACTGGCTCACGTGATGCCGAGATGGATGGACAGTTGGCCGAACAGGAAGAGTAGCCCGATGATGGTGATCATCGCCAGCATGAGCGGCCCCGTGAACAGCGCGCGGAAGATCTTGGCGTCGTACTTCAGGTGCATGTAGAACGCCACGACCATGATGAACTTGATGGCCGAGAGAATCAGCATGGACGGGACGTAGATGCGCGACGTCTCCCATGCCGGGATGTAGTACGCCGAGACCTCGACGGCCGTGATGAGGGTCAGCAGGACGCCGATCTTGACGTACGTCTGCCACGTGGGGTGGTGCTCGGCCTCGTGGGCCGCCTCGGCCGTGTGACCGGACACGCTGGTATGCTGCGCCATGGAATCCTCGTTACCTGATCAGGTACACCAACGTGAAGATCGCAATCCAGACCACGTCCACGAAGTGCCAGTAGAGCGCGGCGATGTCCACGCTCGCCGCGTCCTCGGGCTGCAGCCCCCGCTTCATGTCGATGGCGAGGAGGATGAGCAACCAGAGCACGCCGGCCGTGACGTGCGCGCCGTGGAAACCGGTGAGGGTGAAGAACGAGGAGCCGAACAGGTTGGTGCTGAGCTTGAGCCCCTCGTGCACGAACGCGGTGAACTCGTAGGCCTGGAAGCAGAGGAAGCCCACGCCGAGCAGTGCGGTCATGAACAGCCAGAGCTTGGACGAGCCCAGGATGCGCTGCGCCGTGGTGGTCTTCGGCTGGCGGCGGTGGACCACCGCGTTGTGCGCGAGCACCATGGAGAGCGACGACATGAGCAGCACGAACGTTGACGCCGAGGTGACGGGGATGTCGAGGATCCCCTGCACCGTCTGACCGGTCTGCGGATTGACCCACGTCTCGTGCGGGAACGGCCCGATGATGCTCCGGCCCTTGTAGATCAGGTAGGTCGCGATGAGGCACGCGAACAGCATGCACTCGGAGCCGATGAAGGCCCAGATCGCGATCTTCCGGTTGTCGAGGCCGGTCGAGGTGTGGTGGTGATGGCCGGCGTGGGGAGCCGCGACGCCGACGGCAGAGCTATGAGCCACTGGAAGGTCTCCGAATCAAGTCGGGTATCTGGTGTCGGATGTCGGGTGTCCCGCGCGGGAGCCTGCCGGCCTCGCGCGCGACACCCGACGCCCCGTCGCGCTAGTGCTCGTCCTCGAGCGGAGTCAGCAGCCAGCTGACGAGCACGATGGCCATCGCGATCGCGCTGCCGATGCCGACGATCTGGGCCAGAGGCTTGTGGCCGACGTGCAGGAAGATCAGGCTGCCGAACATCACCACGATCAGGAACGCGACGATGAGCGGCTTGATGCTCGGGTTGGGCATCGGGATGCCGAGCTCCCTGGCGGTGGGATACCCGTGCTCCACGTGGATCCCGTCGTCCGCCTGGCCGTCCCCCTTGCCGTGACTCGGCGTGTGGGGCACGTCGGCCGTCATCTCCGGCGACGTGATGTCCCAGAGCGGATAGCGCGAGGTCACGTGCGGCAGCGTCTGGAAGTTGTAGTCCGGCGGCGGCGACGGGATGGACCACTCGAGCGTGGCGCCGCCCCACGGATCATTGCCCGCGATGGGGCCCGACCGGCGGCTCTTGAAGAAGTTGTAGATGAAGAACAGCGTGGCCACCGCGACCATGATGGAGCCGATCGTGGAGATCATGTTGAACGTGTCCCACCCCTGCGCCGAGTCGTACGTGTAGATACGGCGCGGCATCCCGAGCAGCCCGGAGAAGTGCATCGGGAAGAAGGTGAGGTTCATGCCGACGAAGTTGACCCAGAAGTGCCAGTGGCCGAGCCGCTCGTTCATCAGGCGGCCGAACATCTTGGGGAAGTAGTGATAGATCCCCGCGAAGATGCCCATCATGGATCCGCCGAAGAGCACGTAGTGGAAGTGCGCGACGACGAAGTAGGTATCCGTCTGCTGCAGGTCGGCGGGCGGCGAGGAGTGCATCACGCCCGAGATGCCACCGATGGTGAACAGCGAGACGAGGCCGATGGCGAACAGGTTGGCCGTGGTGAACCGGATGCTGCCACCCCACAGGGTGGCCACCCAGTTGAAGATCTTCACGCCCGTCGGGATGGCGATGAGCATCGTGGTGAGCGAGAACACGGTGTCCCCGATGGGACCCATGCCCACGGCGAACATGTGGTGCGCCCACACGCCGAAGCCCAGGATGCCGATCATGATCCCCGAGTACACCATCACGGGGTAGCCGAACAGCGGCTTGCGCGAGTGGACCGGGATGACCTCGGAGACGAGACCGAAGGCGGGCATGATGAGGATGTAGACCTCGGGATGCCCGAACACCCAGAACAGGTGCTGCCAGAGCAGCGGGTCCGCGCCCGCCACCGTCTCGTAGAAGGTGGTGCCGAAGAAGCGGTCGAACTGCAGGAACACCAGCGCGATCGTGATCGCCGGGAAGGCGAGGACGATCAGGAACTGGGTGATGAACGCCATCCAGGTGAAGATCGGCATGCGCATCAGGTTCATCCCTGGGGCGCGCATGTTGATGACGGTCGTGATGAAGTTGAACCCGGCGGCCAGCGACGAGATGCCGAGGATCTGCAGGCCGAGCACCCAGAAGTCCATGTTCAGGCCCGGCGAGTACTGGTTGGTGGAGAGCGGCGCGTAGCCGAACCACCCACCATTGGGCGCGAGCATGAAGAAGATGGGCAGCGTGATGAACACGCCGCCGAGGGCATAGACCCAGTAGCTGAACGCGTTGAGCCGCGGGAACGCCACGTCGCGCGCCCCGATCTGCAACGGGATCAGGAAGTTGAAGAACACGGCCGACAACGGCATGACGGCCAGGAAGATCATGGTCGTGCCGTGCATCGTGAACAGCTGGTTGTACATCTCGGCGGAGACCAGCCGGCCGTTGGGGCCGGCGAGCTGCATGCGGAGCACCACCGCCTCGAGCCCGCCGAAGACGAAGAAGAAGAGCGAGGTGTACAGGTACATGACGCCGATCCGCTTGTGATCGACGGTCGTCAGCCAGCTCCACACGCCCGTCGGCTCATGGGCCGTCGGCGTTGCGTAAGTTGGAGCTGCGGCGGTGGTTGCCATCGTGAGTCTCCGGAGTCCGTCGCGGTTGCGGCTACTTGAGCGCCTGGAGGTACGCGACCACGTCAGCGATCTGCTGGTCGTCGAGGCCGATCGTCAGGCGAGTCTTCGTGATCGGGTCGTACTGGTTCTTGCCCATCGTCGGCATGATGCTGCCCGGCTTCATCGCGCGGGAGTTCTTGATCCAGAGCGCGAGATGTCGCGTGTCGTTGGGAAAGAGCCCCGCGGCGATCGTGGTGCGGCTGCCGACGTGCGTGAGGTTGGGCCCGATCTCGGAGAACGACACCGGGTTGCCGGCGATCGCGTGGCAGCCGATGCACGACTGCGACGAGTAGATCTGTCGCCCCCGCTCGGCATCACCCACGAGATTGTCCGGGAACGTGAGCCCCTCGGGCGTCGGCGTGGCGGGCACCATGGCGACGTCCATCTTCTCGCGCGGGAACGAGATGTACCCGGCGGCCGGCTGCACCGCGGCCAGCTGCGGCGGAGGCGGGGGCGGCGGGGTGGTGTCGGCGCCCGGCGCCCTGTGCGGCGTCGCGCCCGCCACCGCGCCAAAGGCGGCCGGCGTCTTCTGGTGCTGCGCCCAGGCCTGGAACTCGGCCGGCGTCACCGTGAAGACGCGGAACTTCATGTTGGCGTGCGACGCGCCGCAGTACTCCGCACAGAAGCCGTTCCACGCCGAGCTGGCGAGCGCGGAGTCCGGCGTGAACCAGACGTAGTTGGGCTTGTTGTACGAGATGAGGTCGCGCTTGCCCCCCATCTGCGGGATCCAGAAGCTGTGCACCACGTCCCGCGTGCGCAGCGTGAAGTTGGCCGTGTGGCCGATGGGCAGGTAGAGCTCGTTGGCCGTGACGATACCGTACTGGGGGTAGCGGAACTCCCACCACCACTGGTGGCCGATGACCTCCACCTCCAGCGAGTTCGGCGCGGCCTTGGCCTGCGTGCGGAAGATCGTCTGCACCGTGGGCACGGCGATGAAGACGAGGATCAGCGCGGGCGCCACGGTCCACATGATCTCGAGCGTGGTGTTCCCGTGCACGTGCTTCGGCGCGGGACCTCCTTCGCGCCGACGGTACTTGAACATGACGTACACCAGCAGCGCCTCCACGAGCACGAAGACCACCGTGCCCCAGAAGAGCAGCTTGTCCCACAACGCGTCGATCAGCGTGTTGTATTCGGTGTGGTGGTTGAACGTCGAGTTCGGGTAGTCCTGGCCACACGCGGCAAGGGCAAGTATGAGCGCGGCAAGGCCGCCGGCCGCGAGCAGCTTGCGCGGGCGGTGAGTGCGAGTCATCCCAGATCCTGTAAGCGACGGTCTGCTCGGAGCCCGGGGCGGGCGCCGGCCCAACTGGAAGGTACCCGTCAACATACCCGACCCCCGGCGGTCAAAGCAACCCGCGGCCACCCGCGCTGCGCGCGGCGGCACGCGCCGGCGCGAAAACCCGTGCGAATGCCGCGGAATTCCACGTGGGCGGCGAAATGCCGACGGCATCACTCAGGAATCGCGCGCTGGCCGTGACGGCACGCGCGAGGGGCTCGTCCTTCGATCGTACGAACGCCCGCGCCCGAACGCGCGAGCACCCACGAGCACCCACGAGCACCCGCGCGCGCCGTCCACTCTCGGTGGCCACGCCCCCTTCACGTCCCGCCCCGGTCGGACCCGTCCAGCCGCCATGACCCATCCGCTCACCGCACCGAGCCGCCGGCGCGCCGGCGCCATGCCGCACTCACGCCCGCTGGCCGGCGAATTCCACCCCGCGAGCACGCACGACTCGGTCCACGCGCCGCGCCGGGCGGCCGGCCACCGGCCCGTTGGCGCGCTCACGTGCCTGCTCGCGGCGGGTCTGCTGACCGCCTGCGGCGACGGCCGGGCCGCCCAGGTCGCGGCGTCGGGCGGCGACTCCACCACGGTGGCCACCTCGGCCCGCCAGACCAAGGACGCCATCGCCATTGGCGTGGCCCTCGATCCGCAGCGGCCCGGCATGCAGTCCATCTACGACGGCGTGGAGCTGGCCATCGAGCGGCTCAACGCCGAGCAGGGCACCGGCAAACCCTTCGCGCTGCGGCGCGCCGCGCCCAACGTGCGCAGCGCCGTACAGATCGCCACCGAGCTGCGCGACGACCTGGGCGTGGTGGCCGTGGTGGGCCACCCCGAGAGCGGCAGCACACTCGAGGCCACGCCGGTCTACGAGGACGCAGAGCACGACGGTGCGAACGCCGTGGCCGCCGTCTCGCCCACCGCCACCAGCCCGTCGCTCACCGGCAAGAGCGACTGGATCTTCCGCGTCTGCCCCACCGACATCACGGCCAGCGAGGCGGTCGCCCGCTACGTGGTGGATTCGCTCCGGGCGCGCCGCGCGGCGGTGATCTATCGCAACGACTCCTACGGCCGCGACTGGACCAAGTCGTTCACCGCCGCCTACCGCCTGGCCGGCGGCACGGTGGTGCAGCGCGACCCGTACCTCAGTGGCGTCACCGAGTGGGCGGCCTACGCGCTCTATATGAAGCAGCTGGGCGCCGAGGTGCTGCTCTTTCCCGGTAGCGTGGAAGACGCCGAGCTGGCCATCCGCGCCGTGCGCGCCGCCGGCGCGAACATCCAGTTCATCGGCGGCGACGCCACCTCGGGGCTGGAGGAGAAGCCGGCGGAGTTCCGCGGTGCGCGGTACACCGCCTTCTTCGACCATCGCCTGGTCACCACCAGGGAGGGCCGCGACTTCGTGCAGGCGTACCAGCGCCGGTTCGGCGCGCCGCCCGACCAGCGGGCCGCCCTGGCCTACGATGCCGCGCTGCTCATTGGCCGCGCCGTGCAGAAGGTAGGACCCGACCGCCGCAAGGTGCGCGACTACCTGGCCCAGGTGGGCCGGGGCGAGGACGCGCTCGAGGGCGTGGCCGGCCGCATCGCCTTCGACGAGCAGCACGACGTGGTGGACAAGCCGGTCGTCATCGCCACGGTGGGGCAGGAATGATCCCCCTCCACGCCACCCCGTACCGCAACCTCGCCGTCCGCTCGGTGGGGTTCCGCTCCATCCGCGCCCGCCTCGTGGTGGGCTTCGTCAGCACGATCGTCCTGCTCTCGCTCTCGGGGTTGCTGTCGTACGTCATGCTGCTCCGCACCAACGAGCGCAGCCGCGTGGCGGTCACCCAGCTCCGGGACGAGTACGACGTGGTGCAGCGCACGGTGACCACCATCCTGCGCGAGATCGTGGGCGGGATGCGCCACCTCAACACCGGCGCCGAGGCCGACGAGGCGCGCTACCTCGCGCTCATGGAGGAGGCCGACGCGCTCCGCCGCGAGGCGATCACCCTGCCCATCCTGGCCGCCGCGGAGCGGCAGGAGCTGGAGGAGATCGGCCGCATGCAGAGCTCCATCGAGGTGGGGCTGGCGGTGGCCCGCGCCTACCAGGCCGTGGGCCGCGGCGCCGATTCCCGCCGCGTGCTGCAGACCACCACCATGGACGTGGACCGCATCGAGCGCTCGCTGGAGCTCCTGCGCATGAACGCGTCGGCCCGTGCCACCGAGCGCGAGGACCAGATGCGGCGGGACCTGGAGCTGGGCGAGGTGCTCATCGCGGTCATGGTGCTGCTCGCCGTGCCGGTGACGGGCATCTTCGGCGCGAGCACGTTCCGCGCGGTCACCCGGCCGCTCAAGATGGTGGGCCAGGAAGTGGAGGCACTCGGCGCCGGGGACCTGCGCACCCCGGAGCGCGCCCAGCAGTGGCATGCGGGCGCGGTGGAGTTCGCCCAGCTGGCCAGCTCGCTCGACATGTCGCGCGACCGGCTGCGCGTGCTCCTCGCGCAGGTCCAGCACGAGGCCGACCAGGTGAGCGCCGCGTCCGCCGAGCTGGCGGCCTCGGCGCAGGGGGCGGCCGACAGCACGCAGCACGTGACGGGCGCGGTGACCGAGATGGCCACCGGGGCGGCGCAGCAGCTGGACGCGCTGAACCTGGCCAGCGACGCGGTGCGTCAGCTGGCCGAGGAGGGGGCCGGCATCGATGAGGCGGCGCGCGGCAGCGAGGGCGCCGGACACGAGATCAGCGCCACGGCGCACGCCACGCGCACCGAGATCAACCGCGCCATCGAGACGCTGCTCGGCGCCCGCGAAGTGGTGAACAGCTCGGCCCGCGAGATCGGCGCGCTGCGCGACGCCACCGGCACCATCGACACCTTCGTGGCCGTCATCCAGGACATCGCCTCACAGACCAACCTGCTCGCGCTCAACGCTGCCATCGAGGCGGCGCGCGCCGGCCACGCCGGGCGCGGCTTCGCCGTGGTGGCCGAGGAGGTGCGGCGCCTGGCCGACCAGAGCGCCCAGGCGGCCGAGGAGGTCGCCGGGAACGTGCGCAACATCCGGCAGCGCGTGGCGGGCGCCACGCAGGCGGTGGAGGCAGGCACCACGCGCATGCAGGATGTGGAGACGGTGGCCAACGGCGCCTCGGCGGCGCTCACTCGCATCGAGGACGCGGTGGCGAGCGTGGCCGCCGCCGCCGCGCACGTGTCACGCACCGTGGACAACAACCGCGACACCATCGCCACCGTGGAGCAGGCGATCGTCACGGCGCGCGACGCGGCCCAGAGCCACGCCGCGTCGGCCGAGGAGGTGGCCGCGTCCACCCAGGAGACCTCGGCCTCGGCCGAGGAGGTGTCGGCCACCGCCGAGGTGCTGCGGACGGCGGCGGCGCGGATCCGGAGCCTGGCGCTGGAGTTCCGAGTCTGACGGCGATCGGGAATCCGGAGTGAACGCAGCGGGGGCCGTCGAGTCTCGACGGCCCCCGCTGCGTTCACTCCGGTCTACTTGCTCTGCCCGGAATTCAGGGGACCGGCGTCCCCGCCCTCCAACATGAACGAGAGCTTCTTGCCCGCATTCGGATGCACGCGCCGCAGGTAGAGCCACATCATCGCGGCCGCCACCAGGTTGGCCACGCCGATCTGCCACCACGCCAGCTCGCCGAACGTGGGGCCCTGGGCGATGAACGCGGTGAAGCCGTAGAAGGCGAGCTGGAAGGCGACGAAGAGGATCAGCAGCCCGATGAACACGCCCGGCTCGCGCTCGCCGGCGTGCAGGAGCGCGTTCACCAGCACGCCGAGCAGGGAGAAGGCCGCGAAGTGGAAGACCGTGTAGAACGCGACGTGGAAGGCCATGGAGTCCTGCCCCGGCCCCAGAATGCTGAGCACGGCCGCGCCGAGGACAGCGGGCGTGTAGAACGGATGGCCCGCGATGAGGTCCACCACGAAAAACCAGATCGCGACGCTCGCGCCGCCGATCAACCCCGCGATGACGCCATCGCGGACGATGCTCCGCTGCGGCATGAGTCTCCTCCAGTAGATCGGGTGAGTCGGCTCCGCGCCCGGAGCGACGTGCTCGCGTGTTGCATTGATCGGGCCGCCGCACTCGACAAACCGGTGCGTGGATGCAACCTTCAACGAATGCTACCCCGTCCTCACTGGTTACTGCTGGGCGCCGTGCTCGGCGTGGCCGCGTGCTCGTCGGGCGACCCGCGCCCCGGCACGCCGCCGGCCGATGTGGTGGCCGCGTGCCCAGAGCCGACGACCGCGATCGGACTCGCCGTGGGACGCTTCATCGAGCAGACGCAGCCCAAGCCGCGCCGCTTCCTCGCGGCCACCGAC